>PLDW01000237.1 GCA_003136315.1 Gemmataceae bacterium | reverse complement strand
GCCGACTCGCGTTCGCGGTAGTCTGCGCTCCCGAGCCGATCAATGAGCCGCTCGATTTCCGCACTCGACAGACGCTTGATTCGTGGCGGCGGAGCCTTCGGCGTCTCCTCGCGGGCGGGCGATACGCCCGCCATGAAGATCGCTGCAAGCATCAAGGTGAGGCACAGAAATCGAGAAATCATGGCCAGGGTACTTCCGCTGGAATGGGCTTTGCTGGGGTCTCCCAAACGTCATGCACGACTTCACTCTGCCATGCGAACCGTGAGAGAGAAACGACACCAGAGAGCAGACCAAGTATTCGACCGGTGCTGTCTGGATCAACCAGATAATCGATGGCTTAAGCAAAAACAAAGATCGCTTTGATTCAAGATGAATGTGGTGGAACAACTGACCTTCGTAACATGACTTCCACTATCAAACCAGACGCCGCGGGACTCCGCAAGGGCAATTCCGGAAAAATTGACATTTTCGACAGTTCGGATTACACAACCTCCCTCTCGCGCGCGGTCCCGTTGATCCTCACCATTTGTTAAACTCGACCCGACTGATCGCGTTGGCACCCGATGCCACTTTCTTCGTGAGATGCCAACCGACGGGTCGATGCACGTCCCGCACAGGTGTGGGCAACACAGCGACTTCCTTCCACCCACGCCCGAGACGATGATACCCTGGAAGCCGCGATGGTCGCGCATTGAGCTGGAACTCACAACTCACACTGGATTAACGTCATTCCGGGAGGACAGGTCGGTATCGGTGTCCTATAATGGCCGATTCCCGCGGCGACAGCCGGCCCACCCTCTCCGGGATCGATATGGAGTCTACCCGCTCGCACCAGTCCGCGGAGCGTCCCCGCGTCGCTGGCTCTCCCCCCGCCGACCTCCTGGCCCGCTATCGGGCTGTACTGGGCACTCGCGAGTTGACCTGGGGTACCCGGTCACACGACCTGCGGGTACTCGGTCAGGGTGGGCAAGGGGTGGTGTTCCTGGCTCGCCGCCAGGGGGCCGATGGGTTCACCCTTCCGGTGGCCCTCAAGGTCTTTTCGCCAGAGACCTATCGCGAGGCGGGAGCCTACGAGGAGGACATGGCCCGAGTGGCGGCTGTTGCAGCACGGGTTGCAACTGTCCAGCACGAGAATCTCGTCTCGATTCACGATTTCGTCTCCCACAGCGGGATACGGGTCATGGGGATGGAGTGGGTGGATGGGTACGACCTCCGGCAAGTGCTGACGCTGGAAACCGTGGAGAGAACACGGACGAGTCTCGACCCCGCTCACCTTCGTTACGTTGAAGACGTGATTCTGACGGCAGGCCCGATCCAGCCGCTGGTCAAACCCGGGGTGGCAATCCACATTGTCCGGGATTGCCTGGCGGCCCTGGCTGCGCTCCACCGGGAGGGGATCACACACGGTGATATCAAGCCGTCGAACGTGATGCTCAAGCGGACCGGTGCAGCGAAGTTGGTTGACATCGGGTCGGCAGTCGATGTGCGACTGGCCGGGGGCCGGCGGGTGTGGTCCCCGTTGTATGCGGCACCGGAGGTACTGGAAGGCGGCGGGGTCACTCCTCAGTCGGACCTCGCCAGCCTGGGTTACATCCTGATCGAGATGCTCGCGGGGCAGTCCCCCTTCGAAGGGGTGACAGGATATACCCCGCTCCTGGAGGCCAAGCGGACGCTCGAACAGCGGATCAGGGAGTTGCTCCCGGCCGAGGTGGTCGGGAGTGACCTGCTCGTCTGGCTCTGCCGTCGTTTGGTCGCGGCTGACCCGGAGAAGCGGTTCCCCGACGCCGAAGCCGCCGATCTCGGACGGAAGGGTGCGGGGGCATTCCACCGGCAACTGGTAAAGGGTGACCTGGCCAGCGAGTATGGGAACGATCTGCGGGTCTGGCTGGAACACCTGGGGTGAGTGGCATCGTGATCAGTTGAGTGGAATCCTGCTGCTGGGTGGAACAGCCCTGGCGCGTGGGCGTCTCATTCGCGACCGGGGCTTGCTGCGTCCGCGTCTCCGGGCAGCCCCCGCCCCGGTTGGAACGAATCCGTGACCCCGTCGGAACGAAAGGTCGGTATGAGTCAGATCGACGTGGCAGCGACGGCAGGCCGGATCATCGCCAACATCGAGAAAGTGATTATCGGCAAGAAGCCGCAACTGGCGCTGGCGGTCGCTGCCTATTTCTGTGAAGGGCACATCCTCCTCGAAGACGTCCCGGGGGTCGCGAAGACCATGTTTGCTCGGGCACTGGCCCGGAGCGTGGGGTGTACCTTCAAGCGGCTTCAATGCACCCCGGACCTGCTTCCGTCGGATGTGACCGGGGTCTCAATCTTCAACCAAAAGTCCGGTGAGTTCGAGTTCCGACCCGGTCCGGTGTTCGCCCAGACTCTCTTGGCCGACGAAATTAACCGGGCAACCCCACGAACCCAGGCCGCACTCCTGGAGGCGATGGGTGAGCGGCGAGTGAGTGCGGACGGCCAGACCTACGTCCTGAAGCCACCCTTCCTGGTCATCGCGACCCAGAACCCGATCGACCAGGAAGGCACCTTCCCGCTTCCGGAAGCCCAGCTCGACCGGTTCCTCATCCGGCTCAGTCTTGGCTACCCGACATTTGAAGAAGAGTCGAATATGCTGAACCGGCTTCAGAAGGGGCATCCGATCGACGACCTGAAGCCGGTCGTTCCTGCGGATGATGTGCTGGCGTGTCAGGAGGCCATTCGGGACATCCACATCGATGAGAAGGTGAAGCGGTACATTTTGGAGGTGGTCCACGCCAGCCGGGAGCACGAGGATGTCCTGCTCGGGGGGAGCCCCCGGGCGTCGATCGCTCTTTACCGGACATCCCAGGCACTGGCGGCGGTGGGTGGCCGGGACTTCGTTCTTCCGGACGACGTGAAGAAGATGGCCCAACCGGTTCTGGCCCACCGGCTCATCCTGAAACCCGAGAGTCGACTTCGGAAGCGAACCCCGTCTGCGGTGGTTCACGATCTGATCTCCGACGCCCGGGTTCCTCTCACCGACAAGCACAAAGCAACGGCAGTGGACTACTTCAGTTGATCCATTATTGGCTCGTAAGCATCGGTGGGGAATCCTCGGTGATACCTCGGTTGAGCGATACTCAGCAGGTGTGGGCTACGAACCCATCAGCCACGAGTTCGGTGCCTGTCTCGCTCAGCCGCCTTTGATGCTGGGTGGCGGGTCTATTTTTGGAGGAGGTTGGAAGCCTGGGAGTGGGGCAGGTAACGCACCGGGTGGCGGGATCATCCACTGCGGGATCGGCTTCCCGTTCAGCCATCCCAAGCCCTGTTTCGGGTCAAACTTCGCTGGTATCGGGATGCCCTTCTCCTCGAAGTCCTGATGAGCGTTGCACCTTTCATGCCACGGCCTGGAGTCGTTGGCCTCCTCCCCCGGGCACGGGGGAACCCGCCCACCGGGGCGGCGGTGGATGCAGATCGTCTCGCATCAGAGTACCCCGTTCAACTCCAGGCAACAAATGTGGATCGTATCCCCAACCGCCACGTCGGAGAGACGGTAGGTTCGGGGATATTGGTCGGGGAAGAACCCACCCGAGGCCAGGCACGACCCGATCAGGAACCGCTGCGTTTGCCCGTTCTGGAGTTTGAGCGTGATCAAGTCTCGGGCAACTCCGGTCACGGTTCCCCGGAATCGTTCCCCAACGATTGGCTCCCGGATGCGCGGCCACGGAGCCACCTTGATCGAGATCGTCGATGCGGGGAGGGGGCCGGAGCAGGAGCCGGGACTTGCATTGCCAGGGTAGCCGAGCTGATCATGACTGCGAGTGCGAGTGCCATGAGTGTTCTCCAGGTGAGAGTCCGGCCCTGGCAAGTGTGGGCTACGAACCCATCGGCCACGAGTTCGGTGCATGTCTCGCTCAGCCACCACCATTGACGTTGGGGGGCGGGTCTTTTTTGGGCTGAGGGGGGACGCCTGGGAGCGGGCCGGGTTGGAGCAACCTGGCTGGAACCGGGATGCCGTTGATTGTCCCAGGCATGTTCCTTGGGTCGAACTTTGCTGGTAGTGGGATGCCCTTCTCCTCAAAGTCCTGATAAGCGTTCGCGCGTTCGTGCCACTTGTGGTTACGGTCTGGTGGTTCGCCTGGGCATGGAGGCACTCGCCCGCCGGGGCGGCGACGGATACAAATCGTCTCGCAGCGAAGTTCTCCGTTTAGCTCAAGACAGTACATCAACAGCTGATCGCCGACCTTGACATCCGCTAACCGGTATGTTGCCGGCTGCTCCCCTTCCCAGTATTTCCCGGATCGCAGGATCGAGCCGATGGGGAACTTCATGATCTCGTCTGTGTGCAGGCGGAGGGTGATTGTGTCCTGCGTCAAATCTGTCACGTTTCCCCGGAAAAAATCCCCATTCACTGGCAATCGGAGCTTTGGCTCCGGTGCCACCTCACGCGGTGGGGTGGGCGCGGCTTTGCCCGGCTGACCCGGGATAGGGAAGAGGACGAGCGTACCACTCAGAGCGAGCGTGGTTGCGAGAATGAGCATCGGTGATACCTCGGTTGAGCGATCCCTAGCAAGTGTGGGATACGAACCCATCGGCGACGAGATCGGCGCGTGTCTCGCTCAGCCGCCATTGCGGTTGGGTGGCGGGTCGCTTTTGGGCAGAGGTGGTACGCCTGGGAACGCGCCGGGTCGCACACCTGGTGGTTGGAACATCCATAGCGGGACCGGCTTGCCGTTGAGCCTACCCGGCCCCTGTTTCGGGTCAAACCTCGCGGGGAGCGGGATACCCTGCTCCTCAAAGTCCTGATAAGCGTTCGCGCGTTCGTGCCACTTCAGGAGACTGTCGGGTTTTTCATCCGGGCACGGAGGAACCCGCCCGCCGGGACGGCGCTGGATGCAGATCGTTTCGCAGCGGAGTTCCTCATTCAGCTTCAAGCAGGTGATACTCATACGATCTCCGACCTTGACATCGACCAGTCGGTACGTCCGAGGGTGTTCCCCTTCCCAGAACCCTCCGGATCGCAGGATCATGCCCACCGGGAACGAGCGGAGTTCCTCTGTATTCAAGCGAAGGGTAATCGTGTCGCGAGTCAGTTCTGTCACGGTTCCCCGAAAGAACTCCCCATTGATCGGGATTCGCAGGCCCGGCTCCGGCGCCACTTCACGCGGGGTGGCCGGGGTGGCTCGGCTCGGCTGAGCCGGGAGGGGAAAGAGGACGAGGGTACCACTCAGAGCGAGCGTGGTTGCGAGAATGAGCATCGGTGATACCTCGGTTGAGTGATATCCAGAAAGTGTCGGCTACGAACCTGTCGGCCACGAGTTCAGTGTCTGTCTCGCTCAGCCACCATTGACGTTGGGTGGCGGGTCGATTTTGGGAGGAGGTGGGACGCCTGGGAACGCGCCGGGTACCAAACCGGGTGGTTGGAGCATCCAGGCTGGGACCGGAATCCCGTTCACTGTCCCGGGCATTCTCCTGGGGTCGAATTTGGCAGGGAGCGGGATGCCCTTCTCCTCGAAATCCTGATAAGCGTTCGCACGTTCGTGCCACTTCAAATACGTGTCTGGTTTTTCGTCTGGACACGGGGGAACTCGGCCGCCGGGACGCCGGCGAATACAGATCGTCTCGCACCGAAGTTCCCCGTTCAGCTCAAGGCAGGAGATCGTAACCTGATCGCCGACCTTGACATCTGCCAATCGATACGTGTCGGGGTGTTCCCCTTCGTAATAGTGGCCAGATTTCAGAACCATACCCAGCGGGAACGATCTGAGTTTTCCGGTGACCAAATGGAGGGTGATCGTTTCACGGGTTAGCTCGGTTACAGTCCCCCGGAAAGACTCCCCATTGCTAGGGGTTCGCAGGCCCGGTTCCGGCGCCACCTCACGCGGGGTGGCCGGGGTGGCTCGGTCCGTCTGATCTGAGATGGGAAAAAAAACGAGCGTAATACTCAGACCGATTATGGTTGCAAGGATCAGCCTCATTGATATACCTCTTTATTGAATCGTAATTTTGTTTATCTCTTGACGGCGATTTCGGTACCACTATCGTACAGCTTAAATCCCGCGCCAACAAAGGCTGGCAATGGTCCGTGAATAAACCCATCCTTAGTAATAATGATCGGCCATTGTCCCTTAACATTCGGATGTTTCTTGGCATTGATAAATTGTGGGGCAATCGTTGCATTACTGGTGGTAGTCATCGACCCCTTGACGATCCACCTCGACCCATCCCCGGGATGACCGACATCGATCCACGGGATGTAGGTGCCACCGGACCAGATCACGTCACCAGTGACGACAAATTTGGCCTTCAGATTGCTTTTTGGCCCGTCGAGTGGAACCTGGACGTAGGTGAACTGGACGGTTCCACCTCCGACCAGCAGATCCCCATCCAGCGTGGCAACCCCTTCGTTTTGAGTGATGTTTAACCGCAGCATGCCCGAGGCTTGTGTCATTCCCTGCTCGGCCTCGAGCGTTGAGCCCGATTCGATGATCACCGTCCCGCCGCTATTGACCACAGATCCGAGTGAAAGCGGAGCCATTCCATTTACGAAGATATCACCCTGAAACGTCGCAGTTGCGTTAGAGACAACGCTTAATATTCCGGTGGGAATGGTGATGGGGAGGTCAGAAGTAGCAGACCCAGGTCCGGTCACTGTGTAGGATCCCAGGTCCTTGATCTGGAGGTTTGTGTCTGTCTTATTGACCTCCGACTTGGTGACTACCGCTTTCGGGGTGGGCATATCCTCCACACTGCTACCCTCGGCAATGTCGATCCCATCGCCGCCGGTAAAGTTCACGTTACCGGGGAGGAAGTAGGCTGTGGCGCCTCCCTCGAAACTGAGTGTGTCGCCCGTGGATTGGCTTCCTGCGTTCTGGGGGGCGATCACAGCGATGGTGCTCGATCCGGTGATATGCAGAGTGGCCCCGCTATTGGTACTGTCGAGCGTCCCGCCGGTCCAGTAGAAGTCCGAGCCGCCATCCCAACCCGGGTTGAGCCACCAGGTGTTGTCGTTGGGTGTCGCACCCCCCAGGACGGTGATGTCGCTCCCAGCGCCAGCCGGTTGGTCGATTGTGCCGTTGTTCAAATACAAGGCGTTGGTTTGGACCGGACCCGTCACCGTGACCGTTCCTGTGTATCCCGCCGTCAGCGTAATCGAGTTAAACGGCCCGCCTGAGCTCGATTGCATCCCATAACAGTCGGCCGAGCCACCACTCGGCCCGCCTGCACCTGTTGTGCCCCCCGACTGACCTCCCGGGCCGCCAGCCCCGGCAAAGTTGGGGAAGAGGATATCGTCCCCCGGGCCGGGAATCGAGAGCACACCGGCAGTATTCCCCCAGTTGTACGGATCACTGAACTGGTTATCCCCGGTCGCATCGGTCCAGGTGAACAGAGCTGGCATGGCCCGCAGGTCGAGAGCCTCCAGTGATGGCTTGAACGCGGGCTTGGAGATCGGTCGGGTGGTTGGCGAACGGAACAGGCGACGGACAAGGCGGCTCAGGGCGGAGAAGGGCATGGTGGCACTCCGTTGGCTCGTTCGGCCAGAGTTATGGGATCAGTTAATCGAGTAATGAATTGGATAATAGCCACGGCAGTAGGATCGGTCAACTCAAAAAATGGAACTTTGATCGTTCAAATTGCGGCGATTCTCTATGTTATCACATTCCGAACATGTCCCGATTAATAGAGTGTCCTGATTGGCGGCCTGAACGTGTTGATTACCAGGGCCATGCAACCGCGATCTCGGGCTCGGAACTTCCGAGAGCGGCCTGTGTTTAGGCGGGGGGCAGGAGCGAATAGACGGGTGAGTTTCGCGACCGAGTTCCGAGCGAGCGGCGAGCCGTCAGGCCGCCGGTTGGAACTGAAGGGTCGCAGACGCTCTAGGTCAAGCACAGGCGGGCTGAGGCCGCGCCGCTCGCCCTAATCGGGTATCCTTTCTCCTGCCCACCGCCTGAGGAGTTGTCCAGAATCTCAACCGTGTAATCGATGGCAGGGGCTTCCAGCTCGTATTGGCCCAGCATGGAACGATGTCGGGTGGCCGGGGTTGAGTCCTCGAAACCCTGGCACGCCATCCCCACGCAGCAGGGGTTTCGAGGACTCAACCCCGGCCACACCGCTGACGTGTTGGCCCAGGATGCCCAGGACACGGAGAAAATGTCTGTTTTTCTCCTGTTCGTTTGATCGGCGAAAAACTCGGTTTTGATCTTGGACGAGTTCTTAGAGGTGACCAGAGAAGGGATGAGTCGAAATTCTCAATCGCGATGTTGCTATCCTTGACCCTGAAGGCGCCCCAGAGAGGTGACCTAGGCTGAGGAATCTCTGGCTTTCAGTGTGAAAAATTATCAAGTTTTCTTGGATGCAATTTCCAAATTACTTTTTAGTAGAAAATACGATAGAGTATTCAAATTCGAAATTGTCCGATGATTTCAGTCCTATTCATTTTAAGCATCATTCGCCTCAACATCCCCTCCAGGCGAATCCCACGACAGCCGAAGCGCTGAGTAGCACTGGTGGTTATACCCGGCAGATTGCGAAAAACGTCAAAACGATAGCGAATGCGAGGACGATCAAGGGTGGCTTCAGCCACGGGTCATAATCCGTCACGATCGAGTGGTTCAGATCAAGTGTCATGGTGCCTTCTCCCGAGGTGCATGAAACGACTGCAATTCGTGTGCCGGAGTGACCTGGCGCGATTATGACGCTCGCGCCTACCCCGCATCGTGAATCGTCGTACCCCGAATGGCACTTCATCTGCAATAATGAAAGGACTCAACCCCCAGTGGGAGCCCCCGATCCCGATGTTCATCAACCATCTTCACTCTGCCTACCTCATCCTGCTGACACTCGCCCTGCTGGGTGTGGTGGCTGGCCTCCTTTATCAGTTCGGTGTGATCAGTTGGGTTCTCGGAGCGTTCGGTTGGGCGGTGCGAAAATCCGTGTTGGGGGGATTTCGAGTCTGGGAAGCTCTCCTCTCATGGGCCGATTGGCAGGGGATCGCGGTGATGGTTGCCGGGCTCGTTCTCGCCGGGCACCTCGCTCACGCGATTGACCTCGATTTCATTACCGTCCTGATCGCTCTGAGCCTCCTTGGGCTAGGGCTCGTCACCTGCCTCGCATACATGTACCTTTCGTTTGAGCGATACGAGGTTGCTCGCGGCTATAAGGCTGTTCACAACCCGCTCAAGGGGCAGCAACTGGCGGCGAATGTAGCGAGATATGGTGAACGAGCCGGTGTGATGCTCCTGGTGGTGTCTGCGGTTGGCACCCTTCTTGGCTTTGTCCAACTGAACTACGCACTCTACACCTGGTTCGGGCGATCCTGGTACACCTTCTCGGGTCAGGATGAGGAGGCGGTGTTTCTCGATTTCCTGGCCTACGCCCTGGTCCACTTGCTTCGAGTGGTCGATGTCCTCGACCTCGCCCAGACGCGGCAATATCTGAGTGTCAGCATCATCCGGCCGGCATACTGGCCCGCCAGCACGATGCTGATGGCGTTCAAATCGTTCTTCACCCTTGTCCTGCTCCAACAGGTGTTCGCGTCGGTTCGGGAGGGCCGCCTCCTGGCCGAAACGGTCACCGATTTCTGGAGTCCCCACGCCTCCATCCACGATCGGGCCCGGGTTGCCCTCCCACAATTCGGGCCGACGGCGCTCCTCCCCATGCTGGACTCCCTGCGCTCACTTGGCCCACTGACCAGGGAGCAGCGGGATCAGATCCCGCTGGTGTTCGCCTCGATCGGCCCGACTGCCATCCCGGGCTTGATCCGCCATGCAGACGATCTTCAGGAATCGATCCGGGCGGTTGTGGCGAAGGGGCTTGGGTTGCTTCGTGCAGCTTCCGCGGTCGGGCCGTTGATCCGCCTGGCGAAGGACGATTCGGAAACGGTCCGCACGGCGGCTGTCGAAGCGCTGGGATTGACGGGCGAGGCCGTTGCAACAAGTCGCGAGCGGCCAGTTGATGGCCGCACCCAGCAAGGCCGCTGGCATCATCGGTTCGGCTGGCTGAACCGAATTCCGGCAGCGAGGCTCGTTCGCAGACTGCCGTTCCGGTGGGTACGGAGAGCAGAAGTCGCACTCGCCATCCCCCTGGCCGAGGTCGTTCCGCTCTGTGTCGAGACTCTTCGCAAGGCGCTGATGGACGAGTCTGCGGTAGTCCGGTGCGAGGCGGTGATCGGGCTGGGTCGAATTGGTCGATCCGCTGAGAACGCTGCCGCAGACCTGGCGAGAGTTCTCGGGGAGGACTCGGATGATGTCCGACGCCGGGCAGCAGAAGCGCTCGGCCTGATCCAGGCCAGGGACGAGTTGACGATTCCTGCCCTCATCACGGCCCTCACCAACCCCAATCCCGAAGTGCGAGTTGCCGTCGCCACTGCGCTCGGCGCCTATGGTGCGGCTGCTGCGGACGCCGTTTGCGAACTCGTGCCTCTCCTCCAGGATCGCGACGAGTCTGTGCGGACCGCTGCCGCCGAGGCGGTGAACCGGGTTGGGGTGCTCGGGGAGGAGTCGACGCGGCTACTGGTGGGGGGGCTTTCCAGCGGGGACAATGTCGTTCGGGCACAGGCTGCCGAGGCACTCGGGGTGATTGGAGAGATTGCCGAAGACACGGCACCCTCACTGGTCGCAGCGCTCACGGACCGGAATGACCATGTCCGGGGGAAGGCCGCCGAAGCCCTGGGAAAGATCGGGAACGGTGTGGCCGAGATCGCTGTACCCGGGCTTGTCCGTCTGCTTCGGGATGAGGACAACTGGGTTCGTGCGCTCGCTGCGGAGGCGCTCGGCCAGATGGGCGAGGCAGCCGAGGACGCGGCACCGGCGCTACTCCGTTCGCTCCGACACGCCAATCCGCTGGTTCGGGCAAACGCGGCCGAAGCGCTCGGGAGGGTCAAGGCCGACGAGGCACGGGCAGCGCTGGAGGTGGCCGCCAGGGATGAAGATCCTGGCGTCCGGGCCAAAGCCATCCGCGCAGTGGCTGGGCTTGGCGAGCCGACCCCAGACACCGTTGCCGCCGTCCGGGTCGGGCTGACCGACCCGGACCCGCTGGTTCGGGCGGTGGCAATTGAGTCCGTCGGTGGGTGGCCCGGGGTGACCGTAGACCCGGGGGTGTTCCTTGACCTGCTCAACGATGGGAACGACGAGGTCGCGACCCGCGCGATCCGGCTGGCCTCGTCGCTCGCCAGCATCGACGCGGTTCTTCCGGCGCTCAGAGCCCGACTCCAGGGGGCACCGAATGCGCTCGTTCAGACCGCATCGGCATCGGCGCTCGGACGGATCGGCCCGGCTGCTGCCGCTGCAGAACCGGAACTTGCGGCCGCTGCCCGTGAGGGCGACATCGACTTGCGGACCGCAGCCATGCGAGCCCTGGCCTTGATTCAGCCGCCAGCCGCGGCCGGAGTGTTCGCGGCCGGACTTCGTGACCCTGATCCGAAGATTCGGATGGTGGCGTCCGGTGGGTTGATGAAGTTGACCGCCCTACCAGACGATGCTGTGCAGGTGGTCGTCGAATCTCTCCGCGACCCGATCGAGCAGGTCCGGGCGAACGCTGCACACCTGCTTTCGCTATTGGATCCGGTCCCCGCCGATGCCGTCCCGGATCTGATTGAGGCAGCCGAGACCGGGGGAGACGGACTTCGACTCAACGCGGCCACGGCTCTGCGCCGGGTCCCAGAAGCTCAAGCCCGCGCTGCGCTTCGTCGCAGACTGGCGGACTCGAACGGCCGGGTGCGGCTCGTGGCAGCCGGGTCGCTGGCGGCAGACACTCCTGACGATCCGGAGATCCGGGCTGTGCTGGCTGCGGCCCTAGATGACGATCACCCCAATATCCAGGTGATCGCGAATGAACTGATCGGAGGGCTGGGACTGACTCGCAACGATTTCTTCCCAGCGCAGGGAATTGCGACGCCAGAGACACCGGAGCCATCACCCGAAACGATCCACAACGAAGCCACGCTGCCCACACCAGTCGAGTGAGGCAGTAGGTGAGAGAAAATCTCCCAGTGGGATCGGGTGCCACGGGCGGCAAGTCCGCCCGTGAAGGCGTCACA
>PLDW01000047.1 GCA_003136315.1 Gemmataceae bacterium | reverse complement strand
CCTCTTCGAGGCTTCGAGCCCGATCGGTTACGCCATCTTGACTATCTGCTGTCACAGGACACACAATTCTGCGGGACACGGCCGGAGATGACCTCCCCCGCCCGTGGCACCCAATCCCTCTGGTCGATTTTCTCCCCCCGCCTGCCTTACCGGGCAAGCGCAAAGGCCGTGCTGATCGCCACGAACAGCATCACCAGAACGGCGAGCGAGCAACTTCCACAACCCTCGGCCACGGCCCCGATTCCTTCAGCGAGCCCGCCGACAGCATCCGCTGCCCCAGACGCCACGTCGCCCGCAAGGTCGGCCGCTCCCGAAGCCACATCGCCAATTCCGCTGGCCGCACTGGTCACAAGGTCCACCCCGTCCACGGTGCCCCCGATGACATTCATCCCATCGATCGTGTTACTGCCATATGTGCCGATATCCTCGCGCAGGGGTGGTTGCGGCTGAGGGGGCTGGCCGTCCGGTCCGAAAGCGTCAGGGTCGAAGGCGTTCGGGTTGTACGGGTCCACGGGCGAGGCTCCTTTCGGGATAGTGGTGCGGTAATGGCCAGTTCGTTCATATCACTTGGCTGCAAACTGCAAACTGTCAGCTCCAATTCAGGCGAGTCAGTGGTTGAACAGGAACTCGCGGCCAGTCAGGATGGCCCAGACAAAATCCTCGACCGCTTCGCGGCGAGCCGCTGGGCCATCCTTCGCGCTTTCCGCGAGAATCGTCAGAAACTTAGCACGTTCCCCGGCCGTTGGCTCACGACTGAGGGCGGACAGGAACACCCGGTCGACAATCTCGGGGTCCGTCTGCTTGGTCGCCAGCCAACCGGACACGACCGAGGTTCCGCTACGAAGCTTTTCGTTCAGAGTATGCCCATTATTGAGATGAAGTGCCTGACCCACGCTGGCATCCGCGGTCCGCTCGCAGGCGCAGGTCTGGGTTCGCTCGGCCCGACCGAATGCTTCCAGGAATCGCGAATCCGCCAAAGAATCGGGAAGTTGCACTGCCCGTGTTCCCGCCGGGTAACTCCCCGTGGGGCTGACTGCGTCTCCACCGGCCGATTTCAACTGAGTGAAGGGGGTCGGCACACCGGTCAGATCCGAGTAGGCATCCAGGATAATCTCGGCCGGCAATCGCCGGACAAGATACCGCGAGTAGAACCGGTCGTCCGCCGCACTGGCCGGGAGTGGTTTGGATGACCGCTGGTAAGCCGCCGAGTTGAGGATCGTTCGCATCAGGTGCTTGACATCAAACCGGTGTTTCACGAAGTCCGCAGCAAGAGCATCAAGAAGCTCTCGGTTGCTCGGCGGGTTTGTCTCACGGAGATCATCTTCGGCCTCGACTAACCCGCGTCCCATGTAATTCTTCCACACACGGTTGACCAATGCCCGTGCGAAGTACGGATTCTCCGGCGCAGTGAGCCAGTCGGCGAACGCGGCCCGGCGATCAGCCGGGCTATCAAGCGGGAGCGGCTTCCCATCAAGTGGCTTTGGCGGCACCGGCACCCCGCGGCGAGGGTGGAGGGCATCGCCATCTGGCCGGCTCTGGACCAGCACCTCGCCCGATCGATCGCCGTTCTTCAAGGAGACCCGTGCGAACAGGTTGGCAAATGCCCAGTATTCGTCTTGAGTCCACTTCTCCAGCGGATGATTGTGGCACCGGGCACAGGTGATCGAGGTGCCAAGGAACGTCACCGCAGTCGACTCGGCGAGGTCGCTCACATCTTTGTGAAGGACGAAGTAATTCCCTGCTCCGTTGGTCAGAGTGCTGCCGGACGCGGTCACGACGCGCCGGGCGAATTTGTCCCACGGTTCGTTGTCGGCCACCCCTTGCCGGACCGACCGGTAGAACGCCCACATCGCCGGCTGAGGGAGCTTGCGGCTCGACACGAGAAGCAGATCTGACCACCTGAGCGACCAGTAATCGACATACGCCGGGTGATCCAGCAACCGGTCAATGAGCTTTTCCCGTTTCTTCGGATCGGCGTCCGCCAGGAACGAACGCACTTCCTCCGACCTGGGTAGGATGCCGCACGTATCCAGGAACGCCCGGCGGATGAACTCGCCATCAGAACACGGGGCGGACGGCGGCAGGCGCAGGAGTTCGAGTTCCTTGAGGACGAGTTCGTCAACGAAGTTTTGCCGCGGGGCTTTCGCGAACGTGGCGGCATCGACGGTGTTCGGGAACGGGGAGGTGACCGGAAGGGTCGCGACGCGGGTGCCGAAGTTCACAGTCACCGCGGCCTCACCGTGGCCGGCAACGGTCACGATCCCGTCCTCGGTCACGGTCGCCACCTGTTCCTCGCTGGAACCGAACCGCGCCCACCGGGTGACATCCTCGATCGTTCCGTCGGAGTACGTTGCGCGAACAATCACCCGGAGCGTGTCCTTGGGTTTGAGGAGGGCGGCGGGGGGGAAGACGTCGAGCCGGGTAAGCACGGGGTCGGCCTCGGCTGGCCCGGCAGCTCCGGCTGCGATCCAGTCGCGGATCACAGCGTAATGATCGGAGCTGTCCTCAAACCGTGCGCCGCCACCGTGGGGCAGGGTGCGGGTCGCCTTCTTGAGCATCAAACTATTAGCGGGGGTCGTGCGATCGATCCTACGAGCCAGCGCCTGCCGGGTGAGAGCGAAGTGGTCGGCGTCCGGGTTGTATCCCCGCAGGGAGAGTTTGAGCCCACCCTTCCCGGCGAGTGCTCCGTGACATGCTCCAGAATTACACCCGGTGCGGGTGAGAGTGGGGAGAACGTGGTTACGGAAGGTCCAGTTCGTATCGCCCGTTTTTGCCACTTTCACCTTTATCATCACCGGTTGGCTACCCTGGGTCGCAGTGACTGTGGTCTCCCCCGGCCCGGTGGCGGTGACAAGGCCGGATGCCTCCACCCGCGCCACTTTGGGATCGGCCGATTGGAATTTCGTCGAGGCGAGCCCGTCCCCGAGTGACCGGCCATTCTCTTCCAGTCCGACGACCAGTTGTTGGGTGCGGTTCGGTCCGGTGAAGACGATCTCCGTCGGGTAGACGCGCAGATCCGCGGCCACACCCGGACTGGCGGCAAGCAGAACTAGCAAAGGTGAGAGGAATCGGAGCCGCATCACGTACACCTGGTGGGAGTCAGGGGGTGGTCGGGGGGTGTTGCTTGCGGAGAGCGTCGAGTTCCCGCTTGAGGCGTTCGACTTCCGTCTCCGCAGTGGTGCGCGCGGCGGCCTCGGCAATGGCTTTCGCCTCGGCGGCCTGACGGGCGAGGGCCTCGGCGGTCGCTTTGGCTTCGGCATCAGCGCGAGCGGCCGTCGCGGCGGTCGCTTTCGCCTCGGCGTCAGCGCGAGCGACAGTCTCGGCAGTTACTTTGGCTTCCGCTGAGCGCCTGGCAGCCGCCTCGAATTCTCCGAACGTGGGGATCAGGTTCCCGTGGACATCGAAGAATCGCAGCCAGCGGTCGTGGTGGCAGAGATACTCCCCATCCCACGGGCCGACATACAGTTCGAGTTCCCGGCTCCAGAGCCGGTTGCCGGGTTCAAATTCGATCGGCGTGTCGTAGGTGCCGTTGAGTTTCCGCCAGCCGATGAGAGAGGAATCACCCGGATCGTAGATGAAATACTCCGGCACATTCATCCGCTCGGCGTAGAGTTTCCGCTTGTCGACGCGGTCGATCTTGCGAGTGGATTCCGAGCCCAGTTCAATGATCACCGCCGGGAGCAGTCCCCCTTCCTGCCACGACACCCACGAGCGACGCCGTTTATCGTGGTCAGCCCCCTTCACGACGTAGAAGTCCGGCCCGCGGAAATCTTTGTGGAACACCCGTTCCGCACTGAAATACATGAACATGTCGCCGCCGACGAAGAAGTCCTTCCGGCCGGCCCAGTGACATTCGATGCTTTCAACCAAAAGGTTGATCGCCGGTCGGTGCCATGCAGTTTCCAAGGGGACACCATCCGAACAAGGAAGATCCTTGTCCGTGGGCATACGATCCAGAGCGCTGAAGTCCAATTCAACCTCGCGCCACATGGGGCCACTCCGTGCCGTGGGGGTCAGAACAACTCGCTGAGCGGGTTGCGATGCTGGGGCGTCATCATGAAATCACAGGCCGTGGGGGTAGGGACTCGGATCTCAACATGGGTCGGCGACTCATTTTCTTGATTACCCAATGATACCTGGAATCGCGAGCGCCGTCTCGATGTCTTTGACGACTTTATCCCATCCGGCAACGTGGCGGTGAACTGATCAGCCTACTCACCACCACGCCGGTGGGGATGTGCGCCCGGTTTCTGGAAGTCGAACAGGCGGAGGGCTGCGGCTGTTGGCGACAGCAACGCGGCTGCCCATTCGCGGAGTTCCTTGCTCAGGTGCTTGGCAGCGGACCGAGATCGGGTGGAAACTGGTCCAGAGTTCATTCCGACCCAGTTGAAACCACCGTGAGGCAGGTCGACGGGATGCCGAACGGGTAGGATGGAGGTGTCACGGTTGACGTCGAAACAACACCCTGACTGGTCGCCGGTTCCTGCGCCGCAGACGGAGGTAGAGTCCAATGCGATTTCTTGCTGTGATCGTCGCGGGCTTCTCGGCGTCCTCGGCCCCGGCTGCGGAGCCGAAAGTTTCTGATGTGGCGCAATCGGCAGTCACAAACGTCCACCACGAACCGGCGCAGCCCCAGCCCAACGTGACAGTGCTCGTCACCGCCTGGGTGGCGAACGGCGCGACCAATCCGGTACTGAAGTTACAGGCCGTCGCCCCTGGCAAGTACGTCCGCAAGTCCGACGCCGAGTACGAGAAGGACTGGACCGACCTGCCGATGCGGGATGACGGCAAAGACGGGGACGAGAAGGCTGGCGACGGTGTGTACAGCGTCCGCGTGCCGGCGTCGTACCAGCGCCACCGGTGGCTGCTACGCTACCGCGTCAGCGCGACCGACGCAGCAGGCAAGGCGGTGCGTACACCAGCCGCCGACGACACCTGCCCCAACTTCGCGTGGTGGTGCGACAGCGGCCCGGCCGCGTGGACCGGCTCCCGCGAACCCGGTAAGGCCGCGCCAGTGACTTACTCCGCAGCGTTCCTTGGCACGCTCCAGTCCATGCACCTGCTGGCGCGGGCTGAGGATGTTGCCCGCAGCCAGTGGGATCCGGCCGCACACAAACAGAAGCAACAGGGCACGCTCGTCTACCGCGGAGTCGTGTACGACCACATCCAGTACAGTAACCGCGGGCAGGGTAGCGCTCACATCGCCGGCAAGAACAAGTGGGGGCTGAAGTTCAACCACGGCCACGACGTGCCACTGATCGATCACGATGGCCTGCCGTTCCCGGCCTCGTTCGACAGCCTCAACCTGAACCCCGGAGGGTCGACCCCTTATCTCCCTGTCCACCGCGGCATTTCGGGCCTCGACGAGGTGCTGTCGATGCGGGCCTACCGGCTCGCCGGAGTCCCCAGCCCACCGGCCACATGGGTTCAGTGGCGCGTGGTGACCACTGCCGAGGAGGTGTCTGCCAAGGATCAGTACGCGGGGGATCTGTGGGGTCTGTACGTGGTACTCGGCGACATGAAGCCGAAGGTACTTTCCGACCGCAAGTTGCCAGATGGGCTGACGGTCAGCACCCAGAGCGGTATCAAACACACCCCACACGGGATGACCGATGCGACGAAAGTGTGGGAGCAGTTCGTCAACGGGATGCGCTCCAATCCCAAGGAAGATTGGTGGCGGAAGAACCTCGACCTGCCGGCATATTACAGTTTCCACGCGCTGAACCGGCTCCTTGGCAATGTCGATCTGCGCCCTGATGGCAACCACGGCTACTATCGCCACCCCGACGGCCGCTGGGCACCGATCCCGTGGGACAACGACATGATCTTCGTCCCGCGTCACCACCAGCCCGGCGTTATCGAGGCGGTCGGCTGTCTCCAACACCCAGCGCTTGCACTTGAGTATCGGAACCGAGCTCGCGAGGTTCTCGACCTGTTCGCATCCGACGCCAGCGACCGGGGTGGGCAGGTCGGGCAGTTGGCCGCGGACCTCGGCGCAGCTCTGACTCCGAGAGGCCACGCCGTCAACTGGCCACGGCTCGACGAGGCGAGGTGGAACTTCCACCCACGGATGAACCCGAAAGGCGCGTACTTCGTCAACCCGAGCGAGGCCGAACACTTCGGCGGGCGGTGGAAGCGGACTCTGACGAGCGCCAACTTCGCCGGGTTCTGCAAGTATGTCGTGGATTTTTGCACCGACTCCCGGCCGACCAAGAACTACGCCCCGAACGACGGCGACCCGCGTGGCTACGGTTGGGGCTACCTCGCCTTTGAGGCCAGGGATGACAAGATCCCGGCAGCGCCAGCAGTGAAACGGCCCGGCGGCAAGTACCGGTTCGAGGCGTCAGCGTTCGCTTCGCCAGCAGGACACAAGCCAGCGGCGCTGGAGTGGCGGGTCGGGCGCGTCGGCCAGCGCGGCTGGTACGAACTCGACGACTACTGGCTGGAACGGATCGAATCGGGCCTTGCGGTCGAAATCCCGCCCGAGGTGTTCAAGAAGCCCGGTGAGTACCGCGTCCGCGCACGCTGGCGCGACGACACCGGCCGTTGTGGACACTGGAGCGAGCCGGTCAGCATCAGCGTGCGGTGACAACCGAGCAGCGGCCTGCAACGAGTTAGCCGCCCTTCGCAAGGTCAAGGAAAACGATGGCTGAAGGATTTCCGACGGGAGTGTAGTGGCCGGTAAAATTCAGGCCACCGGTCTTGCGATCCACCCGGAAGACGGCGATATTGTCGCCGCGCTGATTGCAACAGAAGAGGAACTGGCCGGTGGGGTCAAAGTTGAAGCTGCGCGGATAGTTCCCGTGGGTCCATTCTTCCCCTGCGAATGTCAGGGTGCCGTTCGGGCTCACGGCGAAGATCCCGATGCTGTCGTGGAGCCGATTGCCGGCATAGACGAATCGGCCGTCGGCCGAAACCAGGATCTCGGAACAGAAATTACTGCCGGCGAAGCCGGATGGGAGGGTGGAGATCGTCTGCCGTGAGGACAGCCGACCTGTCCCACTGTCATAGTCGAACAGCACGACGGTCGAGCCTTCCTCCTGGATGGAGTAGAGCCAACGGCCGTTGGGGTGGAAGTGAAAATGCCGGGGTCCATCCCCGGGTGGCAGCGAGATGGCGGGCGGATCACCCGGCGTCAGCACACCCTTCTGTTCGTCGAACTTCCAGACGAAGATCTTGTCGAGACCGAGGTCCACATGAAGTACGAATCGCCCGGAGGAGTCAGCCTGAATCATGTGCGCGTGAGTTCGGTCGTGGCCGCTGAAGGCGAAGCTGCCTGGTGGGGCGTTGGTCGCCCTGGTCGGCCCGAGCTTGCCGGCAGCGTTTTTGACGTCGGTGGCGGGACCCAGTCCGCCGTCGGCAAGCACCGGGAGCACAGCGACGGAGCCCCCGAAGTAGTTGGCCACCAGCACGAACCGGCCAGACGGGTGGACACTCACATAGGTGGGGCCGGCACCCCCGGAGCGGACGGTGTTGAGCAGCTTGAGTTTCCCATTCGCCCGGTCGATGGCGAATGCACTGACCGTGCCTTCCTTGCCCTCGCCTACACGATCTGTTTCGTTGGCGGAATACAGCCGAGTGCCCGAGGTGTTCAGTGCCAGGCAACTCGGGCTTGTGCCTATCTCGTGGATGCCGACGGGCGTCATTGCACCAGTGTCGCGATTCACCTGAAAGAGGTGAATCCCGCGGCCATTGCCGGGCGGCAAATCCACCTGGGTTGGCAACACGTCGCCGAGCGGGGAACTGAAAGTCCCGACATAGGCAAGGAGGGGTCCGGCGACCTCTCCCGCATCCGCCCGGAGCAAACCACTCATCAGAGGTGCCGTCCCTGCAAGTGCGGCTGAGGTTTTCAGAAACGAGCGTCGGGAACCGTCAGGCGAATTCATGGTGGGATCAGCTTCTCTGGTTGAGGGGCAGCGCCAGGACATCTTACCTGCGCCGAGCACTGACTACTTCTTCTTGAGTAACCGTTTGGTCTCTTCGGGGGTGAGGGCCGTGCTCTTGACGGCGATCTCGAAGACGGGCTTGTCGAGTGGCTTCGTGGCCCAACTGGCTGCCTGTCCACCAGGCCCCGCAACATGTCCGAATCCCCATCCTTTATAGTTCCCCGATGCATCAGTGGTGGTGTAGATGGCGATCTCTCCTCTGATAGCTGTCGGCGGAGCGACTTCGTAGATGCCAAGGTGAATACTGTTCCACCTGTTGAGCTTCGTTCCGATCCATCCGTATCCGTCGTTCTCGGTTCGCTCAGTGAGTCTCGCTCGGGTCATCTCGATGATCACCGACTCCGCTTTACCAGTCTCTGTCAACCTCAAGTAACGAGTGGCGGCCGGTGCCCTCGTTACCGCCAGGGCGAACTGGTCCACATCACGTTTCGTGTCGGTATTCCAGATTGACGGGTCGTCAGAGCGAAAGAGAACCACCCAAACGCCCAGATCAGCTCGCCGCACACGCCCCGCGGTCAACTTGGTCAGCTCGTCGATCTTTTTCTCCACGCGATCTTTGGACAGCCCCGACAGCCACGGCGCAGCCTGTTGATACCACATTAATGATCGCATCCGAGCCTGAGTGCGCTCTCGAATGTCGAAACCATCACCAAGCTCGGACCATCCGTCCCCTGCCTCGACCTTGGCCATCGGATCCGTCGGCTTGGCGAGATCTTTCAGGGCTGCGGCCTTCAGCTTCTCATCCTCGCCCTTGGCCAACAGCGGCAGACCGGCTTTCCAGTCTCCCTTGATCAGACAAAGGAATCGGCCCACCCGCAAGTTCGCAATGGGATCGTCCGGAGTCTTGGTCAGGATTTTCCGCTCGCCGACCGTCGCCTCGTACGCTTTCCGCGCGGCCTCAACATCCTGGGTCATCGCGGTGACAGTGGCAGTGAGGGCAGTCTGGTTGACGTTGACCCGGCTGGCAGCGCTGACAGCGACTTTCAGCAAACGAGACGCCCCCGAGTAGTCGTCAACCTGGATCTGGTCCTCAGCCGCATCCAGAGCAGCCTCGACGATGGCCTTGTTGGGGTGGGTGATACTCTTCCCGGCAGCCTCCAGTGTGGCGATGATCAGGTCCGGGCGGTTGACCTCAAAAGCCTTACAGGTTGCCTCGGCCGCACTGACAGCGAGTGCGACATCTCCGGCCTTGGCGGCAATGGTCCGGGCTTCCTGGTACAGGGCGTAACGGCCGATGGAGTCGTTGGTGGTCTCCTCCCCGGCCTTGAGCAGCTTTCTTGCGAGTTCGAGCTGATCGGCTGTTTTCGTCTTGGTGAAATCCGTCTTGTAGATGTCCCTGATGGTCTTCTGGGCAGCAGTCACGGCTGGAGCGGCGGGGATAGGGGCAAGAGGGTCGGTTGCCCTCGTCGTGCTCACAACAAACACCAAGCAAATCCCGAGTGCCAGGGCAGAGCGGATTCGGTTCACAGCATACTCCCTTGGAGAAGGCTGAGGATACGGCGAGGGGCAGACCATCAGGTTACACTTCTGAGCCCATGACAGCAACGGTGACGAAAACGAAAAAGGCCACTCCCAAAGGAGTGGCCCTCGGCGATTGGGGAGCATACCCGACCTGATCGGACACGAGGCTAACGCCTTTTTTACCCGCACCGAGGCATGATTACTTTTTCTTGAGTAGTCGCCTGGCCTCCTCGGGGGTGAGGGCCGTGGTCTTGACGGCGATCTCGAACACTGTTTTGTCAATTGGCCGACCATTCCAGGCGTAACCTTGCTGATCGCCAATTTGCGATCGATGTCCAAACCCCCACCCGCGGTAGAATGTGCTGTCTTCGGTGAATGCGACAAAGATAAATCCTGGCTGATTGTCTGTCCACGCCACGTCGTAGATCCCGAAGTGAAAACTGTTCCACATGTTGGTCTTCGCTCCATTCCATCCGTATCCGTCATGCTCGGTCCGCTCAGTGAGTCTCGCTCGGGTCATTTCGATGATCACAAACTCCCCCGTCTTGGTCTCGGTCAACTTCAAGTAGTGGAGGTTGTTCGGAGCCCGAGTTAGGGGCAATGCGAACTGGTCCCCACCCCTTTTCGTGTCGGTATTCCAGATTGACGGGTCGTCAGAGCGAAAGAGAAGCACCCAAACGCCCAGATCAGCTCGCCGCACACGCCCTGCGGTCAACTTGGTCAGCTCGTCGATCTTTTTCTCCACGCGAGCTTTTGGTAACCCCGACAGCCACGGCGCAGCCTGTTGATACCACATTAATGATCGCATCCGAGCCTGAGTGCGCTCTCGAATGTCGAAACCGTCACCAAGATCGGACCATCCGTCCCCTGCCTCGACCTTGGCCATCGGATCCCTCGGCTTGGCGAGATCCTTCAGTGCCGCAGCCTTCAGCTTCTCATCCTCGCCCTTGGCCAGCAGTGGCAGACCGGCTTTCCAGTCTCCCTTGATCAGACAAAGGAATCGGCCCACCCGCAAGTTCGCAATGGGATCGTCCGGAGTCTTGGTCAGGATTTTCCGCTCGCCGACCGTCGCCTCGTACGCTTTCCGTGCGGTCTCAACATCCTGGGTCATCGCAGTGACAGTGGCAGTGAGGGCAGTCTGGTTGACGTTGACCCGGCTGGCAGCGCTGGCAGCGACTTTCAACAAACGAGACGCCCCCGGGTAGTCGTCAACCTGGATCTGGTCCTCAGCCGCATCCAGAGCAGCCTCGACGATGGCCTTGTTGGGGTGGGTGATACTCTTCCCGGCAGCCTCCAGTGTGGCAATGATCAGGTCCGGGCGGTTGACCTCAAAAGCCTTACAGGTTGCCTCGGCCGCACTGACAGCGAGTGCGACATCTCCGGCCTTGGCGGCAATGGTCTGGGCTTCCTGGTACAGGGCGTAACGGCCGACGGAGTCGTTGGTGGTCTCCTCCCCGGCCTTGAGCAGCTTTCTTGCGAGTTCGAGCTGATCGGCTGTTTTCGTCTTGGTGAAATCCGTCTTGTAGATGTCCCTGATGGTCTTCTGGGCAGCAGTCACGGCTGGAGCGGCGGGGATAGGGGCAAGAGGGTCGGTTGCCCTCGTCGTGCTCACAACAAACACCAAGCAAATCCCGAGTGCCAGGGCAGAGCGGATTCGGTTCACAGCATACTCCCTTGGAGAAGGCTGGGGATACGGCGAGGAGTAGACCACTAAGTTACGCTTCTGAATCCAAGAAAGCAACGGTCACATTATGCACTTCATTCAAGCAGATTGGGTGATTCAATGCGGCAGACTATCGCCTTGCAACCTCCCAGTCTGTGTCGTACATGAACGACGTTGTGACGTACTATTACGTGGATGGTGATGGGAAGCTTCACCTGACTCGTCCTCTTCACATACAGAGGCACGGTCTTACGTGGTGAGCCTTTTCGCGAGCTGCCTTCCCAACCTCGTGCCAGGTCAGGCGACACCCTGGTTCATCCACTCACCTGATCAGGATATCTGGGATGTCGTGGGCTTTCCCGCGGACGATTGCCCGCTTGAATGGCCAGTCTTCTGGCGGGGTGATGCAATTGGCTCCATCCGGATCGACGAGAACCGTGTCGACCACTGCGGCCGGCCCGACGCGGGGTTGCCACACCACGGCTTGCCCGGCCGCGAGTTTCTCATCCTGACCGGCTCGTCGGAGTTCCTCGGCGACAAGTCGCCCGGTTCCGTACCCCGGCTGACTCAACCTCCCATCGAACTCGTGGGGCGTGCCTGCGAGGATCGCCTGCTCCCCGGCCCGGGCAGTGACCAGAGTTTCCCCCGGAAGCGATTGCACGCGATAGAGCGCTGCGAGCCTGAGAGCCCGCTCGAACCCTCCCCTGAACGCTTCGGGTGGATGCCCAAAGCTCACCGCCCGACTGGCGGTCGCATACAATCCGTCCCTCTGGGCTGTCGCCTGGATGACGCATGTTTCGGTGATCTCGGCCGGAGTGAATCCCGCGCGACGGAACCTCTCGCCGCGGTTGTCGGCCGTCACGCTCACCGCGACGACATCGGCTCCCCGGTGGAGAAGTCGGTGCCCGACCTGACCGGCGACCTCCTGTTCGGTTTGTCCTCGGCTGAGCGTTCGGGCGGTCGCCTCGACCGCGTGGGCCAGCACCCGGCCGAGGCTCCGGTACGCCTCTTGCTCGACCGCCGAGAGCACTCGCAGGAACGGTCGCAGCCGGTCGGTCAGAACCGGCATGTTCGGGAACGGCCGGTCACCAGCGACCTTCCGGCCGGTGGTCACATTCATCAGCAGGTCGGCGCGCCCGCCAGACCAGGTCCATTCCTTGAGCTGGAATCCGAGTTGATCCAACTCCTCGTCAAAGAGTCGGTGAGTATCGACGTTTGAGCACAGCAGCCACCGCTGACGGCCGTTGGTGTACACACCGGGCCGTTCGGACTCGGCGATCAGACCTCGGACGTTCAATCCCGACGTGAACCAGGCAACGTGAGCCGGAACGAGTAAGAGGATCGCCTCGCACCCGACCGTCTCCACCATGTGGGCAAGTTGTTCCTGTTTGGCATCAATGTCAGCCCGGCGAGCGGACACCTGGGAGGGGGGTGGAACCCCGGCGGGGTGGACCCCGTTTTCGCTGGGCGCGGGAGGCTTCCCCTCGTCGTCCAGATCAATCCGCACGTCTCCGGACGGGAACGGATCCATGTGAGTTACCTGAAACTGACCACGAAATATGCGACTCGAATGTTCGGAAGGGTTTTCCCCAGGCTGTCCTGTCCGACTTTATGCAAGAGGGCGGAGATACTCCACCTCTCCGGCAGCATACCGGCGGGCCATCTCCCGGTAGCGGGTGTTAATAGTCCGAGTGTGGGCAACTTCCTCCGCAGTGACTGGGCGGAAGACCTTCCCGGGTATCCCCATCACCACCGACCGCGGTGGGACAATCATCCCCGGTGGGACGACAGCCCCAGCAGCGATCATGCACTCTGGCCCAATCTCCGAGCCAGTGAGGAGTTTCGCCCCGATCCCGATCAGGGTGTCGGCTCCCACCCGCGCGCCGTGCAAAACCGCCGCGTGTCCGACGACCACTCCGGGTTCGACGACGTTGGGTACGCCGAAATCGCAGTGGACGATCACCCCATCCTGGAGGTTCACGTTCTCCCCCAGGATGATCGGAGCGACATCCCCACGGACGACCGCCCCAAACCAGATATTCACTCCCGATTCGCACCGGACATCGGCAGTGACCACGGCGGTTGGGGCCAGGAAGACGTTATTCAAATGACGCATCGTGAGGGGGGTTGCTGACGTCCGATTGCGGGTCTGTCGGGGGCGTTCGCAGCCAGCTACCCTATCTTACCCCAACAGAGGGCAATTGCGCAGCGGAGATTTTCTGCTCTCACCTGATACAGGAACCCGTTGAGNNCGCCCTCCCGTTAGACCGATGTTTGCTCCTGGAATGTGACAGCCCCTGCGGGTTCCTGTATAAGAGCCCAAATTTCGGGTCTCTCTCCCGGACTGGCGCTCGCGCCGGTGCCCTGGGACCGTATAATCCCTCAGGACGCAATTGCCTACCCAGAATGGGGGCGGGTGCCGATCCGCTGGCGGATCGATTCCGCTGGCTTCCGGTTCTTGCGCTTATCCTGCTCCCCGCGGCCAGCGTGCGGTTGTCGCACGGGGCATCGTTTCCGGTTTCGAGTCACCGGTGAAAATCGAAGATCCTGAGCCGTGAATTCCGTTCCAGATCGCCAAGAATGGTTCTCAACGGGAAACTCGAAGCCGGAAAACCTGCCCAGGACAAATCGCGATGGGATCTTGCCGAGCGGTGCCCCAGGGGCGTCTCATTTCTGCCTCCGGTCGCGGTGACTGGGGGCGATCCGAATCCGGGCCTCACGGCCCCAAGAGGTGAGTCAATTTTGCACAAGAAGCTATTCGTCGGGAACTTACCGTACGACGCCACGGCTGATGAGTTGCGCGAGATGTTTACGCCGTATGGTCGGGTGTTGAGTGCCACGATCGCAAGCGACCGCGAGACTGGAGAGCCGCGGGGGTTCGGGTTTGTGGAGCTGGCGGAAGGGGCCGAGGAGGCGATTCAGGCCCTCAATCAGGCCCAGTTCGGTGGTCGCCGGCTGACGGTGAACGAGGCCAAGCCGCGGGAGGACGGGCGGCGGGGCGGCCAGGGCAGCGGGAGCCGCGGTGGGTCTTCCCGCGCCCGCTGAGTGGTTTGCACGATGACGGTCTGATGGATGCTTGCTCAGAACCCGGGGCAGTGCCCCGGGTGTCTTTTGGTGTGCGACACCGACCACATCCGGTCAGTTGATTCCCCATCTCGGCCAGGTTCCATTCGTCGCAGCTCAGGGTCAAACGCTACTGCGGGGAGAGGTGCCGACCGACCCGCCGCCAGCGGTGTGACTGCGGGTGCCTCTTCGACTACCGCCCGACCCGGCAGGGGAGTGAGGCGATCGGCAGGAGCAAGATCCCCCCTCTTTGTGTCGCCAGGATGTCCGGGTTATTCGCCTCCCCAACGAGGGAGGAGGCGAGAAAGTCCGGCAGGGCGGTTACTGTCCAATCTTTCTGACAGCGAGATGTATCCTCCACACGGTGACTCTCGCCCGCCAGCGCCTGGCCGCGTTCGGCGGTCAGCCCCTCCAAAACGATGGTTGCCCAATCCGTCTGACAGCGATACACTTCCCCCACGCGGCGAGACTTGCCCGCCAGCGTCCGGCCGCGCTCCGCGGTCTCCCCCGTCACCGCGCCACCACCACGAGGCCCATCGTGAGCAACACCACCGACGCCCAGATCGCGGAACGCAAGGTCCATGCCGACGAGATTCTGGCCCTCCTCGCCGGCGCCGGATCGACTGCTGTGACGATTCTCCAGGACTACCACACCGACGACGAGGACTCCCATCTACTCTGGCAAGAGAACCCCAAATTGTACGCTGCGGTCGCGGAACGGCTGATTCAAGAGGGTCACCCAGGTGCTGCCCTGAACCTTGTCCTGGAGTGGAAGGCACTCCTTCCCACAGACGACGACGCCAGCGACCCTGTACCCGAAGGTTATCAACTCCGCTACACACTCGCCCGTGCTGCCGTCCGCGGTGGCAACCTTCGCTTCGGCAGACAACTCCTTCACCCCGTTTTGGTGATCGCCGAAGGACCTGAGCCGACGATCAAGGACATGCCCCCCCGCCTGCGAGTCGACATCGTTGCCCTCAACGGCCGAATTCTCAAGGATGAATCCCGCGAGGATCTTACCCTCTGTGCCAAATCTGCCGCGGCCTACGAAAAAGCCGGGAATATCTTGGAAGCCAAGACATTGCCAGATGCGAACACGTTCCCGCTCGTCAACGCTGCCACCATGTGGCGGGTTGCCGCCTGGGCAGAACCGAAGAAGGCCAAAAAGTATATCGCCAAGGCCGAGACCCTGGCCCAAAAGGTCATCGACCGGGCCACCCCAGTGGTCGAGGCCCGGATCGCTGCCAACGATTACTGGCTTCCGGCCACGCTTGGAGAAGCCTCCGTGATTGTGGGAAAGCACGAAGACGCGGTGAAGTGGTACGTCAAAGCCATTGAGATGGCCCGTGCCAGTGGTCGGAACGGAGACGTAATCGCGATGGTGACCAACCTCCTCAGGTTGGAACAAGTCGGGGCAACTCAGAAACCGGATTGGATCGCCAAGTACGTCGGAAACGTGATCGTCTTCTCGGGTCACATGGTGGACTCCCCAGATCGACTCGCGAAGCCGGGGGCAAGACCCCGATTCCCCAACTCCGAATTGCTCATCGAGAGGCTGGCGGAGGCAATCCAGGCAAAACTGGCCGAACTCAACGCAACCGTCGGATATTGCTCGTTAGCGTGCGGGTCTGATATCCTGTTCGCCCAGGCAATGCTTGCTCGGAAGGCAGAACTGCACGTTGTCCTGCCGTTTGCGGAATCCGACTTCCTGCGGAAGAGCGTCGATTTCGGGCTCTCCGACGACCCAAAGATGAAACGGTGGGCGGACCTGTTCACCGGGGTTCTCGGCCAACTCCCGGAGGAACAAAAGCACAGAGCCACGACCGAGCCCTACCTGGGCACGAAGGAGTTGTTCAGCTTCGTCAACTCATTCACCCAGGGGCTTGCCGTGATCCGCGCCCGGCAACAATTCGTAACCCCTTGTGCTCTAGTTGTTCTCGAACCGGATGCGGAGGAAGCACCAGGGGGAACGTTGCACTTTCAGAAGACATGGGAAGAGGCTGGGTTCAAGTCGGAAAGTATCAATTTGGCCGAAGTTCGCAAGAACATCCCGATGCCCCGCACGCGGGTGAACCCACGGCCGATGCCGGAAGCCCTCGGCGCCGAACAGGAGCGGCCGATCAAGGCTCTGCTGTTCGCCGATGTGGTCAAGTTCAGCCGGCTCAAGGAAGCCGACTTTCCTCTGTTTTTGCGTCAGTACACTGCCTTCCTACGCAGCGTCTTCGAATCCCCCGCCGGGAGTGTCAAGGGGCACGCCAATACCTGGGGGGACGGGTTGCACGTCGTCTTCAATTCGGTGACGGAAGTGGCCGAGTTCGCCCTGTCGTTGATTGACCGGGCCGGAAAGCCCTCTTCAAAAGGAGGCGTGGATTGGGAGAAGTTCGGGATGCCAGGAGAGGTTCCACTGCGGATCGCTCTCCACACTGGCCCGGTGTTCAAGGTCCACGGTTTGTCTGATCAGCCAGTCTACTTCGGCCAGCATGTCAACTGGGCGGCCCGAATCGAACCGGTCACTGTCCCCGGGTGCGTGTAC
Source organism: Gemmataceae bacterium (assembly GCA_003136315.1). Classification (GTDB taxonomy): domain Bacteria; phylum Planctomycetota; class Planctomycetia; order Gemmatales; family Gemmataceae; genus Urbifossiella. The sequence continues at coordinate 36,241 of PLDW01000047.1, read as the reverse complement.
GCAAGCGAGCAGTTGGCATCGCTCCTGACGATGGACCCGCAAGGCAAGAAACGGTTTCTCTGCGAGTTTGTGGGAATCCAGGAGTTGCCCAAAAAATCCGGCCGCTGCCCCCTGTATAACGTGACACGGGTGCGACCGACGAGGAAGCGGTAAGCCAAAGGCTCAGAACGATCCCCAGGCCTCATAGGCATTGCTGCACTTCCCACAGCGTTGCTCTGGTGCCCTGTGCATCGCCCAACGGAATGCCCGGGGCGCACTGGCAGCGACGCTTCGATTCCAGAAAAAATCTCCAAGAAAATCTCCGGGAGCGCGAACCTGGGAGTAGGAGCCTGCGTCGAGTGTGGTAATGACTTCGGGGTTCGTCCCCGGGGTGGTTGAAAACTTGGCAAAAACAGGCGGGAGCCGGTTGCTAAACAGTCCGATGATTGGTAAGCTTACCGATCGGGCTGGGGCGATTGTGACCCCCGTCTGTTGTTTGTTCCCCTAACCCGTTTCTCCCTAACCGTTTGTAATGAGAGCGTAGTCTTTTCACTCGGTGGTGCCCCTCGTGGGTCCACCTCAACGCCCGTCGGAGGTGTGTGATGGCAATCATGACCCTGAAGACCTTGGTGCAGAAGACCGTGACGGTTGGCAGCGTGAAGCTGCCCGCCTCGGCCGATCGCATCGGTCTGGGGCTCGTGGGTGTCGTCACCTATCCGGCGGAAGTCCTCCTGTCCTCGGGGCAATTCCCGTTGCCCCACGATCCGGGTTCAGAACCGAATCCCGGGTCGCGGAAGGAGCTATCCGCAACGCATTTGCGCGAGCAGATGCGCCAGGTGGCACCAACCGCGACCCCGGCCGGTCTGGCCGGATGTCTCGTTCCTGGTTCCTCGGCTCACCGTCGGCCAGCGTCGTTTACCCCCCATCTCTCGGTGAGGTGGCAAGGGAAATCGGCGAAACGGCCGGCCGCGACTGCCAGAACCGTGACCGCCACAAGCATAACTGCCCAGGCGACCACGGCCACGACAGTCACGGCACAGAGTCGGGCGAGTTTCCACGCGGCCTTAAGTCTCCGTAGCCGACTCGGTAGCGACTGCCAATCGCCCGACCGGCGGGATGACCGATGGTCCGCGACAACGGAAACAAACCTGACCGCGGAGACCGGAAAGTGAGGTGACCCCTGGCATAGACGCAACCCCTTGGCTCGCGGATTGACCCACGAGAACCTGGCTGCCGGGTTCGGATGACCAACCAGAGTCGTGTTTTGCGTTTTCGCCACAAGGTCACAACCAGGATTCACGCGTAACCACGCTAGTCCCTGACGCGATCGACCGTCCGCGACGCCGGGTCGCACGGTGCGCGGGTGCCCACCAGGCAGACGGGTCAACTCCACCTGACCCAGTCGCCCCCGGGATTCCCACCCTCGCATGTGACACCCCTTCGCCAAGGCCGACGCCTCCGCGGGCAACCGCCGACGAGAATCGCGCCGATGTCCGGGGCACGCATCCCTGGGCGCTCGAGGTGCGGGTCGGCGAGCCCCCGGTTCGGGAATGCCCCGTGCCCCCCACTACTGATCCGGGGTGGGCGCAGCTTCACGACCGCAGGGTCTTGCAATCGCACACAAACGGGAAGGATCGGGTAGGAATTTCCAGATGAGCTGGACGGAAATCACCCTCCTGGTCGAGCAGGCGAAGGGCGGGGACCGGGAGGCGTTCGGGGAACTGGTCACCCGGTTCCAGGGGAGCGTGTATGCGATGGCTCTGACCCGGGTTCGGAACCCGCTCGAGGCCCAGGAGCTGGCGCAGGACGTCTTCGTCCACGCCATGAAGAAGTTGCCGCAGTTGCGGGATCCGCGGTGCTTCGCGGGCTGGCTGCGGCGGATCACCGCCCGGATGGCGATCAACCGGCTGACCCGGCGAGGCCCGCTCTTCGGGGCCGATCCGGAGGTTCTGGATGCGGTCCAGGCCACCGGGCGGAGCCCGGATGAGCAATTGGAGGTCGGCGAGGCGATCGGGCAGTTGAAGGCCGGGTTGGGCCGGCTCAAGCCGCTCGACCGGGCGACCCTGGAGTCGTTCTACATCCGGGGCCGGAGCCTCAAGCAGATGGCTCGGGAGTTCGATGTCCCGACAGGGACCATCAAGCGGCGGCTGCACGTCGCCCGGCTGCGGCTCAAGGAGGTTCTGGAGGGGATCGACCCGTCCCTGGTGGAGCGGTTCACCGGGGCCGAGGCCGAGGCCGAACTGGCTGCGGTCTGACGTTTGATAACGATCAGAATGGCCCGCAGATGACGCTGATTCCAGCGCAGATAAAATCTTGATCAAAACCAAATTGGTTTTATCTGGATTTCATCTGCGTCGAAGTCTGCGTCATCTGCGGGCCATTCTGATGCGTCATCTGCGGGCCATTGCTTTGATTTGGTCAGCCAAGCGTAACTCCGCCACGGAACGACGTGTCGAGCCCGGCGAAACTGTCGAGTTGCTGTCCGGTTTGATCAAATTCGATGACCTGGGGTCCACCGCCGACTCCGGCCCCGGTCAGGATCGAACTGCCATCGGTGGCCACCGACACCCCACCCGTGAACGTCGCAGCGTAGGCGAAGAAACTCGCCGACTGCGTCACAGTCTCCCCTGAATACTGGAAGACCGTGACCTGCGGCCCACCCCCGGCACCCGCCCCGACCACGATCGTGTCACCAACGGCGGCCACCGACACCCCACCCGTGAAGCTCGGCGCAAATGCGTAGAAGCTCGCCGACTGGGTCACGACGCCATCGGAATACTGGAAGACCGTGACCTGCGGTCCCCCACCGGCACCCGCGCCAACCACAATCTCACCGGCCGTCCCGGCGACTGACACCCCACCCGTGAAGTTCGGCGCAAATGCGAAGAAACTCGCCAACTGGGTGACCACACCGCCGCTATACCGAAACATCTCAACCTGCGGTCCACCGCCTGGGCCAGCCCCGACGATGATGTCGTCGATATCCCGTGACCCTACTCCTGGGAGGATGTTGATCCCGAAACCGTCCACGTCTGCGACCGCCACGGTCACTCCACCGCCAAACGTCGGGGCGAAGGCGTAGAAGCTCAGCAGTTCGGTCCCGGTCGCCTCATCGAAAATGGCCACCCGAGGGCCGCCCCCGGGGCCAGCCCCAACGATGATATCGGGCACACCGTCACCAGTCACATCCCCGGTCGCCACCCGAACCCCGCCTGTCCAGTCGGACCCGAACGGGGTGAAAGTATAATCGAGCGTTCCATCCGTGTTGTAGACGTTGACCGTATCCCCACCCGACCCGGTCCCTACCGACACCACCGACGGAAGAATCGATCCCACCACCTGGGTGATGGATGCGGAGCTTCCTGTCACATTCAAAGAGGGGTCCGGGATGAAGATGGCTGTGATCGTGTGTGATCCTGTCGTAAGAGATGCCGTCGTGAGTGTCGCCTGGCCTTGCAGATCGAGTGGGGCAGAGCCGAGGAGGGTTGTTCCATCGTAAAAGGAAATCGTCCCAGTGGTGATCAAGATGTTGGAAGGGGGGATATATATGCCCGGCGGGGGTACGGTGCTGTTGGACTCACTCACGGCCGCTGTGAAGGTAATCACCTGGCCGAGGGTTGGGACGGACGATTGGCCAGGCGTGGAGTACGACGAAAGGGTGGTTGTGGTACTGCCCGAGCTGAGGACGATGTCCAACGAATCGGCGACTGTATCGTTGAGCGCATCGGTATCTTCAAGTGTACTGACGGTTGCCACCGCGGTGTAGGAACCGACGGGGACGGAGGATGTGAGAGTACCGCCCACGGTCACGTCCGGGAGTTGTTCGCCAGGAGTGATTGGATACATTCCCGTGTATATGACGGTGACCAGCGTCGCACCGTCGGTCGAAGAACTGCTGTCGACCGTCCAGTTCGTCCCATTTGCGGTCACGCCGCTGAGCCCAGCCGGGAGCATGATCGTCAACGTGGTCGAATTCGGCGTGGTAACCGGGCCGGCTGTGCTGAGGTCGCTCACGATAAAGTCGAAGCTCACCTGATCCCCGATCACGTAACCCGGGGGGCCGCCGCCAGCGATGTCCGAATAGAAAACGATCGGATAGGTAACCGTCAAATCCGGTGGAGGTGGGCTCGTGGCCGGGCTCACCGGAAAAGAAAACGTTTGCGGGGAATTGTTGATCGAAATGGGTGCATTGGCGTTCGCGGAGACGGTGACCGAGGATCCAACTGTCGAGGTCGGACAAATCGTGATATCCAGGTCCGGGAGGGTGGTTCCGGGAGCCAATGGGTACGGGCCGCTGTAGGTGGCTTCCAAGTCCAACGCACCGGTCGCCGAGGTGAGCATGGGGTAGACCGTCCAGCCAGTCCCGACGGCCGAGACCCCAGTCAGCCCAGACGGGAGGGTCGCGGTGAAGATAATCGATCCCGGATCGGTCACTGGCCCTGAAAAAAGTGGCTCGGAGTTGGTCGTGACCTGGGCGATGAGGGTTCCGGTCTGACCCACCTGCAACGCCGCACTTCCAGAAGTCAGGGTGAGAGTCGGGTTGTTACCCGACGGGGCGTAGGTGTACAGGTCTGCCGTGTTGATCGCGGATGTCCCGGCCGGAGTCGTGACAGTGATGTCGACAGTGGCGTTGGCAACGTTACCAGGGCTCACAGCCGTGATCTGGGTATCACTGTTAACTGTGAAACTGGTGGCCGACACCGTTCCGAACATCACCGCCATTGCTCCGGTGAAGCCGGTGCCTTCAATCGTGACCGTAGCCGCGGTATCGTTGGAGCTGGCTGATGGATAGATCGGGTTCAAGCCTGGCACTCCCACCTCCACCGTCGGGCCAACAGCCGGCAGGACAGTCACGTTTGCCTCCGCCGCGGGATCGCTCAGGTTCTGATTTCCGGGGCTGGTGACGAACGCCGCGCTCCCCAGGGTGGACGGAGCTGTCGATGACACAGTCGCGGAGATCGTGATCGCGGGAAGTCCAGATCCAGTTGCGACAGGGTAGGGGCCAGTGTAGGTGGCAATCAGGGGGCTGTTTGTGTCCAGTGTGCCGAATCCCAACGGGGGGCCGCTGAACGACCACCCGCTGGCGGCTGTCGCCGAGATGTCGAGCAGACCCTTCGGGAGGATGTCTGTGACCGTAATCGGTGTTCCGGCCGCGACCGGGCCGCCCCCCGCCTCGTTCGTCACGGTCAGGGTGTAGGTGACGGCGTCTCCGACATGGTGCGTGGTGGCGTCGGGCACATCCGTGATGCCCAGGTTGGACCCGCTGGGCACGTCCCGGGATTCGAGCTGTTCCACCGAGGGGCGACAGCGGTAAACGGTCGGCGATTCTGTTCGGCGACGGGTGACAGTCCAAACCGGACGACTGAGAACGGGGCGAATCCAGATCGGCAAAGACATCACGAAATTCCGCCATAGGGGGAGGACAAGGGACTGTCACACTGGGATTGTAACCGCTCAGACCCACTCTGTCTTGATCGCCGGAACCGTCGGTTGCCTCCACGCAGTCCCCGTCCCCTGGTGAGCGTCTGCCGATCGACAACGCCGCCTGGACGAACCGGGTGGCAAGCCAAGCACTTGGGTTGTCTTGGCCTGGGTTCGGCCGATATTTGGTCGTTGATGCGGCGTACCAGGGGTAACTCTTCAACCAGGAACTCGCCATGTAAGCGGGGTATCGAGACGTCGCTTCTCGCCTCAACACCCCGCCCGCCCCCACCCTTGCGTGAGACTGGGGCCGTGAAGTGAGTGTCATTCGACAAAGACGCCGGAGAGCACAGGGTCCGTGGTGGGATTGATACTCATCGCCGGAGTGGGCTGGGTGTCTGGGGTCAGCGTTGAGCCGGCATACACCGGAACCATCGTTCCTTTCTGGCCAACGAGGGGGACGGATATGGTCCCCGCCGGGAGCCCCGCAACAATGTCCGCGACTCCATCGTTGGCATCGGTGGTCACCGCCACCGCCACACCGCTGCGGCTCGAATCGCTCCCGCCCACGAAGAAGTTCGCCAGCGGGGCCGCCAACGCAGCCGCAGCGCCGTCCTGGATGAGGATCTTGCCGCTGAGCACCAGAACCCGTGGTCCGCCACCAATGCCGGCCCCGAAGATCAGGTCCGCATAGCCGTCCCCGTTCACATCCCCCACTGCCACGTACAGGCCGTTGCGGAGGCTGGTCTCGCTCGACGACTGGAAGACGTAGAAGTCGTTGACGAGCTTGGTGGGGTTCCCCGACAGAAGTGTCGTCCCATCGAAGACTGCCACCCGTGGGCCACCACCGGTGCCAGCCGCGACGACCAGATCCGGCGTCCCATCGTCGTTCACATCCCCCACAGCAATGCGGGTTCCGCCACGGAAGTTGGGGTCGGTGATCCCGTAGAAACTGGCGTCTTCTTGCATTTGCCCATCGGGCAAGAGGCTCCAGATGACGATCTGGGGTCCGCCTCCGACATCCGCAGCGATGACGATCTGGTCCCGGCCGGAGTGGTTGAAGTCCGCGGCCACGACCCAGGCACCGCCGGTGAAGTTGTCGCCGAAGGGGTCGAAGGCGGGGACAATAACGGTTGAGCCATCGGTTCCGCTGATGACCTCAACCCGTAGCGGCGTGCCGGGGCCGGTGACGTAGATCGTATCGGGGGTGCCGTCCCCGTTGACATCACCAATGGCTGTCCGAACGCCCACGCCCAGCGATGCAAATGGGTTCTGCGGGGTGACCGGGGTTGGGGTCGCGCTTCCACCATTGCCGTTCCCCTGCGACCCGGTGCTTCCTCCACTCCCACCTGTCGTGCCCGTCCCGCCACCCCCAACCGGTCGGCCCGGACCGGTCCCGATCAGTTTTGCGATTTCTGGGATACTCCCGAAACCAGAGAGGAGGATGTCCCCAGTCGGGGTCAGGCTCATCCCACTCAACTGATCGTAGGAATCTCCGAAATCGATGGTGTTCGTACCAGGGAGGGGCCCGCCCGCGTTAAACGATGGGTCGAGCGTCCCATCCGGGTTCAGGTCAAGGACGGCGAGGTGTTGCACATCCTCGGAGATCCCGACACCCACCGCGGCGAGGAGGTTGCCAGTCGCGGTAATGGCCAGTCCGCGGATCGCGATGTACGGCCCCGTGTATGCAGTGGGGAGGGGATCCTGGAATACTCCCGCGGTGCCGAAGGTCGGGTCCGGCGTTCCCTTCGCGGTGAGTTTGGTGATGGAGACGATGCCATTGAGAGGTCCGCCCACGTAAACGTTCCCGGCCGGATCGGTCGCGATGGCAGTGGCAGGGCCGCTATCGGTCGTCGTCACAAACCCAGCGTTACCGAAAGTGGTGTCGATCTCACCGTCTGGGTTCAACCGGACGACAAACTCCCCCCACACCCCGGACTGGCCGGCGAGCAGGATCCGCCCGGTTGCATCGAGAGTGATTGCTTCCAGGTATGCGCCTGTGTCGGCAACATCGATCACCTCGACCTGCCCACCATTGAATGTCGGGTCGAACGCGCCGGACGGAGTCAGCCGGAGAATCGCGAGGTTGGGTAGGGCGAGCTCGCTTGTTCTGACCTCACCAGCTATCACGACGTTCCCTGCCGCATCGATCGCCAGGCTCGTATTGCCGAAGGAGAGATACCCATCCGGTATCGTGAATTGGACCGTCCCGCCGTTACCGAAGGTTGTGTCCAGAGCCCCGGTCGGAGTGAACCGGCTCACGGTCGGTATCTCGAGCGTTGATGGCTCGGCAGTCCCACCGGCAGTTGAGCCAAGTGCCACGATGTCCCCGGAGCCATCGACCGCCGCGGCTGAGGTGGAAAGGACGATCGTTTGTCCCGTGGAATCGACCACGGCTGCCGGGAATCCCGGGGTAGTGATCGGAGAGGGTGTCTTGAGCACCCCGCCCGTGCCGAATGTCGGGTCGAGTTCCCCGAGGTAGGCCGGGACATCCCGTGCCTCCAGCGATTCCAGTTGCAACCGAGTGTTCTTCACCGCAATCATAAAGATTCTTTCCAAAATGACCCAGCACATTTAATCTATTGATATAGCAAACTGATTTTGCTAGTTCACTGATGAGCTTTCGGATAGTCCAGGTATGGCAGGGAGGTATCGAGACGTCGCTTCTCGCCTCAACACCCCGCCGCGCCATCCGGACCTGAGACCGGGTGGTCATCTCGTGTTATTCGACAAAGACGCCGGAGAGCACAGGGTCCGTGGTGGGATTGATACTCATCGCCGGAGTGGGCTGGGTGTCTGGGGTCAGAGTTGAGCCGGCATACACCGCAACCATCGTTCCTTTCTGGCCAACAAGGGGGACGGATACGGTCCCCGCTGGCAGCCCCGCAACAATGTCCGCGACTCCATCGTTGGCATCGGTGGTCACCGCCACCGCCACACCGCTGCGGCTCGAATCGCTCCCGCCCACGAAGAAGTTCGCCAGCGGGGCCGCCAACGCAGCCGCAGCGCCGTCCTGGATGAGGATCTTGCCGCTGAGTACCAGAACCCGCGGCCCGCCACCAATGCCAGCCCCGAAGATCAGGTCCGCATAGCCGTCCCCGTTCACATCCCCTACTGCCACGTAAAGGCCATTGCGGAGGCTGGTCTCGCCTGACGACTGGAAGACGTAGAAGTCGTTGACGAGCTTGGTGGGGTTGCCCGACAGAAGTGTCGTCCCATCGAAGACTGCCACCCGTGGCCCACCGCCGTAGCCGGCCGCGACAACCAGATCCGGCGTCGCGTCGTCGTTCACATCCCCCACCGCGATGCGGGTTCCGCCACGGAAGTTGGGGTCGGTGATTCCGTAGAAACTGGCGTCTTCTTGCATTTGCCCATCGGGCAAGAGGCTCCAGATGACGATCTGGGGTCCGCCTCCGACATCCGCAGCGATGACGATCTGGTCCCGGCCGGAGTGGTTGAAGTCCGCAGCCACGACCCAGGCACCGCCGGTGAAGTTGTCGCCGAAGGGGTCGAAGGCAGGTACCAGGACGGTCGAGCCATCGGTTCCGCTGATGACCTCAACCCTCAGCGGCGTGCCGGGGCCGGTGACGAAGATCGTATCGGGGGTGCCATCCCCATTCACATCGCCAACGGCCGTTCGAACGCTAACACCCAGTGAGGCGAACGGATTTTGCGGGGGGATCGAGGGTGTGGTCACGACAATGCCAGTCCCGGTCCCACCGCTGTTGCCCGACCCGCCTCCATCCACCGGTCGGCCGGGACCAGTCCCAATGAGCCTGGCGACCTCCAGTTGCGAAGGTGATGTCGTAGCAGAGAAACCAGTCAGGATGATGTCACCGGTTGGGGTCAGGCCCACTCCGATGTAGGCATCATTCCCGCCTGGGAATTCGATGGGATTCGTTCCCGGGAGAGACCCCGCTGCGTTAAAAGAGGGATCGAGAGTCCCATCCGGGTTCAGGTCGATGACGGCGCGAAGATCGGGCAATTGAGTGAAAAAAGCGGGGGGGTAGACAGCAGCGATGAGGTTGCCCGTGGCGGTGACAGCTATGCCAGCAATCGTTTGATTCTCGCCATTATTTGGCAAGAACGATGTCTGAACAATTCCTCCCGTGCCAAATGTCGGGTCCAGGGTTCCCGCCTCGGTCAGCTTGCCGAACTCGGGGTTCCCATTGCCGCCTCCCCCGGAGCCGAAGTACACGTTTCCGACGGGGTCGGTTGTGATGGCGTCGATCGGGTCATTGCTGCCGATGGCCGCGATTCCGCCGTTGCCAAAAGTCGTGTCGATCCCACCATTCGGGTTCAGCCGGACTACCCCCGCGAAGGAGTCCGCGTTCCCCACAGCAACCAGGATTCGCCCGGCCGGGTCAATGGCGAGGCCCTCGGTGTTCGTGTAGGTGTTGTTGCCGATGTTCACCTGTTCGACTTGCCCTGCGTTGAATGTCGGATCCTCGGCCCCGGTCGGGGTCAGTCTCAACACGCCGGGGTCATACGTACTTGTTGCAAGCGGGCCAGCGATCACGATGTTCCCAGCGGCGTCGAACGCGATTTTCGTGGCTTCGAAGTTGGTATACCCGTCTTGCGGCGAAATCTGGAGGATCCCATTATTGCCGAACGAGGTGTCCAGAGCCCCGGTCGGGGTGAACATGGCCACCACTCCGTCCGACCCGTTGCCGACAGTGCCGAGTGCTGCAATGTCTCCGGTAGCATCGACAGCTACCCCCTCAACGAAAATGAACCCGCTTAAAACAGTTGCAGACCCGCCCTGACCGAACGTTGAATCCAAGTTGCCATTGGCGTCGAACCGGGTGACAGTCATGCCTCCGTTCATGCCTGCGTTGGTCGTGAGGATAATCGTTCGCCCGGCGGAGTCCACCACGGACGACGGGTACCCCGGTATGTTCATCTGGGAACTGGCTGAGGCCACGCCACCGGTGCCGAAGGTCGGATCGAGTTCCCCCAGAAATGCCGGAACCTCGCGCGATTCGAGAACTTCAAGCTGGAGCTGCCGCACACCGGTCGAGCGATTGGGATTCGTTGTCGGCGTAAGCATGAGGGACTCCTGAGCAAGGGTTGAGGGTGGTCGGAGTGGACCCGACCCGTGCCGGTCACCTCGTCGTTGTGGGTGCGGCACCAAGCCGGTCCAGGGGTCCAATCATGACAGATCCGTCGCCTCGGTTCAACTCGCGGTCAAGGCCCAAAAACCCAAACATGACGCCGCGGGGAGGAACAACGTCTTATCCGACAAAGACACCGGAGAGTGCAATATCCGTGGTGGGATCGATGCTCATCGCCGGGGTCGGCTGGGTGTCTGGGGTCAGCGTTGAGCCGGCATACACCGGAACCATCGTTCCTTTCTGGCCAACAAGGGGGACGGATACGGTCCCGGCCGGGAGCCCGGCAACGATATCCGCGACCCCATCGTTGGCATCGGTGGTCACCGCCACCGCCACACCACTGCGGGTCGAATCGCTCCCGCCCACGAAGAAGTTCGCCAGCGGGGCCGCCAACGCAGCCGCAGCGCCGTCCTGGATGAGGATCTTGCCACTGAGCACCAGAACCCGTGGGCCGCCACCAATGCCAGCCCCAAAGATCAGGTCCGCGTAGCCGTCCCCGTTCACATCCCCTACTGCCACGTAAAGGCCATTGCGGAGGCTGGTCTCGCTCGACGACTGGAAGACGTAGAAGTCGTTGATGAGCTTGGTGGGGTTGCCCGACAGAAGTGTCGTCCCGTCGAAGACCGCCACCCGTGGGCCACCGCCGGTGCCGGCCGCGACAACCAGATCCGGCGTCCCATCGTCGTTCACATCCCCCACCGCGATGCGAGTTCCGCCACGGAAGTTGGGGTCGGTGATCCCGTAGAAACTGGCGTCTTGCTGCATCTGCCCATCGGGCAAAAGGCTCCAGATGACGATCTGGGGTCCGCCGCCCTCGTCCGCAGCGATGACGATCTGGTCCCGGCCGGAGTGGTTGAAGTCCGCGGCCACGACCCAGGCACCGCCGGTGAAGTTGTCGCCGAAGGGGTCGAAGGCGGGGACAATAACGGTTGAGCCATCGGTTCCGCTGATGACCTCAACCCGTAGCGGCGTGCCGGGGCCGGTGACGTAGATCGTATCGGGGGTGCCGTCCCCGTTGACATCGCCGATGGCGGTTCGGACGCTCACTCCCAGTGAGGCGAATGGGTTGGTCGAGGGAGTGATCCCAGGAACAGAGATGGGGGGCGTAGGCACGATGGGAGGGGTCGGACCCGGCGCAGGCACCACGGGGACGACCACTCTGGGATCATCTGGGCCAATCAGTCGGGCCACTTGCAATCCTGCCCCCACTCCAAATCCCGCAATGACGATATCGCCCGATGGGGTTGCTACCAGGGACATTGCCGTCGATCCCGTAGCGCTGCCGAAGATGTTCTCTCCTGGGGTCGGTCCATCGGCGTTAAACGTGGGATCGAGTTGACCAGTGGCAGTCAGCTCGAAGACAACGAATTGAGAGGTATTATTATTCTCATCCGGATCGACGCTACCGCCAGCAATCACTTCATCGTTTGGTAAGATCACCAGGCCGACAATGGGATTGGGGTCATAGTCGACGGAACTGCGACCGCCTGGGTTGGTGAAGACTCCAGCCGTCCCAAAACTGGAGTCCAGGCTGCCGCTACTCGTCAGTTTCACAACGATTTGTTGCACTCCGTCGCTTCCCCCCAAGAAAATATTCCCGGCGGCATCGGTCGCAATTGAGGCGACGGATTCGCGAGATCCTGGTGTCAGAGTGAAGTTGAGCAATCCCGTCCCGGCGAAACTCGTGTCGAATGAACCATCTGGATTCAACCGTGCAACGAAGAGAGTGTTCGAGGGACCACTCGTTTGGCCAGCAATCACGATCCGCCCAGAGGAGTCGATCGTTGCAGTCTCCGTGAGGACATTCGAGGTGCCAGGCACCACATACACGTTCCCGCCATTGAAGGTTGGGTCAATCGCCCCGGAGGGAGTCAGGCGGACAATCGCGACCGCACCCGAGTCCGTACCAACCACATCCAGATTGCCGTTCTGGTCAATGAGCAGCGAAACTGCTGTTAGAGTTTCGATGCCTCCACTGATCGAAGGATTGATGAATGTCATTCCACCGTTTCCGAACGTTGTGTCCAGTGCACCATCGGCTGTCAGCTTAACAATTTCTGTCTCTGCACCACTTGCTAGATTGCCATTCGCGAAAACCGTCGCAGCAATAAGGATCTCTCCGGCCGCATCAACCGCGAGCCCGACAGGGACACCCACCTGCGTGACGATGCTGCTAATCCCGTTATTTCCGAAGGTGTGATCAGGTGATCCATCTGGATTCAGCCGCTCTACCTGCAGAGTACTCGTTCCTCCAACGAGAATCGTCCGCCCGGAAGAATCCACAACCGCTGCCGGCAGTCCGTCATCTGCTGGCAGTCCTTCAACTGCCAATCCAATCTCGGTCTGAACGATAGCCCCATTGTTAAATGTTGGGTCGAGCGTCCCGATTGGAGAACTCGCCACGGGGGGCACGGGAGCGGTCGCATTTGGATCGGTCGGGCCGATCAACCGGGCCACCGCCAGCGCATTCGTGGACCCAGTGAAACCCAGGACTTCGATATCACCGTTGGGGGTGATGGCCAGCCCCGACAATCCGTTGTCGCTTTGTCCTCCGTTCAGGCTAAACTCGTTGACTCCAGGGGTCGCACCACCGGGGTTGAACGTTTTGTCGAGAGTCCCGCTTGTGGTCAGTTCAAACACAGCCAGATCGGCAGGCGACCCGTAGGTGGTCAGCGACTGCTGGGCAGCAAGCACCTCTCCATTAGGCAGGACAGCGAGTGCTCCAACGTAGGCTCCAGTGGGCTGAGAACCAAGGAGAGGGCTGGTGTACACGCCGTCTATGCCAAAGGTCGTGTCAAAGACGCCAGCCGCCGTCAACTTGATCACAAACCCCTGGCCACCGGCGCTGCCGCCAAGGTAGATATCTCCTGCCGAATCCGTTGCGATCGCTGTTGTGGATGCTAGTTCGTTGCCTGCGAACGGCATGTCGGAGAGAGGCCCTCCCCCCCCTGGAAGAGCGGGGTCGATCGATCCGTCCGCGTTCAACCGGAGCAAGGAGAATTGCGGATAGAGGCTATTTGAGCCCGAGCCAGCGACCACGATCTGCCCGGCGGTGTCCAGAGAGACTCCCACAGCGATGGGCATAATGGACAGCCCCCCCACAACTCCCCCCCTGCCGAAACTCGAATCGAGCTGCCCGTTTGGAGTCAGCCGGAAGACCTCTAACCCGGTTGGATAGTCAGGCCCCCCGCCTCCCCCCACGACCACGATGCGGCCTTCTGGATCGATCGCCAGGCCCCTCACCCACAACGGAGAGGTCGAACCCCCACCACCGGGCAGTGTGACATCGACGATCCCGTTTGTCCCAAAGGTGGGATCGAGCGATCCGGACGAAGTCAGCCGGATGAGGACGGGTTGCACCTGTTCGACGTCCTCGGCACCTGTATGAACCGTTTCGCCGAGGATCACGATGTTCGAGGCGGCATCGATGGCCACGCTGACCGGGGAGAATCCGTAGCTTGCCAGGTTCACCGACCCGGCATTGCCGAAGGTCGTGTCGACTGAGCCATCCGGGTTCAGCCGTGTGACCCAGTCTCCGCCGTCCCCGACCACCACCGTCCGGCCGAGCGAGTCGATGGCCATCGCACCCTGAGGGAGTACACCGTTGAACCCGATTTCCGCTGATGGAGATGCAATGTCGACGGTATTCTTGACCGTCACGCCCGTTTGGACGATCCCGCCCGTCCCGAATGTCGGGTCGATTGCGCCGATGATGGCCGGGACTTCGCGGGCTTCCAGTGTTTCCAACCGCAAGTGAATCGTCTTCCACGAACTCATGGGGGCATCTCCGAAGGAGGATCGTCGCTGCAAACGGCCCCCCGGTGGTACGACCGGAGGTTCACACGATGACAGCCACGCCGCTTCGGTTCAACGACCGGTGTGACGCCGGGGGAGGAACAACGTCTTATCCGACAAAGACACCGGAGAGCGCAATATCCGTGGTGGGATCGATGCTCATCGCCGGAGTGGGCTGGGTGTCTGGGGTCAGAGTTGAGCCGGCATACACCGCAACCATCGTTCCTTTCTGACTAACGAGGGAGACGGATACGGTCCCCGCTGGCAGCCCCGCAACAATGTCCGCGACTCCATCGTTGGCATCGGTGGTGACCGCGACCGCCACACCGCTGCGTCCCGAATCGCTCCCGCCCACGAAGAAGTTCGCCAGCGGAGCCGCCAACGCAGCCGCAGCGCCGTCCTGGATGAGGATCTTGCCACTGAGCACCAGAACCCGTGGGCCGCCACCAATGCCAGCCCCAAAGATCAGGTCCGCGTAGCCGTCCCCGTTCACATCCCCCACCGCCACGTAAAGGCCATTGCGAAGGCTGGTTTCGCTCGACGACTGGAAGACGTAGAAGTCGTTGACGAGCTTGGTCGGGTTCCCCGACAGAAGTGTCGTCCCATCGAAGACTGCCACCCGTGGCCCACCGCCGTAGCCGGCCGCGACAACCAGATCCGGCGTCCCATCGTCGTTCACATCCCCCACCGCGATGCGGGTTCCGCCGCGGAAGTTGGGGTCGGTGATCCCGTAGAAACTGGCGTCTTGCTGCATCTGCCCATCGGGCAAGAGGCTCCAGATAACGATCTGGGGTCCGCCGCCGACATCCGCAGCGATGACGATCTGATCCCGGCCGGAGTGGTTGAAGTCCGCGGCCACGACCCAGGCACCGCCGGTGAAGTTGTCGCCGAAGGGGTCGAAGGCAGGGACCAGGACGGTCGAGCCATCGGTTCCACTGATGACCTCGACCCGCACAGGCGTCCCAGGACCGGTGACATAGATCGTATCGGGGGTGCCGTCCCCGTTGACATCACCAATGGCTGTCCGAACGCTCACGCCCAGTGAGGCGAATGGGTTGGTCGAGGGAGTGATCCCAGGAACAGAGATGAGGGGCGTAGGGACGATGGGAGGGGTCGGACCCGGCGCAGGCACCACGGGAGGGGTCGGACCCGGCGCAGGCATCACGGGAACGACCACTCTGGCATCATCTGGGCCTATCAGCCGGGCCACTTGCATCTCATACTCGACACCGATACCTCCATATCCTGCGATGACGAGATCGCCGGATGGGGTTGTCACCATCGACAATGCCACTGATCCCGCAGGGCTGCCAAAGATATTCTCGCCCGGGGTGGGACCATCAGCATTGAACGTGGGATCGAGTTGCCCAGTGGCAGTCAGCTCGAAGACAACGAATTGAGAGGTACTCTCATTCTCATCCGGATCGATACTGCCGCCAGCAATCACCTCATCGTTTGGCAATACCACCAGCCCGACAATGGGATTGGGGCCATAGTCCAGGGAACTACTACCGCCCGGGTTGGTGAAGACTCCGCCTGTTCCGAAACTGGAGTCGAGGCTGCCGCTACTCGTCAGTTTCACAACGACCTGTTGCACTCCATTACTTCCCCCCAAGAAAATATTGCCGGCGGAATCGGTTGCAACCGAGGAGACGGATTCGCGAGATCCAGGTGTCAGAGTGAAGTTGAACAATCCCATCCCGGCAAAACTCGTATCGAGTGACCCATCTGGGTTCAAGCGTGCAACGAAGAGACTGTTTTGGTCACCGATCGTTTCACCAGCAATGACGATGTGGCCAGAGGAGTCGATGGTTGCAGTGTCTGTGTAGACATTCGAGGTGCCTGGCAGCACGTCCGGATTCCCGCCATTGAAGGTCGGATCGATAGTCCCGGAGGCGGTGAGCCGCACCACGGCGACATCACCCGTAGCAGTTATTCCCACCACATCCACGTTGCCGGATGGATCAATGAGCAGGGTTGCCTCACCTCCCCAGCCGACGCTTATCGAGGAATTGATCATGGCGATCCCGCCATTCCCGAATGTTGTGTCCAGGATTCCGCTGGAGGTGAATTTGATGATCTCAGTCTCTGTCTGATTATCTCCAAAGGTATCCGGCCATGTGGCGATAAAGATGTCCCCGGCCGCATCCACCGCCAGACCGGCAGGGAGCGATTCCGCTCCAGCGCCGAAGCTACTCTCGCCGTTTTTTCCAAAGGTCAGATCGGGCGATCCATCTGGATTCAGCCGCTGGATCTCCAGATCCTCTGCTCCCCCGAGGAGAATCGTCCGCCCGGAAGAATCCACCACCGCCGACGGGTATCCATCATGCACCGTCTCGATCCCGGTTTGGACGGGCAAGCCGTTGTTAAAAGTTGGGTCGAGCGTCCCGATTGGAGAACTCGCCACAGGAGGCACGGGAGGGGTCGCATTCGGATCGGTCGGACCAATCAACCGGGCCACCGCCAGCGCATTCGTGGACCCAGTGAAACCCAGGACTTCGATATCACCGTTCGGGGTGATGGCCAGCCCCGACAATCCGTTGTCGCTTTGTCCTCCGTTCAGTCTAAACTCGTTGATTCCAGGGGTCGCACCGCCGGGGTTGAACGTTTTGTCGAGAGTCCCGCTTGTGGTCAGTTCAAACACAGCCAGATCGACAGGCGATCCGTAGCTCGGATCAGCCTGCTGGGCAGCGATCACCTCACCGTTGGGCAGGACGGCCAGGCCTCCGATGTCGCCTCCCACGAGAGGACTGCTGAACAGGCTACCCGTGCCAAAGGTCGGATCGACAACGCCAGCCGCTGTCAACTTGATCACGAACCCGCTTCCACCCAGATAAATATCTCCTGCCGAATCCGTTGCGACCGCTGTTGTGCTTGCCTGTGAGTTGATTGAGAACGGGCTGCCGGAGGGAGAACCCGCCCCCCCTCCCAGAGCGGGGTCGACTGATCCGTCCGAGTTCAGCCGGATCACAGAGGGTTGCGGAAACACGCCAGTGCCTGCACCAGCGACCACGATTCGCCCGGTGGGGTCCAGAGACACCCCCACAGCGATGGGAGAAAAGAACGGCCCCGCGACCCCCCCGGAGCCGAAACTCGAGTCAAGCTGCCCGTTCGGCGTCAGCCGGAAGACCTCCAACCCGGTCGGATAGGTAGGCCCCCCGCCTCCACCCACAACCACGATGCGCCCTTCCGCATCGATTGACAGGCCCCTGACCCACAACGGAGAAGTCGAACCCCCACCACCGGGCAGTGTGACATCGACGATCCCGTTTGTCCCGAAGGTGGGATCGAGCGATCCGGACGAAGTCAGCCGGATGAGGACGGGTTGCACCTGGACAGTCTCCTCGGCACCGTACTGGACCTTTTCACCGAGGATCACGATGTTCGAGGCGGCATCGATGGCCACGCTGACCGGGGAGAATCCGTAGCTTGCCAGGTTCACCGACCCGGCATTGCCGAAAGTCGTATCGACCGAGCCATCCGGGTTCAGCCGTGTGACCCAGTCTCCTCCATCTCCGACCACCACCGTCCGGCCGAGCGAGTCGATCGCCATCGCACCTTGCGGGAGCAGCGCCCAAGCCCCGGCGCGAGTGTCCACCGTATTCTTGACCGTCACGCCTGTCTGAACGATCCCGCCCGCCCCGAATGTCGGGTCGATTGTGCCGATGATGGCCGGGACTTCACGCGCTTCCAAAGCCTCCAAACGCAACTGCACGGAAGTGCTTCGGCGTGACCGAATCTGCGGATTGATGGCCATGAGTAACGCCCTCAGAGTGAGTAGGATGAGGTGCTTGGGGCAAGAAGGAGGAGTTTCACCGAAACTCCCGACGCCAAGTAAGCCCATGCCGTTTGAAGGGCTCACACTGTACAGACCTGTCGCTTCGGTTCAACTACCAATCCAGGCGGCAATCCTACAGCAGGAAACCACGATCGAGAAGCCGATCTCGTAACCGCTCCAGGCCCTCGCCAATCCGCTTGGCGATCGATCCACGCGGCAAGCCAATCTCCTGGGCGACCTCCGCATGGGTTCGGCCGTCGAAATAGCACCGAACCAGCGGAACCCGATACTTCTCTGGCAACTTCTGGAGCTCTTCGCGCAGCGCGTGTCGCAACTCTTCCTGTTCAAGATCGGTTGTAAATTCGTTCGAGATCTGGAGAGATTTTCCAGTCGCAGCGTTCTGTTCGAGAAGACGCCGTCGCTCCGAAGCAATCCGGTGTCGCAGAGCCAGGTGATAGGCGACCTTGGCGAGCCAGCCTCCCAGGGGGGTGCGCCCGTCGAGCAGGCCAGCGCGGCGAGCGAGCACCAGGATCGTGGCCTGAAACACGTCCTGGGCACTATGCAAGTCGCCCAGCACCTTCATCCCAATCGCGAGCACGGCTCGCTCGTGCCGCAGGACCAACTCCGTGAATGCGGCCTGTTCCCCACCTGTGACAAATCGTCGCAATAGCGTGCCATCGGGCAATTCGGCGAGTGTCTGGTGGATCTCGTGAGAGGAATCCGGACGATCGACTGTACCAACCCTGGGAGAGCGGGGGCCAGCCGGACTCGTCCAGGCGGGGGAACGACTTGAAGTGCTCTGTGCGGAGGGGGAGACGCCATCCGTGCTGCGGAATTGAGGAATCGGCTGAGAGCTGGAAACCTCCCCGAAAGCGCGCGGGATCGAGGCCGATTCGCTCCAGGATCCCGAAACCTTGCGGCCCTGCGGGTTTGCGATCACCAGGGGGGTCTGGGACAGGAAAACCGGACCGGAAACCGCACTGCTAACAGTTTCCGGGGGTGAAGGATTCAAGACGGATGGTGCCTCCCCCCCACCAGGTGGTGCCGCGGGAAAGGTGACAGGTGGTGCCGCGGGAAAGGTGACAGGTTCGGCCTGATCTGTATCGGGGGAAGGGGAGACGCCGTTTGGCGCCAACGTCAGCGGTTGGAAAGGATAGGGAGCGGGTTGCGTCCCCCACCCGAAGGAACTTGGGCCGAAGTCTCCGGGTCCGGCCTGACCAGGAGCAGGGAAAGGGGAGCCGACAACCAGCGCCGACGAGAAAAACGTTGGCGCGGGGGTGGGCGTGGAGACGTCGTCGCCACGATCCGGGCCAAGGGTGAATGGGGAGACGTCGTCGCCTCGTGTCGTCCCTGGGGTGGACGTTGTGGCGACTGGAGGGGAGTTGCTCTCTCCACTGACTGTGGTACCCAACGGGCCAGAGGGTGAATCTTCGTGATTCACCGAGGTGACGATGGCATCGTAGCCAGCGCCGAACGTCGCGGTGATCATCACCGTGCCCGGTGTCACCGGGGCAACGGTCGCCGCATTAGTGGTGAAAGTGCTAGCCCCCAGCGAGTCGCCGGAGCCGATCCCTGAGTTGACGTAAATCTCACTGACAGGGAACCACGAGGGAGCAATGAGAATGTCTGCCGAGACGACAGTAAAGCCAGATTCGATAGGCACTTCGACGTCGTCGCCATTCGCAGCCGGTTCAGTCCCAAAATCGGTTATCGTGGTCGAACTGCTGCTGGGTGCCGGAGGTGGTGGCGGCAGTGGCGATGTTGGGGGGGAGGGCTCGGAAGAGTCTGTTGCTGCCGGGGGTGGCGGCACGCTTATCGTGGGCAGTGACGTTGAAGGCGAGGATGAGGATACCGTGAGATTGTTGAGGTCTTCGAGAATCCTCTCCAGGCCAGCGGTACTCCCCCCATTCGACTCAATGGCGAAGTGATAATAGTAGGCCGACCCACCAGATGCGGCACCATCGGTGCCGCTTGAGACTGAGGAGCTGAAAGCTGGCAGGTAGACGTTGTAGAGGATCGGAGGGGTCGTGGACGCAACCGAGGGAACTTCACGATCTTCGAGAAGCTCCAGGCGCAGACGACCACGCCGCCGCAGTGCCTGGCGGGATGCTCGCCGCAACTGCCGGCCCGACAGTACCTCCCGGATGAGTACACTGAGCCAATTTCGGATCATCGGGCTCTCCCAATACCCAACAGGCCCGTCGGAGACGCTTAACTACACAATCTGGAGATTTTTTCTGATCGAACCGGTCGGCAACGCAGACCAGGCCACCCCGGGCCGTCAGACATACAGATAATCGTTTATTCTCCAGATTGGACGTACAGGGCAAGAATGATTGTATACCGGATCACTTGCGGCGATTTTGCTTTCCTGGGGGTCGTTGTCTCAACTGGGTCAGCGCGACAGTGGTTGGTCGACCCGGCCGCACCCAACGGTATCCAGTGATCCGGCTGCAAAGCCCTACCAAAGGACGGCGGAAACCCCGGTCAAGATGCCTCGTACCGACATCAAGGCAGAAAGAGATCCTGGGCAACGGCCTTCCAGCCTCGCGAATACTTGGAATAATTCCCCTTGCGGATTTCGCCCACGACAAGGGGCAACCGTCTCGTACCGGGGTCGCGCATCCTGGCCCTGGCCTGGCAGTGCGCGACCTTTTCCTCCAGCGCGCGAAGATACCCGAGAGGAACCTCGGGCCGACCTCGCAATCGATCAAGAGCCTCTACGAATCGTGATGCTATCGCCAGAAACGTGTCCTGGCCCATTTCCCGGGCGGTCCGGTATTGCGTGGCCAGACCCCGATCCTGCCCGCCGATTTGTTGGTGAGGATGCTGGCGGTACTCGATCAACAACTCCTCGACCGGAGCGACCGGGGCGACCGCGCTGATCAGAAGGGCGATCCAGGCATCGTGAAGCCAGCCCCGGGGAATCGGGACGAGGAAGTCGCGGAATGTTGCCCGGAATCCCATCGTGGCTCCGGTAACGCGGCACCGCCGGAGCATGCTGGCGAACGCTCGCCCTTCCCGGAACGCCCTTCGTTCGCTCGGTGTGAAGCCAATTGCCTGCCAGAGGTTATAACCGAGCGGTTGCCGATCACGGTCGACGATCGCAGCGTCACTGAAGACCAGGCCCACCTCGGGCGCAGACGCAAATTCCTGTTCCAACCGGCCAAGTTTGTCCGGCCGCCAGACGTCGTCCTGGTCGGCGAGGGCAATCAGGTCGCCCCGGCAGAGACGGATAGCGTTCTCGAAGTTCGCCATCGTGCCGAGATTCTTGGGGTTTTGCGTCAGGTGAGCGGGAAACGGGGCGTGACGAGCAAACGCCCGCACGAGTTCGACCGTGTCGTCGGTCGATCCGTCGTCGCAGACGACCAACTCGTCCGGCCGACGGGTCTGCTTTGCGATGCTCTGGAGCTGCTCGGGGAGGAACCGAGCCCCGTTGAAGGTACACATCGCAATCGAAAAGACGTATCCCGGCATGACGAACTGTAGCCCCAGGGTTGCGCCGGGAAGCCCGGCTCCACCCTGGGTTATTATCTGCCGGCTCCTGCGGGGACAAACTCGGATCAAATGTGATCCTGGATGGCGGGTACGATTCCGCCCACCGCTCGCCATACGACTTTATGACTTGCGACTACTCATTCAGCGGCATCCACTCCCCCACATCGAACCGGGCGTGGGGGCTGGTTTGGGGGCTGGCGAGGGCTTGATAGTAGGCGGGCTGGCAGGCAGACATCAGGGCGAAGACCTCGGCCGGGCGGAGCCGCGCTTGCTCCCGGCAGAACATCAGATCGGTTGCCGCTCCCTGGACCCGAATGATCAGGGCCGTGGGGAGAGCCCGGCGGACAACGGCAGCGAACTCTTTCCCAGGCTCACTATCCGGGACGATCACGAACGTTCGCTCCTCGGCTGTCGATTCCCAGGGCGGGCGAGCACGATGGTTATAGTCCCGGACCCGTGCGACCACGTCCACGCCAATCGCCCGGGAGGTCGACATCTCGACCTCGGTCACGTCGGTGATCGGCAGCAGATCCCCCAGGAACGCAGTGGTCTGTTCGATCATGGGGGCGAGCAGGGTGCGGAGCAGGTCCGCGTTGATCCCACAGACACCCGTTAGTCCACCGCGAGGTTCCAGGACCAGTTTCTGCAACGCGTGTTCGAGCCGGACGACGTCCTGGGGTTTGACAGTCTTGAGCACCCGGGCCGCGGAGCGGTCGATGTGGTTCTCCCCGCTCGGGAGCACCACCTGGAGGGTGTTGGTGGGGTGCAGGGTCTGTTGGAGGGCCTCCTCGGACAGAGCGACCTCCGAGTCGGCGTGGGCCGGCAGGTTCATCAACGGGGACTCCAACACCTGGATCAGGTGAGCGAGTCGGGAGCGGCAGAACGACAGGTTGCGGAGCCTGTCCTCGACCTTTCCACGGAGGGCTCGGTAGAACCGGGCAGTGGCGTCGAGCAAGTCTTCCTGGAGCCGGTGTCGCGAGAATGCCCGGAGTTGGTCGAGGAAATGCCGCATGCTCCGCCCGCTTCGCCCACCGAAGAAGCTGAACGAACCGCTCCCGGCCTGACAGGCATCCAGCGCAGCCTGCACGTCGGCTCGTGCCTGGCGGACTTTCACCCCATACTGATGGAGCTTTTTGTCGACCGTGACGGCAGCATCCTCGGAGAGCGCAGCGATTCGTTGCAGCGCGGCCTCGACGGCGGCAATCCGATGTCCCGGGTCGTCTTCGAGTGGGCGGGTGAGTTCGCTGAACTCGTTCCCCCACGCCTCGGCCACCCGTCGGACACCCTCATCCAGGGCCTTGCTCAGGCGCCCCCGGCGGACGGTACTGTCGAGATCGCTGGCCGGCCGGGTGCCGATGAACTCCCGCGCCTGGTCCCAGGCACTGCGGGACCAGGGCCCAGCTTCGGTTCGTCGGCCGTTCACCTCGATCTGCCCTTCCAGGCCGTGGAGCCAGCGCTCGATCTGGTCGGCCGGGATCCCTTCCGGCCCACGGGGGGTTTCCTGCTCGATCTGCTTGAGGACGGCCTCGGGCTTCAGGCGCGGATCGCCCATGACCTGGGTCACCACCAGATCGATCCGGGTGGTACACTCGGGATGGGCGTCGACCTGCCAATCTTTCACCAGCCGGGTGCAGATTTTCTGCGCTGCGGTTCGCAGGAGCAATCCCCGCGGGAACCAGACCCCGTATGTGCCGAACCCACGGAACGGGCTGCGGCCGAATTCGGCTGGTGCTGTCCGAACCCGTTCCAGAGCCGGGCCGAGCGGGGTCGTCAGGTCGTGGGAGATGTATCCGGCCAGGTGGGAGACGACGTCCCGAAACGCCTGGGACGACCGCTCCGCCATGGGGAGCAGGTAGGTTGCGGTAAACGGCAGCCCCCGACCCTCCACCTTTGGGCCTTCCGGCCCACCGTAGTGGGCCACGAACGAGACGTCCGGGTCGGCATAGTGGTTCAGCTCGGTCAGGGTGGCGTACAGGTTTGCCAGTTCGTGGTCGGTGGCAGCCGGGTCGGTCGGGGCCGCAGCGTACACAAACGCCGCGGCCGGAGCATCCGGAGCATTCATCCGCGAGAGCACACGGCGAACTGCGTAGCCGAGATCGATCAGCATCCCCCCCGCTCCTCCGGTGCCGCTGGCGAACACGAACACCTGGGGGACATTGTCCCGGGGAGTCAGTCCGGTCTGGTCGGCCGACTGGGTCACCGATTCCGGGTGGGTGGCGATCTGGAGTTCCCGTCGCAGGCGGGTCACAAACCGCAGGTAGTTATCGCAGAATGCCAACCGACCGAGGGCGCGCGATCCACCAGCCTGAAGGTTCCGGGGGATCGAGTACAGTTTCTCTCGGGGGAGCCAGTCGAGAATCTGTTCGAGTTGCCGCCGACGGTATCCGTTCACCGGCTGGAGTGGGACCGGGAACACCTCATCCGGGGAGAGTGCCGCGTCCGTCGGGGCTGCGACCGCCTTGCCGACCGCGTCTGGATCGCAGTCCACATACAAAAACCGAAAAGTCGGAACCTGAGCGACGTCCCCAAGCCGATCGATGAGCCGACACCGGACCTCTTGCAAGGCCCGGCGACCGAAACTTCCGATCCCGATCAGAACGGTCGGCCGGAGGACTCCGACCTCCTTCTGAACCGGGGTGACTGCAAGAAGGTGGTCTTCGTCGATCTCCGTGGCGGAAACCTCGGCCGGATGCGATTTTCGCGCCGAGGAGGCTGGCGGAGGAAGCGTAGCGACCCCACCCCGGCTGGAGTGGGCGGGTGGAGTCAGATCGACGTCGTGGGCCGACCGGGTGGTCCGCACCCACGCGGTGGGGTCCGCTCCGGATCCGCTGCCGCTACTGTCCCCCGTCCGAGGACTGCCCTGGAGGGCTCGGATAAATCCCGAACAGGTTGGGAACCGCTCATTGGGGTTCTTCGATAGGGCTTTCCCGACTGCCGCGCGGTCTCCTGCCGGGAGCATGGAGAGGTCCGGCGGCTCGGTCATGTGCTGGAGAGCGAGTTGCCGGATGTTCTTGCCCCCAAAGGGCCGTTTTCCGGTGAGGAGTTCCACGTACACAATCGCCAGGCTGTACTGGTCGGAGTGTTTGCTAATTTTGTTCGAGAACGTCTCCGGCGCGGCGTAGATCGGGGTGACCCCGCCCATCAGTCCGGAACTACTCGAACGCTCCAGTTGTTTGACCAGGCCGAAGTCGGCGACTTTCACCCGGTCGGCGACGGTGAACAGGTTTCGGGGTTTGACGTCCAGGTGCTGGAGATTGTGTTTTTCGATCAGGTGGTCGAGCCCGACCGCAGCGTCTTCCAGGAATCCGATCAGGATGTCCCGGGGAATGCCCGGGCGGCCGCCCTGTTGGTATTCGACCAGACAGTCGTGGAGGTTCTTGTCGGCAAGTTCCATCACGATGCACAGCTCGCCAGCCACTTCGCGAATTTGCTCAATCGACAGGACGAATGGGTGGCGAACTTCCTTGACTCGCTCCAAAGCCTTCATTTCTTGGAGAGCGCGGGCATCATCGCCGTCCAAGGAGTTGAGGTTACCGAAGACGAATTTGATCGCCTTGTGGATTCCACCGGGGGCGATGCACTTCCAGACCTCTCCGAACCCGCCGGTCCCGATCGGTTCGACCAGGCGGTATCCAGGGATCGGTTCCGAGTCGGGCTCGCGCTGCCAGTTCATGAGCGGGTCACCCTAATGGTCGGGGCCGAGGGCGGCGATCAGAACCAACGTCGGGCAACTGCGTGGCCGGGCGAGTCGGCTCGCAGACGCCGGGTTGGGAACGGCTTCGCCCGTCGCTCGCGGGGGCGACCCGCGGGCGTAATCCGAGAAGATGCCGGATGAACCGTAATTCACTTCCGGGGCGAAGTCCAATCTCCGGACAAGTTGCGGTGTGAGCCGAATCGTGTACTGCCCCACGATTACAATGACACAAACGCCCGACGGCCCCTCCGGAACCCGACAGGTCCACGGCGCGTGGCTCGTATCCCAAATTCCTCATGCCCGCCTTCTGTCGCCGCCCGAGACCAACTGGTCTCGGGGATTCACCCGAACACACGGAAAAGACATGAAACTCATCCTCCTGGCATTGGTTCTGACTCGACTCACTGCTCAGGCGACTGCCGCCGAACCCAAGCCGCTCTTTGACGGCAAGACGTTCGACGGCTGGGACGGCGATACCGCGAAGACCTGGACGATCGAGGACGGGGCAATCGTCGGCGGATCGCTCGACACGACCGTTCCCCGCAACGAATTTTTGTGTACGAAGGCGACCTACGGAGATTTCGAGCTGAAGGCCAAATTCAAGCTCATTGGGGACAAGGCGAAGGCCAACGCGGGCATTCAGTTCCGCACCAAACGCATTCCGAACCATCACGAGGTGAGCGGGTATCAGGCCGATGTGGGACAGGCGTACTGGGGAGCACTCTACGACGAATCCCGGCGGAACAAGGTGCTCGCCCAACCCGACCCGAAGAGACTCACGGAAATCGTCAAGTACGATGACTGGAACGAGTATACGATCCGCTGCGAAGGCCCCCGTATCCGGCTCTGGCTGAACGGCACGCTCACAGTCGATTTCACCGAGACGGACGAAAAAATCGAGCGGAGCGGGATCATCGGCCTCCAGATCCACGGTGGAGCGAAGGCCAGAGCCTTTTACAAAGACATCCAGATCGAGGAACTCAAGTCAAACCAAAATCCGTAAGGACCACCAGACAAAACCCCTCGACCGGGAGCCAGAGGGGAGTCGAACTGCCCTCTGGCTCTCCCTTCCTTCTCAGGGAAGGGGGTTGGAGGGTTAGGTTCTCTCCGCTCATCCTGAGGAATGAATCTCTCCCGGCATACCTCATGATCCTCGCGAGAGCCAGAAGGAGGGTCAGATTTCTTCGGTCTGTCGATGGGCTACTCGGAAGGTTCGCGGCTGTGGCAAGAAACCCAGAACCAGTCGTGGCGAATAGTGTCGCGTTTTCAGAGAGAAGTCGGTCGTGTGGGTCAGTAACCATTTTCGAACTCTCTCTCTGTGGCTTGAGACATCAGACTGGAAATGTGCCACCGACCCAGCACTATCTTTGTAGCCCTAATCCAAGTCTAGTAGAGGAGTTCGGCGCATGAACCTGAGCGACCCCATCGGCGATTTTTTAAATCGTGATAAAGATTATGTTATAACTCATGATTTCACTTGAGGCTTCATAGCTTCGGGTCAGAGACCCCCTGTCAGTTCATTTCAGCCCGATTCCAGGCTCATCTTTCCCAAATAAACGACGACACGCTCTTGACATTGCCTTCGACTTGGGCACTATGTATGATTGTAGTTGAGTTATGGGTTGTGGGGGGCAATATGCACCCTCTCCAGGGCACCCTCCCCAAACTCAATTCATTGACCTCTCCATTGCGTATTGATCCGGTTCTCACGGTTGCTTCGAGCCCGTGCTTTTGACGTATTTGATACGTTATCGTACAAACGAGTTCGAGCCAACTACCGCAAGGAGAGTCTGATATCGGTACTCTTCTCTCACGAACAGCCCAACTGATCAGGTTTCCTTGATCGGGTCGTGACTGCCAGCGATAGGTTTGTTCTGTACATGTTTCCATTATCCCGTCGGAGGTTATGACATGACACGTCCGTCGTTCAGCGACCGATCCCGGAGTGGGTTCACGCTGATCGAGCTGTTGGTGGTGATCGCGATTATCGCGATCCTCATCGGACTGCTCCTTCCTGCTGTCCAGAAAGTCCGTGAGGCTGCGGCCCGCAGTTCTTGCACGAACAACCTGCACCAGATCGCCCTCGCGGCGATGAACTATGAATCGACGTATCAGGTTCTCCCGTCGGGAAGCTTGCAGAGCCCCAACGGTAACACTGGATCGGATGGAACATGGAATGGTCCGGGTTGTGGTGCGCTCGCGCAAATCCTCCCCTACATGGAGCAGACCGCGATCTACAATCAAGTCCCGGCGCAGTACTTCAGCCCGACTGCGGCCGACGCTCCCTGGGCGTACAGCACCCCCCCATATGATCCAAACGGGAACGCAACCGGGATCATCCCGGTTGCCTCCAGCGTGATCAAGTCCTACCTGTGCCCCTCGGATAATGCCAACACGCCCCACGTCTCCGGGATGTTCGACGAACTCTACCCAGGCAATGGTTGCGTCGGGTGGAGCGGGACCACCCCGCCCCCAACCGCAGCGAACATGTGTGGTGACTACCTGCCACCGCCTACTCCTGGTTACCTGTTCCCGGCCGCGACCAACTATGCCGGAAACGCTGGCGGTCTGGGGCCGTATACGGGGTTGGAGGCTTCGCCCAACTACCTCTACCCGGGCGTCTACTACCCGAACTCGAAGACGAAACTCACCTCTATCACCGATGGGACCTCGAACACGCTTGGGTTCGGCGAAACACTCGGCGGAAACGGAGTCACCCTGGACTTCAATCTGGCCTGGTTCGGGGCTGGCTCGATGCCTGTCGCCTGGGGTCTCCAGACAGCTCAGAACGCTCAGTGGTACACCTTTAGCAGCCGGCATACCGGTGTGGTCAACTTCGCGATGTGTGATGGGTCCGTCCGCAACGTCTCGATCACCATCGATAGCTACACCCTGCGGGTCGTCGCTGGTATGTCGGATGGCCTCGTCCCCACGAGTTCCTTCTAGTCGGAAGATCGATCGACTTCTGGCCCGTGGCGTATGGTCGCCCGGGCCTCGGTTTTTGAGTCACTCTTTGTCCCACTTCCAGCGAGGGTTCACGTGACCATCCGTCGAATCTTGTCTATTATCCTGATGTTGACAGTCGGCGGGGTTGTGGGCTGTGGTTCCGGCACCCCTACAACTCCCCCAGTGACCATTGGCGAGGGCGGAAACCCGGCGGGCGGCGCTTTGCCTGGAAAAACCAACAAACCTGGCCCCCCAGCCCCGCCGCCGATTCAACCCGTGACCAAGTGATTCTCTCGTCTCGCCAGACCGAGGCGAGACGGTGGGTGGTTTGAAACGGGCCTGTTGCCCAGTGTTGCTCCGAGATGCTCGGCACAACACTGGGCGATTATCTTGTACCAATCGTGCCAATAGAGTTAGATACTCACACAAATGACAGGTCGATTTCTCTCGGCCGTGCATCGTGAAAGGCCACATCCACAGATCGACCCCTCCAAATGCGAAACAGGTTGACGCTGGAGGTGAGAAAGGCGGACAGGAGCGGCCACAACTTCCTGACTGACTCGGACTGGACCTTGTCGAAGGGAAGCCACCGATACCATTCGACCAACCGAGTGACACAACCTCCCGTTTATGGACTCCGTTCCCGGGACGTTATGACTGTCTTGTCCCGAGCACCCGGCGCTCTCTTGGCGGTGGCGGTGCTCCTGATCTCGCTGCTCAGCTCCGGAGGGTGTCAACCCACCCCGCCAACTGCCCCCGATCCGCCCCTGGGGCCGGTCTGGTTCGAGGATGTCACCGACCGTGTTGGTGTCGATTTCCACCTCGACTGCGGAGCGATCGACACCTACCACATGCCCCAGATCGTCGGGTCCGGGTGTGCAGCCTACGACCTCGACGGTGACGGTCGGCCGGACCTGCTGTTCCTCACCAATGGTGGGCCACGCGCTGCGTCGAAGAACAAGCTGTACCGACAGCGATCGGATGGCACGTTCGAGGATGTCTCCGCCGGGTCAGGGTTGGACTATCCCGGCCACAATATGGGTGTCGCGATTGGCGACTTCGACAACGACGGCAAGCCAGACGTTCTGATCACACAGTACACCGGGACCAGGCTATTCCGAAATCTGGGTGGCATGAAGTTCCAGGATGTGACCGAGGCAACCGGCATCCGCAACCCCCTCTGGGCCGCATCGGCCTGCTTTCTCGACTTCGACCGCGACGGACGGCTGGACCTGTTCATCGCCAATTATCTTGAGTATGACCCAGCCTTGGACTGTCGCGCCCCCAGCGGTGAGAAGGACTTTTGCGCTCCCACAGTGTTCACCGGCACGTGCAGCAAATTGTTCCGCAACCTTGGGCCGGGGCCAGGGGGCATCACCCGGTTTGAGGATGTCACTCTTGCCGCGGGTATCGGGCGACTCGCCGGCCCAGGGCTGGGGGTGACGGTCGCCGACTTCGACGGCGATGGCTGGCCGGACATCTTCGTCGCCAACGACGCCAAGCCGAACCGCTTGTGGTTGAACCAACGGGACGGGACTTTCAAGGAGGATGCGATTGCCCGTGGGGTGGCCTACACGATGAGCGGGAAGGCCTATGCCGGGATGGGGATCGCCGTGGGTGACGCCGATAACGATGGTCTCCTCGACCTCTACGTCACTCACTTGACTCATGAAACAAACACATTCTGGAAACAGGGACCACGGGGTCACTTTCGGGACGAGACCAGCAACTGGGGTGGGGCCGCCGCCGCATGGCGGGGTACCGGGTTCGGGGCCATCATGGCCGATTTCGACCTCGACGGTTTCCAGGATATCGCCATCGTCAACGGCAGGGTGTCGAAGGGGGATCGACGGCCGGCACCGGGGTTACCATCGTTCTGGGAGCCCTATGCCGAGCGGAACCAGATCCTCGCGAACGATGGCGGTCGGTGGTTTCGCGATGTCTCTCCCCAGAACGACCCCTTTTGCGGAACACCCAACATCGGCCGCGGGCTGGCCTGTGCCGACCTGGACGGAGACGGTGCCCCCGATCTGGTCATGACCGCTATCGGGGGTCGGGCGCGGGTCTACCACAACGTCTGCCCGAACCGTGGCCACTGGTTGACGGTCCGGTGCATCGACCCCAAACTGAATCGAGACGCTAATGGCGCTGAGGTGACTGTGGTCAAGGGGGATCATCGGTGGTACCGGGTCGTCTGTCCGGCTGTGAGCTATCTGTCGAGTAACCCGCCGACAGTCCTGTTCGGTCTCGGTAGAGTCACCGCGGTCGACTGCATGGAAGTGAAGTGGCCCGACGGGAAACGTGAGGTGTTCCCCGGTGGTTCCACCGACCGGAGCATCGAGTTGCGCAAGGGTACTGGTCGTTCCGGATGAGTTGTCATTGGTCCGCCTCTCTCTGGAGGCCACAATGTCCGATCTTCCTGCAACCCCGATCACATCCATCGTGCCGCCCACCCGACGCCGCCGCTGGGTGGGGATCGGGATTGCTACGTGCATCCTCCTCACTGTGGGGGGTGGGGGTATTTGGTGGTCCGTCACGCAATCTCGGCCGCCGCAGCCACCGGTGATGATGATCGCCGAGGGGGCCGACCCGGCGGTTGTCGCGGCGGTGGAAAAGGCTCGCCAGCAAGTTCTGGCCGACCCGAAGTCGGCCACCCACTGGGGCGAACTCGGAATGGTGTTTGCTGCCCACGGGCTCGACCCCGAAGCCGAACCGTGCTTCGCCGAAGCGGAGCGGCTCGACCCGGCCGATCCGAGGTGGCCCTACTTTCGTGGGTTTGCCGCCTCGGTCCGCGACCCAGACCGCGCCATTCCGCTGCTGAAGCGGGCCATCACGTTGAAGCCGAACGATCCTGAGGCTCTGTTGGCGGCCCGGCTGCTACTGGCTGAGGTCTTGTTGGACCAACACCAGACGGATGCGGCCGAGGTTCTCTTTCGGGAGGGGGTGACTCAGAATCCCTTCAATCCCCGTGCCCAGTTTGGGCTCTCGCAGGTGGCACTCACCCGCGGCGACCGGAAGGCGGCCCGCGAGATGCTCAGTCCCCTCGCCGAAAGCCCGGCTGTTCGCAAACGGGCAGCCATCCTCCTGACCACCCTTGCCAGGGAGGAGGGCGAGCTCACGGCTGCCGCCAGGTACGAAGAGTCTGCCCGCCTGCTCCCCGACGATCCATCGTGGCCGGACCCCTACCTGCTCCAGATCCGCTCGCGAGAGGTCGGTCGTCAGGGAATCTTGCGTGAGGTGCAGTCCCTGGAGGCTGCCGGGCAACTTTCCCGAGCCGCGCAACTGTTGATACCCCGAGCTCATGACGACCCGGACCCCTGGATCCTGGTGTCGGCCGGAACCACGATGGGGAAGCTGCGGGATTACAGCCGGGCGAAGGAGTTCTTCCGGGAGTGCCTGCGGCGTGATCCCGGGCACGCCCAGGCCCATTACTTCCTGGCGATTATGCTCTTCTACGAGGTGGAAACACTCCGCCGGGACCAACAGGAGAAGGCCCGAGGATTGCTCCGAGAGGCGGCTGACTCGGCCAGGAGTGCCGTTGCACTCAGGCCGGATTACGGCCTGGCCTGGCTCTACCTCGGTCGGGCACGGCTGGGGCTCGGCGATACCAACGGGGCCATTGAGGCATTGCAGCAGGCGGTGGCGTGTCGGCCCGAGTTCGTCGACCCGCATCTCTACCTCGCCGAGGCCCTCGCCGGGGGCGGACGGATCGAGGAGGCGGTCTGCAACGCCCGCAACGCTCAGAAGTTAGCTCGACCAGGCGATACCCGGCCGCACCAACTTCTCGACCGGCTTGGAGGGAAGAGCCCATCCCCCAAGGGTTGATCGTGCCTGCCCTGGCCCCTCGCAGTGATGCCGATTACAACCCTGGGCATTAGCCCGTGAAAGCCACACCACTTCAGTGGTGGTGGATGAAACGCTTGACTGCGTCACCTAGACAACTAGATGACATCTGTTCGTTGCGGAAGTAACGCACCCAGCGGACACGATTGCTAGAAGACCTTAACTGCTATGGGATGACATAGCAGAGGTGAAAACCCTTAGAAGCCGCTACCCTTCAGGGTTAGCGGAGTCATCACTCTCCAAAAGCAGTCTTGCGTGAAGCCGGCGGGATCCAGTTGAGGACAGACCTCGTGAGGTTCACCGGCGGGGTCACCCATCGCCAACCCGAACAGCAATCGCCAATAACTTGGGATTGCAAAGTCTGTTCTGCCGTCTTCATACTCAGAAAAATGTGAGAAATGCCCTTGACGCTTGGGGGCGTTGTGGCAGAATAAAAAATTGCAATCCCCAATTTGGCTGGTGAGATCGACTCGCGTTCTCTTTCCTCTCTCACCATCTCACAGAGCCTCGGCTCTAAGTTTTGGGGGCTGTACCTCTCCACTACGATTGATTGGGTGAAAACCTGATAATTCGTATTCGTTTTTTCAGCAGGTTTGAGTATTTGTATTAGAACGGGTTTTGCTAGCCTCGACCCGAATTGTGAATGGTGTAGCGACTACCCAATCGTTACAATCGTTCCATCGGGTTCCAAACACGCTGCCTGACCGTGACTCCAGGTGAGTGAGAGTGAAGTTTTACGATTAGGACTCGTACTCTCGCTCATCCGCGGTGTTTTTTATCATCCCCATTCTTGGTGGAGGCTACGAATGACTCGTCCTCGGTTCTTCAACCGCCCGCGCTACGGGTTCACGCTGATCGAGTTGCTGGTGGTGATCGCGATTATCGCGATCCTCATCGGACTGCTCCTCCCGGCCGTCCAGAAGGTTCGCGAGGCGGCCGCCCGCACCCAGTGCCAGAACAACATCAAGCAGATCTCGCTCGCTGCGATGAACTTCGAGAGCACCTATGGCTTCTTGCCGCCGGGCAATTCCATGATCCCGGTGTACATCAACTGGTCCTCCTCGCAAGGGAGCGGGGTCGGCACTCTAACTTTCCTCCTGCCCTACGTCGAGCAGACCGCCATCTACAACCAACTCCCCGCGAGTTTGACGGCGTTCCCCACCGCATCCTCCCCGGCCGGAGTGTTCTGGTGGAGTGGGACGTACAATCCGGCTTACACTCTGTCTCAGAGCCTGATCAAAACGTACATGTGCCCCTCGGATGGCACCTCCCAGCAACCTTCGACGGGTATGTTCGCACTCCTCTACGTGACCGGGCCGAGCTACGGGTTTGAAGGGGTCTACTTCGGGAGTCCGACCACGGTTGCCCCGGGCAACTACGCATCCAGTTGCGGCACCATCGCGAATGCTCCGGACACCTTCTACGGTCCGCTGTGCGGACCCTATTATGTGGATTCCAAGACCAAACTTGTCACGATCGCCGACGGCACCAGTAACACCATCGGGTTCGGGGAGACGCTGGCCAACTCGGATCAGGGGCAGCGGATCTACTCGTCGAGTTGGATGGGCGGATCGAACATGCCACTCTACTGGGGCTTGCCTGACCCCGGAGCCTGGTACACTTTCAGCTCGTTCCACACCGGCATCATCAACTTTGCCTTCTGCGATGGTTCCGTCCGGCCCATCAAGAAGGGCATCGCCACCGTTCCGGGGAATCCCGACTGGTATGCCCTGCAGTATGCTGGCGGGATGAGCGATGGCCAGGTCGTTACCTACAGCCTGCTTGGCCAGTAACCGGCATTCGGATCGCCCCTCTTCACCGGGCAGCAACGATTGCTGCCCGGTTGGCGTTCTAACCCAGGTCACCTGACGAGAATATTCCCACCATGCGACGCCCGATTCTCATTCTCACCCTCTGCGCGTTTTCTGCTCTTGTCGCTGGCTGCGGGAAGGAACCCACGCAAGCTACAGGTGGTAGCACGACCCCGCCACAAAACAGCGACATGAAGGGCATGAAGGGGGCCGGTGGAATGCCCACCCCACCGCCACTCGATAGGAGTGGTCCTCCAAAACCCCCCTGATCTCCTGGAGCCAACGGGAACGAAGGCAACGCGCAACTCTCTCACTCACTGAGGTGAGAGTCTAGTGGAGGGATTCCCTCCGTTCGCAGGTGCCAAGATCGCCCAGTGTTTCTTCTCAACGCAAAGACCAAGTATCCGCGCCAATACCTTGCGATAACCTACCCGCGAACGGCCCCTCCATTCACCCGAATGGTCTGGCCCGTCAGGAACCCTGCTGCCGGGCTGACTAGCCAGACCGCAGCCGCAGCCACATCCTCCGGTAACCCCCAGAGCCCCAGTGGGGTTTCACGCCGGACTCGCTCTTGCCAACTGGGCGATGCTGTCTGGCCCCACGCTGTCCGAATCCAACCTGGCGCGAGACAGTTGACGCGAACTTCCGGAGCCAGACTCAGGGCCAGGCTTCGGGTGAAGCACATGACCGCTCCTTTCACTGCCGCGAACAGTTGGCCACTATCCCCCTCCATTCCGGTCTCGGCCTGATCCCAGCCGATCGTCAGGATACAGCCGCGCCTGCGGGCCTTCATCCGACTCCCGATGTTGCGGGCGAGTCGCATGGTGGCCTTCAGGTCGACAGCCAGAAGGGCATCGAGTTTCTCGTCGAACGACCACATCGCAGCGTCGCCCGTGAGCGTGTCGGCCCCGGCATTGAGTACGAGGATATCGAGGCCGCCAAGCAACTCCCACGACGCGTTGGCCAGGCGGTCGCACGCGGCCTGATCGCGGAGGTCCGCGGAGACGAACCGCTCAGCGCCAATCTGGTCTCGACGACCGTGGCGGATGACTTCGGCGCTACGGTCTGCGAGGGCGAGGGCGATGCTTGCCCCAATCCCACCTGTTGAACCGGTCACCAGGCAGCGGAGCCCGGCGAGTTCGGCGGTTTTTGTCCGGGATTCGAGGAAGACCCGTGGGAGCGGCTCTTGCGGGTGAGTCAGCAGTGGTTCGAGTAATTCCTGGGCCGTTTTCCCGAGGATCGGATGCACGACCTTCTCCCCGACGTCTTCGTGCAGTTCCTCGAGCGGAACCAGCACGAACGCCCGCTCGTGCATTCGTGGATGGGGGACGACGAGATCGGGGGTGTGGATCACCCGGTTGCCGTACAGGAGCAGGTCGAGGTCGAGGGTGCGCGGCGAATTCGGGCCGGTGCGGATCCGGCCGAACTGCTGTTCAATCTGTTGGAGCAACCGGAGGAGGTCTTCCGGGGGGCGGTCCGTGTCGAGGGCAATCACGGCGTTGAGGTACTCGCCGGACCCAGGCGGACAATCGACCGGAGCGGTTTCGTATAGTTGGGAATTCGCGACCCGACGGAGTCCGGGCTCGGCTTCCAATCGCCGGATCGCCGCCCGAATGTTCTCGCTGCGGTCTCCGAGATTACTGCCCAGGGCGATGTACACGATGGCCATCGGCCTTTCGCTTTCCACTGGTCGCCAGAAATGGGAGAAGCCCACTCCCGGTCCAGATTGCCGGGGTGGGCTCATTGTGTCGTGGGAGTGGCCGAACGCCAGCAGCAGTTCCCCGATTACTTCTTCGCCCCGGCCGCCGGCTTGGCCCCAGCCGCGGCCGGCTTGGCCGCGGCTGCCGCATCGCCTTCGCCCTCTTCTTTCTTGGCTTTCTTCTTCAGGACGACTTTATGGACGCGGGTCTTGGGCAAGCCGAATGGGCTGCGGCCATCGGTGAAGGAGCCGTTCTCGAGCATCTTCTCGATCCGCTCGGACCGCTTCAAGACGCACCGGGTTCGGGCCATTGCGCCCTTCCGCTTCAGGCTTTTGTCGATGCTCATAGCAGTTGTCAGTTGTCAGTTGTTAGTTGATGAAGCCCGGACGTGGCTCCGGAACAACTCATAAGATCTGATATTATCGCGCCGCCGCCAGGCGGCAAGCTGCCCCACAGCGGTCTTCTCCCGAGCCTGAGGCAGTTGGTGAGAGGAAATCTACCGGTGGGATCGGGTGCCACGGGCGGCTTGTCCGCCCGAGAAGGCGTCACACGGGCGGACTAGCCGCCCGTGGCACCCGATCCCACTGGGAGATTTCCACTCCCCAGCTGCCTTACTTCTGCGGAGCTTTCATCTCCGGCTCCTTCTTCGTCGGCTTGACCCG
>PLDW01000383.1 GCA_003136315.1 Gemmataceae bacterium | reverse complement strand
TGGCGGCCCGGCCTGTCCCTGGCGGGTGGTATTCCTCCATCTGCTGCTTGCCTCACGCTTGTCGGGCGAACACCTCGGCCACCCTCACGTTCTTCGCCGACAGCGCCGGGCCAATGCTACCGACCAGCGCCACGCACATTCCCAGAAGCGGACCGATCAGGAGAACCTCGTCGGGGACGACAAACGCCCCGAGAAAGGCGACCTGGAACTTGAACGATCCGAGTAACCACCAGGCCAGGAACGTACTCATCGCACCCGCGATCAACCCGACCAGCATCGCCTCCCCAAGAATCATCCCCATCACGTGACGGGGCTGGAATCCAAGCACTTTCAAGACGGCCATCTCGGTCCGCCGTTCTCGAACACTGATACTGATGGCGTTGGCGATCACCAGTGACATGATTGCCACCATCGCTGGAGAGAGAATGTACTTCATCCCCCAGAAGATGTCCTTGTAGGCTTCCATGAACGTCCCGATCCCTGCCGACGCCGTCTCCATCTTGATCGCTGGACCCGAGAAGTTTTTGGTCTCCCCAACCGCCGCGGCTAATTGCTCGTACGTCTGCCGGTTCGGAACTCGGATCCAGATCAGGTTCACGCATTTGTCCGCAAGCGGATGGTTCTCCCCATTGTGGGACGACTGGTACGACCGGAGCATCGCCTCCAGGTACGCCCGGCTACAGAACCCAACACCCTCGTACTTTCCCTCCGGCAGAGTGCCAATAATCTCGAACTCGAACGTGATATCCTTGTAGTTGACACTCGAGAGTTTCAGCTTCTGGCCGACATGGACATTCATTCGCTGAAGCCGCGATTTGCTAACGATAATCCGCCGAAAATCCTCCTGCATTTTTTTGATACTTTCCTGGAGGTCCGCATACTCGGAGTCGGTCAGATCCTTCTTCTCCAACCCATCCATCATCAGCGGGATCTTCCGGGGCTCGACACAGAACATGAACAGTGCGTTCTCCGGCTTCGGGTTCGACGGATCAGTCGTCCCGCCGACGAACGCCCAGGTGATCACATCGTCGTCTCCGTTGACCGGCCGGAGTTCGCGGGGGAGTTCAGCGATCAGCCGATTCACCCGCTCCTCGTACTTGGGCGGCATCATGCTCGGGATCGAGTACTTCTCGGTCACGATCACCTTGAAGTTCGCCTCCTTCTCGGCAGTCGCCTGCCCGATGAAAGAGATGACCGTGTAGACCAGGGTGAGAACCAGCGTGAGGACGAATAGAGCCAGGTAGGTGAGTGAGGTTCGCAGTGGGCTGCGCCGGAGGCCGCGGAACAAGAGCAGCACCACCTTCACCAACAGGAACCCGCTCTCGGACAGGGCCGATAGTGTCACCTCGGCAACGTACACGAGAAGGAAGAATACCGGGAGCGTGACCACCCCAAGGACCAATGCCCCGCCGATCGCCCCCCCCATCACAAGCAGGACGTATCCCGTCAGCATGAACAGCGACGGATCAAAACCGGTTGGGGCGAAGTCAGGGGCAGGGCCGTACATTGTTTTTGGTGTTTAGTGTTTAGTGTTTAGTGTTTAGTGTTTAGTGTTTAGTGTTTAGTGTTTAGTGTTTAGTGTTTAGTGTTTAGTGTTTAGTGTTTAGCGGGTGTCCCAGGGTTCCGCCGGGAAGCCCGGTTCCACCCTGGGCTATTGCACACCGACCCTTGGGGGCGACGACACGATACCGCACCGACCAGTCTATGATCCTATTGTACTAAACACTAAACACTAAACACTAAACACTAAACACTAATTCCGACAACACTAAACACCAACTATCGCCGTATCCAGCACCAATCGCCCCTTCTCCAGATGGAGGGTTCGCTGAGCGCGGGCAGCGGCCTTTGGGTCGTGGGTCACCATGATGATGGTTTTGTTGAGCTGCGATCGCAGGATCTCCATCAGGGTCAGGATCTCGTCCGCGCTTTTCGTGTCCAGGTCGCCGGTCGGTTCGTCGGCGACGATCAGGGTCGGGTCGGTGACCATCGCCCGTGCGATGCCGACTCGCTGTTGCTGGCCACCGGACAGTTGCCCCGGGCGATGACTCATCCGGTCTGACAGTCGGACCAGATCAAGAGCCGTTGTCACCTGTTTTCGCCGCTGGGCCTTGGTGAGCGGAAGCAGGAGGAGGGGGAGTTCGACATTTTCGTAGGCAGTCAGAACCGGAAGCAGGTAGTAGAACTGGAACACAAACCCAACGTGCCGGGTCCGCCATCGCGCAAGCTCACTTTCAGACATCTCCGAGATCACATTCTCTCCAACCTGGATCGATCCGCGGGTTGGTCGGTCGAGACCGGCGATCAGGTTCAGGAGCGTCGTCTTCCCAGACCCAGACGGCCCCATCAAGGCGAGGAACTCACCCTCCCCAACATCCAGCGTCAACTCCTGGAGGACATCGATTGTCTCGCTCCCCCGGGTGAACGATTTGTGCAGCGCCCGGACCTCGACAATCGCCGGCATGAGATCTCCGTTTGGGGAGTTACCAGTTATCAGTTATCAGTTATCAGCCAGACAAAACGCTGATAACTGATGCCACAGTTTCTTCGCTGGATTGGCTGATAACTGATAACTGATAACTGATAACTCTCACTCCCATTGCTGATCAGATGGATGCTTCACGAAATCTCTGTTGAAAGCCGTCACGACCACGCTCATTTTCGGTTTCAGGAACGACCCCGGTGCTTCCCCCACTGGGAGGAACACCCGCACGCGGACCTTGATCACGCTCTTGCTATCGTCAGCGATTGGCATGACCCTGTCGACTCGCCCCCGGTAGATCCGGTTCGGGTTCGCATCGGCTGCGACCTGGCAGTCCAGGTCCGGGCGGATGCGGGTGATCTGCCGCTCCGGGACATCTACCTCCACCTCAAGCTTGGACAGGTCAGCAATTTCACACAGGCTGGCGGAGACGTTGAACGCGGCTGGGCTAACCAGGCTTCCCTGGTCGGCCTTCTTGGTCAGCACTGTCCCGTCGATTGGGGCAACGATGGTGCAGTTGGTCAGCAATCGCTGGCTCTCGGCCAGTCGGGCGATTGCAGCGCGGAGATCGGCCTCGGCCGCCGTGAACGACTCCTTGGCGGTGGTCACGTCGGCCAGGGCGGCCTCTTCCTGCGCTGCTGTCGCGTTCTTGTTCTCGATCGCTGCCACAAGTTGGGCTTCGTTTGCATCAAGCGTGGCCTGCGCCTTGTCCACATCGGTCTGAGCAGCGGCCGAGGACAAAATCGCCAATTTCGCTCGGCGCAGTTCGGCCCTCGCCAGGATGATTTGAGCCTCCCAGTTTTTGATGTCCGCCTCGGCTTTCTTGAACATCGCGTGCGAGGACACCACCCCGACCTCGGCTTTCTTGATCCCCGCCTTCGCCCTTGCCACCTGGGCCTTGGCAGAGGCGACTGATGCCTCATCCGTCTCAAATTTGTTGACGTACTGGGCGTTGAGGAGGGTAGCGAGGACATCGTTCTTCTTCACCAACTTCCCTTCGCAAAACCGGATCGTGAGCAACTCGCCCGCGACGTCCCGCGGGCTGACTGCGATCTGGAGGGAGGGGATCAGGTTCCCCTTGAGTTGGAGCACTATCTCCCCAGGAGCGGTCGGGGCCGAAGCGTCAGAGCCCGACCCGCTTGAGGATGTCGCCCCTCCGATTGGCCGCGGACCGGGGCCGCCCGGGGCGGCCGATTCGTCGGACCTTGCGACCCCACCGCCGCGGTACGATCGGATCCCAACGCCTGCCCAACTGAGGGCGAGCAGACCACAAAGCACCCACGGCAACCAGGAGCCCCCAGCGCTCTTTTTGGCTGCGCCGAGTTGGTCGCCAAGACGGAGTTGCTGGACCCGGTTGACGAGGTCGCCGTTGACCAGGGCTGTGGGCGGACGGGTGTCAGACGGAATCATCAGCTTACCCTTTTGGAACCGGGTCGGTCGGATTCTGGTGGAATAGGGGGGCGAAGAGACGGATGCAGGCCGCGAACATCTCCTCCCGGTTGAACGCCTCCGGGTCGACAGCGAGTTGCATCCCGATCCCGTGGAACAGGGCCTGGATCAAGGCCGCCGCAATGGGTGGAGCGATCGGCCCGGGTTCCGGGACGCTCCCTGCCAAATCCGCGGCCACCATCGCCCGGAACTCGCGGTGCAGGTCTGCGAGTCGCGCCCGGTAGTCCGGGCGATGGCCCATTTCGGAGAGGAAGGTGTACAGCAGACTGAACAGATCCCGCTCGGCTGGCGGAGGCTCGACCGGGTCGAGATGTCGGGAGAGACCGTTGCGAAAACAATCCCACGCCCGGCCGGTCAACGGTCGGGGGGCACCCGACCGGAGCAGGTCGGCGATCATTCGCCGCAGCATCCGCTCAAACACAGCGAGGAGTATCGACTCCCGAGTCGGGAAGTAGTAGGTGAGTTGGCCACGACTCATTCCGCCGAGCCGGTCCTCGATCCGGCCGAAGGATAGCTTATGGATTCCCTCACCCGCGATGATCGCCTCGGCTGCCTCCAGGATCTGATCGCGGCGTTTCTGGGCCACCTCCGAAAGCCCTGACGGTGGTTCCGGACCGAATAGCCCCGGTCCGCCCGGCCCGATTCTCTTGAACGGCGGTTCGGCGTGGTCCGGGTGGTTCGGGGACTCGTCCACGGGTTGGTATTCGCCGAAAACGGCAGCGGCTTTTATCGCGGTCGGAAATTCCGATCCCCAGGCCGAAGCTATGGCTATAGTAGACCGATCGGTCTAGACAAGTCAACCTCGGTTGCAAAAGGAACCGAAGTCGTTCGAACAGAGGGCTTTCTGGCAATGTTTTTTTAGCCCCTCATTTCTGGGCAGATCGCCCCGTAGGTTGTTTCGGCCCGGAGGGGTCGCAAGGGTGCCCCAGTGGTATCGCTGCGAGCTCTCCCCGAGATGATCATTCAGAAAGTGTCTTGAGAGAGTCAAGTCCAGCCTCGAAATGCTTTCCCATCATGCGGTCCATGTTGACAAAAATGCTCATCATTTTCGCAAGATAGGGATTCGTACCGCGCATCGCCCATGTTAGCCTTGTCATATTATCTAGCGGTTCGAGTGTGAATTCGTTGATGTTGCAGGCTTGAAACGGCTTGAACAATTCGACCTTCACAGTGATCTTGACGGGAGCGATTGACTCGATCATTTCCATACGCCCGGTGCCCGCTCTACCTTTGCTTGTCCACTCAGACGTGGCTCCCTGACCGCTCGCCGTTTCACCGAACGTCCTTTTCATCGTGCAATCCGATTTGTCTTGAGGCGACCAGGCGGGCCAGTTGCGGAAATTGTTGATCAGCTCAAAGATTTGCTCCGGCGTAGCCTTGATATCGGCGACTCGCTGGATCGATATGGTATTGGGCTTCGTCCAGGCGAAGACGAAGATCCCAATGATCATTAAGGCAATAATTATCACAATCGGCATAGCTGAACCTGGAATTGCTACCAGCGGCCCAAACCAACCTTCACGACAGCCCGCAAGTGGGCATCAATTCAACTCCCGATGACATTTGTCGACTCGCTGGGTCGCGTAAAGCAATCGCCACGCCCAGAAACAAAGTGCCCCTGCAACAACTCCAATCCCTGGACCCTGCACGACGAACAAGGGGTCGGTGGCCAGGCGCGACCATTCCAAGACAGTCCGCAGGAGATGGGCCGAGGCCAGCAAGGCAAAGAGTATCCCCGTGATGAGGAGCTAAGCCTTCATTGAATCGCCCCTGGTCGAGTCATTAGCTCAGGTTGTGCAATCTGCAGAACGATCACGCAATTGGTGTCGGCTTGAGGACGATGAAGACCGTCGTAAAGGTCGAGTTTGGCTCCCTCTTGTCGTCGAAGTTCTTCGGCCGGGTGCATCCGGGACCGCGGTAGCAAATCTTCAGTTGGCCGTCCTTGACCTCGTAGAGGCCCCGGTACGTCTGGTCCTTGCCCCACCCGGTCGTGGTAAAGTCGATCTCCTTGGGGGACGCTTTCGGGTCGAGTTTGAACTCGGTCGTGCATGGGGTTTTCTTGCCCTCAAGGCTGTAATGAAAGGTCAGCGTGTTCCCTTTGATCACGATTCGCTCCAGCAAAATCGGCGGCACTGCGTCCGGTTGCTCCACGGCGGGATCCCAGTCCCACGACCCCTGAAGGAGTTGGCTGTCGCTCTTCGGCTTGTCCTCGGCGGTGCCGCCGAAGCCGCTCACCAGACAGACGGCCAGGGCCGTGATCAATCGCAACGCCATCATCGCCTCCTGCGGCTCTCCACCGCGTTTCGCCAAGTTCCACGGTGCCGACCGCTCGGGGTCAGCGACCGCTGGTGTCGATGGTCAGACCGAGCCTGCCAACACAGCCCGGTTGCGCTGTGCTGTGGCTGGTGGCCCCTGGCTGGGTGAGGGCGTGAGGGCACCGACGGCGATCGCGCCACCCAACTCCTCCAACTCCCACCGTAGGTCTGGGTCGCGGACCTCGCGGGCCGTTGCGGTGATCGCGTTCGCCAGGCCAAATTGTGACCGATCCCCCTCCCGGAAGAATTGGTCCATGATCCCCGCCAGGAGGTGCTCGTTCCCCCCGACGGAGAGCCGCGACAGCAGCGACATGATCGGCAACTGGGTCACCATGAGGTCGGCGGTAGCATCTTGGACCGTCCGCACCTGATCGAGGGTTTCGACGAACACGTCCGGCTCGCAGCAGGCCTCAACAGCCTCGCGGACGGCCTGTACAGCGTCGACGGGATCCTGCGTGCCCAGGTCCGCAAGGTGCTGCGTTCGGATGGTGCGAGCGATGATCGCCCCATTGCTGCAAACGAGCCGAAACAGGTACGGATGAACCCACACTTCGCCACCGATGGCCCGGATGGCGACCCCGGCCTGGAGCCGGTCGCCCGGCCGGACCTCCTCAAGACAGGGGAGGACGGATCGAGCGAGGAGTCGCCGGCCGTCGTTGGCGGTGTCGGTCACTCGACCCTGGCAGGCAGTGACTCCATCGGTGAAGGCGGCGAGCACTTGCGCCGTCGTCGGCCCCAGATCGAAACGCATGACAAGCCTCCTGATGTGATCAACAGTAACTCAGCCACAGATGGGGATTGCGGATGGGCAACCAACCTCACCTGCCACAGCGGCGAGTGAGACAGTGGACCCGGTAAACACTCATTGCCGCCACGGTCAAGTGCAGTGCCTGGATACCTCTCATGGCCTGGTTGGTGACGGGCCGGACCTGTCGCCAATGGTATAAGGGATCTCGGGTTGCCCCGGTCCCAAGCGTGGATCTTTCAGCCAGAGCCGAAGCCTGGCAACCACGAAGCGGGATCAGGCCGGCCCGTCACCAACGAGGTCATGCCAGGTGGGCAGACATGAACCAGCAATGATACTACCGCAGCGTCGATCGGCACGCAAGAAGCCTGCTCGTCAATCTCGACGACACCGGTAGGACCGCCGGGTCAGCACCGACCGACAAAGAACCACCCTGGTACAGCGGAGTGCTCAGCCAGTGTGGGAAGGTTAGCCGTTGCCAGCCTACCCTGTCATCGAGAGGAACGCGGCCAGGATCGACACCACGTCGTTGATATAGTAGCGAGTGGTGTCGATGAGGACCGCCTGCTCATCCAACCGCAGGAACTGCCAATCTTCGCCGGTCGTCACGCATCCGAACACGACACCCGAGTGCCCCGAGCGTTCGTTAAACATCTGAGCGGCGACCATCTGGGCGATGCATTGGCCGAGCCCCGCCTCGATGTCGTTCTTCTTGGCCTCGACGATGGTCACCAGTGGGGCACGCAGTCGCGGCAACGGTTCGGAAAGGGCCAGGATGAAGTCGCACTCCCCCATCAACCGAAGCGCGGCGTCCACGTCGAGCCGTTGGCCGGAGAGAATCGAGATTCGCCCGCCGGACAACTCGCGCACGGCAAGCAGTACGGGGGCCACAATAAACTCGCTTCGGGCTTTCTCGCTGACGAGTGCCAGCTCCC
This sequence comes from Gemmataceae bacterium, assembly GCA_003136315.1. Lineage (GTDB taxonomy): Bacteria > Planctomycetota > Planctomycetia > Gemmatales > Gemmataceae > Urbifossiella. The sequence goes on along the minus strand of PLDW01000383.1, from coordinate 17,705 downwards.
TGCCGCGTGCTAACGCATCGGTTAACCAAGCCGGTGGGGTGGCTTGTCGCAGAGTGGGGAAAACCCGCCCAGGGTGAGCGGTCACCCCCAGTTCCGCCTCGACAGTCTCAAGCGTGAAGTCGGTAAACGCCATTCGGCACCTTCTGTCCCGACCTTGAACTGTGGTCAGGTCTCTTCCTCGCCACCTGTCATGCCAGCGACCCGCTGAACCACCGGCATGAGGTCGTTTAACTCCTCGATCCGTAGCATCCGGATGTCCCGGACGGACGACGCGAACCACGGGAGTTGGGTCGCCAGGTCGATCACCGCGACCATGACCGTCGTCGCCGTGACCGCAGGGCCGCCGAAGTAGACGCTCCCCTGCTGCCACTGGAACTGGTGCCGCTCCAGAACCCGGCGGATCTCCAGGTAGGCGTTGTTGTACGGGTCACCGTAGTGGACCCGGAGTTGCTCGATGTCCAGGTCGAGGGCGACCGCGTACACGGTACCCTCCCGCTTGAACGAGGCCGGGAGGCCGTGATGGAGCGAACACGAACGGGCGTCCCGTGCTGTGGCCAGTGTCATGTGAACCTCCACCCTTTCAGATTGCCACCACCCGACATGGTCCGGGATCAGTGACGGGTAGACAAGGTGAGAACGGTCACAGGGTGGATCATTCAGCCGATGCGTTTGCTCGGCAACCACGAAGCGGAATCAGGCCGGCCCAGAGGATCGTTATTCTCAAGTCGGTGGACTATGAGAGCTGTTCAGCTCGGCTATTGATTCGATTTCGCAGACCTACTCCTCTTCAGCTTCCCGGTTGCTCCTCCGGCGGGGTGGCTGGCTTGGCCACGCCACCCGGCTGGGGCGTGGCATCTGCCGAGGCCAGCCTGGCCTGCTTTGCTTTCGTTGGGAAAGGCGTGTCCTCCGGCGACGTTAACTCGCCGCTGCCGATCCCCTTTCGAAGAAGGCGCAGGTCACTCTCATACCGTCTTCTCGCCGACAACCAATCCGGGTAAATAAAGGTGCTCACGTCACGGCGTCGCCCGCATTGGCGAAGGTCGGCGACGGCAACCATCACGTCGCGGTGATGGATGCAGACGACCGACGGAAGCCCCTTATCACGACAGCAATAGAACTGCCGGTCACGTTGCCGATCGAGAAACGCCGCTGACTCCCTCCCCTGGAGAGCCTGTACCGGGTTCCTGTCCTCCCAGCGCCGGATTTCCTCCTCGAACCGTTCAAAATAAGGCCGGTCTACCATCACGAGATCCAAGTCGGAGTCGTCCGACATCGCAGTCCAGATCTTGTCCGCTCGTGGGGCGATGCTAAAGCCGATTTGGCAACTCCCGCGCAGGTAAAGGTTCCTGGGGTGGACGCCGGTCCGCTCCGATACCGCGTGGACGAAGTCGCGGTATTGCGTGTATTCGTCGAAAGCCTTGGGCGTGCTGCCGCCCATCAGGTAGTCGTTGACGAGACGGAGGGGGTTCTCCAGCACCATAAAGTACAGTTCCTTCGGCGTCCAGACGATGTGGCCCTCTTCGTCAAACTTGAATTTCATGAGTTTCTACGCCTGCTCAACCACGACCAGAGGCTGGTTGTACGTCCCGTCGCCGAGGAACATCGGCTCGTTGAAGCGGAGCCGAACCTGGCTGTGGCACTGCGGGCAGCGGAACAGGTCGCCGCCGATCCGTGTGTAGCTCTGTCTCGGCACCTCGTGGTGACAGACTGGGCAGGCAGAAATGTCGCGGAAGTGGCAGTTGGGGCAGACCGGCGGGAGGACGGGGCCGACGACGTTACCGCAATTCTGGCAAGCCAGACCAACCGGCTCTTCGACTTCGCGCACCTCGACGCGCTCGGCGTGGCCGTAGTCGCGCAACACCCGTGTCACCTCGTCTGGGTAGCCGGTGGAGAACTCAAAGTAGGCACGTTCCTGCTCGTCGCGGTGCGTACCGTGGAGGGGATGATCCGGGTCGATCTCCACGGGTGAGTGTGCCCACAAGTCGCGCCGGACGTTGGCCGCAACACGGAGGTCGTTCGTCCGATCTCCGGTGGGCCTTACAGTGATCCTGGTGCGCATGGCTTGTTTCCTATCCCCAATGACCAACACACGAATTGTACGCGGTGATCAGGTGGGCCTCAACAACGGTCAGCCTCACATGGTCCGCCGCAAGATGAGGTCGAGTCTGTCGGAAATGCGGCGCTGGAGGGTCTGGGTTCGCTTGAGGCTGCGTTTTCAGCGATTGCACGGGGCTGCCAGCGCCTCGTGGATCTTGCAGCCGATACGTTTGCTCGGCAACCACGAAGCGGGATCAGGCTGGCTCTTTGTCCACCTCCAACGCTTGCAGGAGGGCGGCGGCAGCGGTGAATGCCCGATCGGGCGACCAGATAGGATAGGACTGGCCCGGCTCGATCAGGCCGCCGTCATCCCGTTCGAGTGCCCGTGCGAGGAACTGGATCAGGCGAATCTTGTCGAACCGCGAGAGTGCCTGGACTTCTGGCAAAACCTCAACGAGGGACATGGCCAAAGCCTCCACCAATTTCCGACCGCGACGCGATTGTTCGCTCGACGCTCTGTGTTCTCTTCATCTCAATTGATTTTAGAATCATCTCCCAGGTACTCTTTCGCAGCCTGGTGGAGGGACCGGCGGTGTGCTCGGAAGGGCAGAGGGCCAAGCATCCTCTGAAGTATGAATAAACGATACCTCCGGGTTGAATCGCGGTAAAGCGCAATGAATTCCAGGAGGAGCAAACCACAGCACGCTCCCATGAAGCTCCCCTCTAAACCACGCAAATCTACGAAAGCTGTTTTGCTGAATACCAGCATTGCAAACTGTGCCCCGACGATTGCACAGCTAACCATTAGCCCTGCCGCCCAGACGAGGAGTATCACAATATTAATCAAATGATCAGCAGATGTTCTACGAGGAATCCATTGTGCGTCCTCGTATTGCAGCGTAAGGGGGCGAATAGCTAGATAACGATTGCGGAGGACAGGGTTGGCAATATCCTGCAATAACAAGGCACGCAGTCTCCTTGCTTTTGGGAGTGATGGGCCAGCCCCTGACTCAGGAAAGAGATCAGAGTTGGAACCAATGGTGGCTCCGGCCATCGCAGCATACCTGTAACCTCGGTGGATCAACAACCATTCCTCTAGCACCAAACCAAATGATGTTAACAATACCGACCATGTTAGATAATAACCGGGTTGATATTCGATAAAGAAATTTCTTTGCTTATTCAAGTCACCGTGCTCGCGCTCGTAATCGTTCACTGCTTGCACGGTCTTTGCCGCGGGAAATCCTACGGCCGTCTGAGTGAGCAGGAGTAATACCGCAGCCAGGGAACACCCGCCGATCACCTTCAGACGTCGGCCTCCCAGTGGCAAGGCCAACCCTGTTATGGCACCTGCGGATATGAGTCCAAAGCAAAACGCCAACATGGGTGCCGAGTTAATCTCACTTTTTGCCATCACCTTGGGCAGCCAAGTATCCTTTGCTTCTCTGAACTCCCTGTCCGCGGATGTATCGTACGCATGGTCATATTCGCGGTGACCTCCGTAAATGGCTTGAAAGCCAGATTGTGAATATAAGCCGAATTCACTGCTGTTCTCATTTTCCCCACGACATCCGATCTCAATCCAAGGGAACGAGAACAACAGGAGTAGCATGAGCATGTTGCCTGGGGCGGCGAGGCGCCACCACCGGGACGGGATCGGCAGGGGCGTTTGCTCGCTACTTGATGGCTGACCGGAACCCTTCGGCAGATTTCCCTGAACTTTCTTGGGCCTGACCAATGGGATCTCTTGCTGCTCGGCGTCTTCCTGCTGGCCGAGGTCGGGAATTGGAACTGTGGCCGGAGTCGGCAGCGGATACTTGCGTTTGAAATGCTCCTGCAAACCGCGAATCAGCCGATCCATGTCCCGGTGGAAGTCCGGATCAGGGCGAATCGAGATAGCATGCTTCCGCGTCAGACCCCGGATCGATTTAGGGAGTTGTTCTTCACGGGGCATAGTTACATTGCCGACCATCGCCGGGATTATCAGAGCGCGAGAGTTGAGTCCCTCTTCGATCTCAATGCGTACAAAGTCCATCGGATTTTGCAAGCGTGGCGTTCCGTCCTGGCCACGGATGGTAAGCCAGAATCGACCGATGACTACGATCACAGCATCGCAGTCCTTGATCTGCTCGGCGATTATATCAGCGAAATCGGAACCCAGGGGGATTGAGTCCACATCCTTGAAGACGTTCGCTTCCCCAAAGGCAGCCACCAATCGGTCGTAGATCCGGCCAGCGGCATCGGTCGAATCAGCGCGTCGGTAGGAAATGAAGATCTTGGCCATGTTGTTCAGCTATCTCCGACTGCCTCACGTCGCTGAACATGCATTTCATGTGCGAGGCTTCGCACACTATTACGTGTCGATTTCTGGCTGACATAACCCGTACGACTCACTCGAAGACGTTCTATCTCGAACTCTTCCCTCAACGGACCCATCTGGGAGTTTTGCAAATCATACGGTACTGGCCCTGCGCGAAGCCTCTGTGCGGATGGAGTGGCCCTATCACCCCACTTCCCCAAACACCCCCTACGGTAGCGGCACATTCTCCATCTCAAACGGAATCTCCACGATGGTCGGTTTCGGGCCGACGACGACGATCTTGGCGGGAGGGCCGCCCGGGAAGGTCAACTGGATACTGGTCGTCATCGTTTCGCCGTCGTCATTCGCCGGGGCGTAGGATGATACGGTGGCCGCGATCGGTCGATTCGCGGCATCGTACGCCTTGACCTGCGGCGACATGTCCGGAGTTTGGGGAGCCTCCGGCATAAACGCAGCCATCACATTGCGTCGCCGCGCAGATTGCCATGCAGACGGGCCTTCCAACTGCAACCGGATGTTCGTCGACCCCGCACCGGTGCTGCGGACGTCGGCCACTGTCAGCCGTGTCCCCCCCGCTATGCCGAACGTGGCACCGATGTGCGTCGCGGGGTCCACGACCGTCAACAGGGGTTGGCCCGGGACGAGGATCTCACCGAGCACCACCCCCTCAAGCCGCTTCAACGACCGCGCGGCGGGGTTCGCTATCTTCACCGGCACCTGAACCACCCGCGGATTCGGCTGGGTTGTCGGTTGGATCATGTTCCCATCGACATCCGCCCGAAACATCACGACCCGCCCGCCCCGATTGATGAAGATCTGGCCGCCAAACGGATCGAACGGGTTCGGGTCCGGCTCCTTGATCGATCCGCCACTCCCATACCGACCCGTGTCGTCGATGAGTTTCGTCACCCGGACCCCCGCCACGTCTTGCCAGTTGAGACCCGGAACCGGGGTAACGTCGAAGCACAGGGTGACCTCCCCGGTCCCCAGGGTCACCCGGTGGCCGGGGAACGTCTGCGGGAGGAGAAGAACCCGGACAGCCGTGGTCCGGCTGCCCGGGTGTGACACGTATGTTCCGTCCGCAAGCGTCACCGGGATGGTGTCGGAAGTGGGTGTCGGCGGTGGGGAATAGTACACCCGGCGCCGCGCTTCGGACTTCGGGATCGGCAGATCGGCCGCAAAGACTTCCCGGACGCCCGCAGCCTTACAGAACGCCTCGACCGCCTGCCACACCGGCAGGTCGCCGGTCTCACAGGTCACCAGGCGGAGAGGGTCGGCCACGTTCGCGGGGTCAAGGACGAGGTCGATTCCTGTTCGGGCCTTGAGATCGTGGACTGCTGTCCCCAGCGGGAGATTCTTGTAGGCCAGCCGGACCGTTTTGGGCTTGAGCCGGGTGTCGGATTCGGCCCCCCGCCGTAACCTCCCGAGTACTTCAGTTGCCCGGCGGACCACCTCCGGATTCTGACTCTGGGCCGCAGCGATGAGAGCCGGAACGGCTGCCGGGCCAATGGCTTCAAGAGCCTTGCCTGCTGCCTCCCGTTCGGCAAACCGTTCCGACCCCAGTTGCGAGATCAGCAGTTCGACCGCGGGCTGTGATTGGGGGGGCGCTGCCCCCACCATCATCGCCAGCGCGAACACCCCGATCGCCGCCAGTACCCGCGTCATGGTGCCGCTCCCTTGTCTCCGCCCGTGATTGCAACCGCCACCCATCCTACCCTGCCTGATGACCCCGGCACAAGAATCTCGTTACGAATCTCTTCGAAATCAACTGGAACGCGGAACGCGGAACGCGGAACGGGTCAGGTCTCGCTGTGGTCCACGGCTCAACGCCCTCCCGGGATCGTAAGACGGGAGCAATCCAACCTATTGATACCGTTCCGCGTTCCGCGTTCCGCGTTCCGCGCTTCACGACTGGCCACGCCACTCCTGCGGCCTATACTGGTTATTTCGCCCCCGGATCGAACCCGACTGATGCGTGGCCGCAGTCGCCGAACGCAGGTCGGCCGGGGTTGCAACACCACTCACGCCGCGCGCGGCGAAGGTCCACCCATGTCGCTGGGGCTGCTCGGATATAAAGTTGGGATGTCGCAGGTCTTTACCCCGGAAGGGTTAATGGAGCCGGTCACCGTGCTCCAGTTGGGGCCGTGTCCGGTCCTCCAAATCCGCTACCCGTCGACGAAAGACGGGGACCGTGAAGTGACGAAGGACGGTTATTCGGCCGTCCAGCTCGGGTTCAAGGACAAACCCCGGAAAGCTGCCACCCGGCCGGAGCAGGGGCATGTCGCTGCGAACCTGAAGTCCAAGCGGAAAGATGCTCGGCAGAAGGCTGGAGTGAAGCTCCCGCCAAAGGCGGATGTCGAACCGCAGCGGCACATTCGGGAATTCCGGCTCGACCGTAGCGGTGGGTTTATCGACCCCAAGTCGGTGGTGGCCGGACCGGAGCAGGCAACCGTCAAAGTCGAGCGAATCCGGACCACCGGAGAAGGTTCGGCGAAGAAGTACGAAGCTTACACCGAGGAGATGACGCTCAAGGTCGGGCAGGTTCTGAGCATCAACGACATCTTCAAGGACGTGCTCGCGGTGGACGTGATCGGAACGTCCAAGGGACGGGGTACTCAGGGTGTGATGAAGCGGCACGGGTTCCACGGTCTGCCGGCCGCGCACGGTGCGAAGAAAGTCCACCGTCAGGCGGGGTCGACGTCGTCGCTGGCGAGCAACCGTGGTAGTGGCCGACCGAAGAAGGGTCTCAAGCGGGCCGGTCGGTACGGAAACTCACAGGTCACCATCCGGAACCTGGCGATTGTGAAGGTCGACCTCGATAACAACCTGCTGATGGTGCGAGGAGGCATCCCCGGTCACCCGAACGCACTGGTCATGGTACGACCGACGAACAAGGCCGGGGCGGGCTCGCCCAAGGCCAAGACGAAGAAGCGGGACACCCTGCTCGGCAAGAAGAAGTGAGGTGAGCGGCGAATTTTGCGGTGGGGATCACCCCGACCCCGGATGGGGTCGCAGCGATTAGCCGGTGGTTGAGCNNCCCCGGTGGTAGAGCTGCGCTCAACCACCGGCTAATCGCTATGACCCCTCCGGGGTCGATCTGTGGTTTGATACTAACTTTACGTTTGCGTTACGGTTCAAATCATATTTTTGGCGTCGGGCTCACCGCCGCTCCTCTCACCACAACTGCCGGTCTTCTCGCGTGGCGGCCATGAGGGCCGGGAAGTCGACATTCTCCCGGCGGTCGGTTCCGTGGACCGAGTAGACCCGGTGGACAGCGTAGTTCGTGCGGTCCGGGAACGCCATCATCCGCTCGCACGACCGTACCCGGGTCTCGACTGGCACCCGGGCGATCGGGTTCCAGTCGTGGACCGTCCGGACCGTTCCCAGCTCCCAGTCCCCTGTACACACCGCACCGCGGAAGACGATCATCGTGTCGGTGTTACTGTGCTTGGGGGCATGGATCAGGTGAAGCGGTTCCCCTGCCAGCGAGAGGGTTTCGGCGTCGTCGAAGAATCGGACGCCTGTGGTGTCCCCGACCACCCCCCGGAATCCGGCCTGGAGGACCGGGACAGCATCCGGAAAGGCCGCCCGGAGTCGGCGAAGGGTCGGCCGACTGAAGTGATCGAGGTGAGCGTGCGAGCAGATCAGATAGCGCACCTCCACCCCCAGCTCGGCTGCCCCGCGGGTCGCCAATCGAACGGGGTCCGGGCCGCCCCATACCGACGGCGGTAACTCCAGTATCGCGGCCTCGTCCCCGTGGACGAGCAGCCAGCACCCCGTCTCGACCCAGGCCACCCGGCCGAGTAGGAAGACACCCTCAAACCACCGCTCCACGTCACACCTCATCGAGCGTACCAGGCGACTAATCGAGCCAACTCCCCCCGCGATGCCAAGAGCCGAAGGGCGAACTTTTGCCGTCCGAGTCCAAGCAATTTGTTGAACCCGAAGTTGTCGTCCACAGTCCGGACTGCCCGGGAAACAGCCTCATCCCGCCCCATCCCACCCGCCACCAACACCCGCGACAGCCACAGCACCACTGGGAAGGTCATGGCAAGCGATTCGAGCCCCTCCCAGAATGGTACGCCGAAGTTGGTCGGCCCGCAAAACTGGAGGGACTCGACCTTCACCCGATAGTATCGAGTGAGTAGCCCATCAATTTCCCTCGAGATCGCCCCGGCGGGTTGTTCAGCCGCAGCAAAGGTGACGCCCGGGAGTCGGGCGTGGACCTTCGGGATGCGGCCAGATCCGCGGGCGAACCGGCTCGCTGCCAGCACGCGGCCGAGCGGTGTTCGCTGGGCGGTCCCTTTCTCCTCGCCGTGGTCTTTCCGGACGTACACGGCCGTGACCTGTCGGAAGACCACCCGCCCCACCCAGCCCGGCTTTGGCACCTCTTCCACAGTCCGCGGCGTCTCCTCGTCGGCCGCCTGGCCGAGAACATGTACCATTTCGCTGAGCCGCCCGCCGGTCACGACTTTCTTGGGATCACCCCCACCATCCAGTTTTAACCCCCGACAGAGTCCAACCAACCCCAGCACCGTCCGCCATCGCCTCTCCAGTGGCTCAGCCGTGTTCCCCAGCAATTTCGAGACGGCTGTCACGATCCGGAGGATGTCGGACCAGGGGACGATCCGACCGGCCTGGAGTGGGATGGGGAGAGAGCCCACAGTCGCCGGGCTATCTGCCTCGAGCGCCGCCGCGTATTCGCGAGCTTCCGGCAAGTGATCGGCGATTGGCCGCCCCTGATCCCCAGCCACCGCCGGACAGGCAAATCGGAGCCCCAGCCGCCAGTGATCACCGGCCGGGACGAGCAAAAACGGGTAGACCCGGCAAGCGAGCGGCTTCGCAGCCGATCCGAATTTGGCGTGGATGCGGCAACGGTTGTCCGGTCCGAGGAACACACACGCTCCGTCGGCACGGTGGTTCAGCCGGTAGCCGCCCCCTGCCAGCCAGCTTCCCTCCTTCGCGAAATACGCAACCCCCTGGAATTCCTCATCCTGCTCCCACCCCTGTTTCTCGATTCGTGCCCGTTCCTCTGCTGTGACCGGGACATGGTACGCCCGACAGCACGCTCCGCATCCACTACAGTCCCAGTTCTGGATGACGGGGAGAGACCGGACAGGCATCGTCATAATCAAGGTGTCCGGGGCGGGGTTCCAGGTGTCGCGTCAACGGGAGGGTCCGGCCCCAGCGCCGAGAAAGGTCAAGGCCCCGCGGCTTGTTGTTGAGGCGTGGCCTGGAAGGAGGAAAAAAACTGATGCTCGATCAATTGGTTGCCTTTCTTCGCAGAGATTCCCTCGGCCGAGAGGTAGTAGATGCAACCCTCGGCCCGGTACACGCGGACAATCCGGGCGGTTTGGCCCGCCAAGAGGATCACCCACTCCCGCCCGGGATGCCCGGCAGAATCGGCCACGATGGATTCCGTACCATCCGATTTCCCACCGCTTTGCTGCACCAATTGCTGGCGAACCATCGTGAACCAGTTGTCGTCCGCAAGCCCAGTCTGTTTGTCTTTCCCGGCGCCGACGACGTATTCCGTGATCCCCCCCGTTCGCCCCAACTGGGATCTGGCGGTGTAGCAGGTCAGTTTCCACTGGGGAACCGGCTGGAGATCCGGAGTGAGGACCGGATTGGTTACAGGCAACTCCACCCGATACGATTTATCGCCCGGCTGAAATTCGTGCCAGGGGGGGTCGAAACGCCTCTGCAACCGGTCCACCATGTCTTTTTTCAGGAAGAACAGGCTGACCCCAGCGAAGAGCGCCAGCCCGACGAGCATCAGCACCCCCTTGAGCCGGGTCGCACCGGTCCAGTCGATCGTGTAGACGACAGCCAGGCACAGAGCCGACGCCGACACCGCCAGAGACACCGGAGTGGCAATCGAGAGGGCCGGTTGGTGACCGAAGAGGTGTGGGGCGATGAGCCACAGGAGGGGGATCATAAACGGAAGCAAGGCGAGCCCGATCATGACCGACAGGGGCAGGCCGCCTGTACCTGAACCTGCATGGGGGTCAGCCAGTGTCGTTGGGCTATGATGCTTGTGCGGCGATTGATCTCCGCGGACAGGTGATCCAGCTTGAGCGTTGTCTCCCGGGTTGGAGGGGGGTGCGATCGGCTCAGCCCACTTCCGTGGTCGATGGGCTTTCGTCGGCCGCTGCCGCTCCGGGCGACGTGGGGACGGGGCGGTTGGCCGCGGTGCTGGGGGAGTCGGCACAGGCGGTGGAGGGGGAGAGAGTGGAAGGACGTCTTCAACCGCCAGAAATGGGTTGTTGCATCGTGGGCAGACAACGAGTAGGCCGACCGCTTCCGGCCCGACCCGCGAAGCCCCCCTGCACCCCGGACAACGGACCACAACCACCATACCCCCACCCCCACAATGGCTCACGAAAGACTCTGGAATCATAGCAGGAGAAAGGGGGGAGGGGTAAGGGGGAGGGAGCAAAGACAAGGCAAACGATGGATCGTGGGCACAGATGGGATCGGCACCCGGATGCCTGGAACCCGCCCGCTTTCTGAGTGAGGCGGGTGACGGTTCGGGCCAACTCGGGATCCGATCCGTGGCAGGTCTGGATTTGTTGGCTCACCGCAAAAGTGGGGGAGGGAATTGCCAAGCATCTCAACCAATTGAAGAGATGCTTGCTCGTCAGGCGAGCAGCGGAAGAAGGCTGACCCGCCCTCCGTGGCAGCCCAAATGTCCATGACGGCTGGTAATCCTCCCTCTGCTATACACCTAACCATTTGTTGTGATTTGAGTTGCAACATTGCAGATGTTGGCCCGAGCCTCGAGCCTCCCTCACACTCGAAAAATCGCAGAGAACGGATTTTCGTCTTGACACGATTTCCCTATGCGATTAGAGTTCAGTGAAGTAGGTAAATTCGTTGAGCATCTCGGTTTGAAGATCATTTGGAATCTCTCGGGACTCCTTTCCTTGGAGACCAATATGATGTGTAGGGTTTGGCGGCAAATCGCAATTTTGCTGTCATGATTTACGATCAAATGTTGCGATTGGCAATCGACTAAATTTCGACAATGTTCTGCTGGTTGGCCTTATGCTTGTCGTTCTGTGATTTTCGATGCTCATTGGAGTGTAAGCTAGAGAATCTGTTGGTGGCCACTCTCATTTTGCGTCGATTCCGGATTTTGTCCGGATTCTATTTATGGTCTTACATTACTCTCCGTTCCCGTGAGGTGCTCCATGCCTCTGGTCTCCTTTCTCCGAACTCGCCGCCAAGGCGCGTTCACACTGATCGAGCTTTTGGTGGTGATCGCGATCATCGCGATTCTCATCGGCCTTCTACTCCCCGCCGTGCAGAAGGTTCGCGAGGCTGCGGCCCGCACCCAGTGCACCAACAACCTCAAACAGATGACCCTCGCGACTCACAATTTCGAGGGCACCTATTCACGGCTACCACCGCTGGTTGGCAGCACGGCAAAGCCCTTCTTAACCGTTTATGGTCCGACCCATGTGTTTCTTTTGCCGTTCATCGAGCAGGCCAATCTCTACAAGGACATGTACAACGTCAACAACAGCGACCTGACCTACGCATGGTGGGGGGGGATTAACAATGATAACCCCTACAGTATACCGATTAAGACATACTACTGTCCTTCGGACACCACTCTCATGCAGGGGATCAACCAGCGAACTGGTTGGGCCGGAACGAGTTATGCCGCAAACGCTCAGTTATTCGCGACGACGGACACCACCGGGCTCCAGTTGAACTGGGATCGGGCAGGCACCATTGCGGGTATTCGGGACGGCAGTTCCAACACGATTGCATTCGCTGAGAAGATCGGAGATTGTAACCCGCCCGGAACCTCTCAGGGGGGTGCAAACGGTGGCTCCCTGTGGGGGGTCCAGTGGGATCCCTGGTATCCGATCTTTCTCGGGAGTGCGGTCAACGGAGAGCCGTATCTGATCACCGATCCCAACATCCTGCCACAGTTCGATCCAACCCAGGCCACCTGTGACATCCGACGGGCATCGACCCAACACACGGGCGTTCTCTTGCTCTCGCTGGCGGATGGCTCGGTTCGAACCATTAGGCCGGGGATCACCATGGCAACTTGGTGGGAAGCGGCGAAAACGGATGATGGCGCGGTATTGGGCACGGACTGGACCAGCTGATCAATCTCTCTCAAACCCGGGTGTGGCAACCAATGCTCACCCGGGTCATTTTTTGGAGTCGCCATGCTCAATTTGCCCGTGCGGACCTTCCGAATCATCGCAATCGCTGCTCTCGTAGGTCTCCTCGGTTGTTCAAAACCGCCTGCGGTGCCGACAAAACCAGCAAATAACGATGTCATACAAGTCCCCACGGTCATGCCCGAGGGAGACCCGAATAACCCTAAAGGAAAGCCATCACCAACTCCAATGCCAAAAGGAGCGACTGGGATGGTTCCCCCGCGCGGCGGCCTTTCAGGATCAGGAATGGGGCCACCGGCGGGTATGCCTGGCTCAAAATAAACCCAGGAATGGTCCAGGCCCGCGATTCTCGCCTCCTGCCTCAATTGTATTTGAGCGGCCATTTCAGGGCCTGAACCGCCAGAAACCGCATCAACAATTCGGGCTTGGCTCACAACCAGGTCCGACCAACGAGCGATAGCTGCATCGTCAGCAAGCCGATGAGCCGAAACGATTGATTGCGTACTATTTGCGGCGGTTCATCCGGCACCGCCCGCAGGTCGAGTTTGCAAATCAAGCCGTCCCCGACTGCCGGTCAGACCGCCCCCGACCCTGGACCGGTTTGAAATCCCCAATTGGCCGAGTTCTCTCCGTTGATGTTTGTCCTACTGTCTCTGCTCATTTCGCCGTCGAGATCCACGTTCCCAGAACCTTCGCGACTTCGGCCATTTGCTCCCCGGAAACCTTGTCCGGGGTGTCGCTCAACTTGTGCCAGTGCGGGTAGTCGAAGTCGATCAGGTCAACGGCCGGGATACCGGCTGCGTTCAGGGCGATGTGATCATCCAGGACATCCGCCCCCTGCTCGGCCCGGAACGACTTGGCCCCGATCGCGTCCGCGGTTCCCCAGATCTGCTGACAGATCCGCGGCGCGGCCTCCCACGAGTGCTGCTCCACACGCAGCACCGTCCCTTTCGCAGCGAAGAGATCGAGTAGCACAGCGGCCGCGTACTGGTGCTTCCGGGTGGCTGCGGTCTTTGTGTACTCGTCGGCGAAGTGCTCGGACCCGAAGAAGTATTTGTCCCCGCCCAGCCGGTTCGTCTCGAAGACGTACTCCTCCCCATCGAACAGAACGAAATCGACCCCGATCTCTGTCTTCAGCCCCTTCATGTGGTGGGCCATTTCCATCATCCAGGCAACCCCGCTGGCGCCGTCGTTCGCGCTGACAAACGGCTTGTTCCAGTTATTGGGATTGGCCTCCTGGTCGGCAATCGGTCGGGTGTCGTAGTGCGAGCAGACGATCACCCGGCGGTTCCGTTCCGGATGCCAGGTGATGATCAGGTTGGCCATCGCGGTGTTGGCCCGCCGGCTCCGCTGCCGGGCCTGGAACTCCTGCCGGGTGACACTTGCACCGTGATCCTTGAAGTGCTTCTCGATCAACTCCTGCTGCTTCTTCATTCCTTCGGTCCCGCTCATTCGGGGACCGATGTCACACACTTGCTTGAGGTATTTCAGAGCCCGCTCCGGGTCGAACTTCAGATCGATCGCAGTGAGATTTTTCGGCACCGCGTCCTCTGCGAACTTGGGTGGGTCGACGGACGAGGTCGTGGACGTTGTCGCCCAGCACCCGAGGGGGGCTGTCATCATCGTCGCGATCATGACGCCGCCAATCGCCCAGCTTGCTACCTGGCTCATGGAGACACTCTCCCAGGCGCACCGGCGCCCTCGGGTCGGGGTGATTTCCGGCAGCCAGCCGATGTCGACAGCCACTGGTTTGGGCCGCCGCGGCTCCCCGACCTTGCACATCTTACCGCCTGGGAGGGGCCAGATCGACGGGGACTGCATCAGACTCAACGAATTGTAAATCTTGCCCTGTTCATCGGCAAAACCTGCCGGCATATAGCCCCTCCTCATTCACGCCGCGGGGCGGCTGCGGAGAGGCCGGTTGGGGAACCGGACTCACCAGGTCGGATGTGATTCGCCATCTGTCCATGTCGTCCGGCCTTGGCTGGTCGATGGGGGTAGATACGTCTCAGCGGTCAGGCAGATCGCCCGGGCGGCGTGAATGAGTCTCTCGTGGTTTCGTTGCAGCACCACGTGAGCTGGGGTCGATAACTGGTCGGACAGGTGCCGGTGTTTTCCCGCCCGGTGCCTCAGGGGGAAGGGTGAGCCGTGTGTTCGCGCCGGGGCAGGTAGCCGCCTGATCGGTTCAACTGGCACAGACCGACGTCGGCAGGCAGGGGAAGCCGCCGGGGTCGGTGCTGGATCGAACCGATCTCACGCAGGGGCTGTCGATCCGGGTGCCTGTGGGGAAAGCCAGCAGAGTGGGGAGCGGTGGGGCTCCCGGGGAGGGCTCGGCCCTCCACTCGGCCGGCCAACGGGACCACGCGGGGCACGGCTCGCCCGACATCAGGGAGGATTCGATCGTGACCCAAGTCGAGACGGACGTCCAGGCCCTCTGGCTGGAGTACCGCGAGCGGCCGACTGTCGAGCTGCGGAACCGGCTCGTCGAGAGATACTTGCCGCTGGTGAAGTACAACGGCGAGCGGATCTGGGCCCGGTTGCCGGATGGGGTCGAACTGGACGACCTCATCAGTGCCGGGGTGTTCGGGCTGATGGATGCGATCGACGCATTCGACCTGACCCGCGGGGTGAAATTCGAGACCTACTGCGTCCCCCGCATCCGCGGGGCGATGCTGGACGAACTGCGGACTATGGACTGGGTGCCCCGGCTGGTGCGGAGCAAGGCCAGCAAGATGGAGGACGCCCGCAAAACACTGGAAGCCGGCCTCGGCCGCCCGCCCCGCCCCGATGAACTCGCCGCCCGACTTGGGATCTCTGTGGAACAACTCGATCAGTACGTCGGGGAAGCCACCGCTGTGAACCTGGTCAGCCTGAACAAGAAGTGGTACGAAACCGACAGCTACAAGGACGTTCGGGAGATCGACATCCTGGAGGACAAAAAGGCCGAGGATCCGACCCACCGGCTCCAAAACCGGGATCTGATGCGGCTGGTCACTCGCGGACTGAACCGCAACGAGCGACTCATCGTCATTCTCTATTATTACGAAGAAATGACCATGAAAGAAATCGGGGCAACCCTGAACCTGAGCGAGTCCCGGGTCAGCCAGATGCACTCCAGCATCGTCCAGCGGCTCCAGGCTCATCTGGCCAAGCGTAAGGGTGAGTTTAACAACTGACCCCGATCCGATGATGAATACCCACACGCCCGGGGAAGCCCGGGTGTTCTCGTTGGCGTCGGAACCGAGCGGCCGCCCAGGGCGGTGCCCTGGGCTGAGGAATCTCCGCCTTTCAGGCTGAAAACAAATCTCCTCCCGGAAAACATGCCACGCCTGTCCTCCGCGCTCTCGGCAACTCTGCGGTTAATCCTCCTCGTTTGCCGGAATCCGGAGTCCGGAACACGAATTGCATATATCTCAAGATCCGGGTGTCCCCTCGAACCGCTCTGGTTCGGTGGGTTACCGGGCACCGAGGAACTATCACATGACTATCTGGGAATTTCTGATCCTGTTGCTGGTCGCAGCGATCTGCGGCGGAGTCGCGCAGGCCATTGCCGGGTCGTCACGCGGTGGACTGTTCGTGTCGATCGCCGTCGGGTTTATTGGTGCCTTACTCGGGATGTGGTTCCAACGGAACACTGGTGTGCCGGAACTGCTGATGATACAGGTCGGGGACACGGCCTTTCCAATTGTCTGGTCGATCATCGGCGGGGTGGCGTTCGTCGCCGTCGTCGGCTTGTTCACACGTCGTCGAGATGTGTATGTCGCGTGACGCGACCGCGCCCTTTGGAATTGCAACTACAGCGTGATAATCGCGGAACTCCAGGTGAGCCCACCGCCGAACGCGACGAGCAGGACCGTGTCGCCAGGCTTGCACCGCCCGGTCCGGAGGGCTTCATCCAGGGCGATCGGGACACTTGCGGCAGACGTGTTCCCATAGCGGTCCAGGTTCACCACCACTTTCTCGGGTGGGAACCCGGTCGATTCCAGCGCAGCGTCGATGATCCTTTGATTCACCTGATGCGGGATCAGTACATCGATCCCACTCAACCCCAACTCCCGGCAATCCACTTCTGCCAGCTCGATCAGCTCAATCATCCGGCTGACGGCGAACCGGAACACTTCTCGGCCGACAATCCGTATAAATTCCAGTCGCGGTTGGAGCGGAGCCCCTGGGGCTGGGTTTGGAGTGACCTTGCTCGGAACCTGGATGAGTTCCTGACGGGTGCCATCGGAGTAGAGGCGGATGGTCCGGACCCCAGCATTCAGGACCGGGGTGCCTGTCAGGACGACCGCTCCGGCGCCGTCACCGAAGAGAATGCAGCTATTGCGGTCGGTGAAGTCGAGTGCTCGAGTGAGAACCTCGGCCCCGACCACCAAGGCATGTTTGGCGGACCCGGTGCGGATGAATTGGGACGCAATCGAAAGAGCGTAGAGGAAGCCGGAACAGGCGGCCGAGACATCGAATGCGGGGATGTGGCGACACCCGAGGCTGGCCTGGATCAAGGCGGCAGTCGACGGGCACATCAGGTCCGGGGTGACCGTCGCGCAGACGATCAGGTCGATATCAGTGGCAGGGAGGGACGCCGACTCCAGGGCCGTGCGGGCCGCGGCGGAGCCGAGGGTAGCGGATGTCTCACCGAGAGAGGCGAACCGACGCGCGCGGATTCCGGTCCGGGACCGGATCCATTCGTCGGATGTATCCAGGTTCAGGGCGTCGGTGAATTCATCGTTGGGCACCACCCGGGCAGGCAGGCAACTCCCTGTGCCCCGCAGTGCCACCCCCAACATTTGGCTCATCAGACAGACCAGCGTGGCGAGTGTGTCGGGTCGGGAGCCTTCGGATTAGGTGTAGCGAAACCCCACGCCAAACGCCACCCCAGCCGTCGCCACCCCATCAACCCTATCTTCGCGCGCGTGGCAAGGTGATCGGGTTGTGTCGGGGTTATGGGGGCCTGGACGACTCGTCAACGTGTTTGGGCGTTGGGCAGTTGATAATGTACCCGCCGCATCTGACGTATTGTGTACCTCCCCGCAAGCGGGGAGGTCGCCGCGAAGCAGGCGGGTGGGGTGTGGGGCGTGTGGTGAAGGCTCAACCCCCTCCCGGCGAGCAAAGCCTCGCCGACCTCCCCCGCAAACGGGGGAGGAAAAACCCAATACCGCACACCACATCCTCTGGTGTTTTTGGCTCTCCGCGATTCTTGGGGG
>PLDW01000027.1 GCA_003136315.1 Gemmataceae bacterium | reverse complement strand
AGGGCGTTGCCCTGGGCTAAAAACTGTCAGCCTTTCAGGCTGAAATCACAGATATTTGGTATTCACCCTGAAAGGGTGAGAGTATTCAGCCCAGGGCACCGCCCTGGGCAGCATGGACAACGCCCTGGGATCTAGATCTGGCTTCCCCGATATGGTTCACTTCTTCTTGCCTGGCGGCTTGGTGCCGATCACCTTGGTCTTTTCATCCACCGTTCGCTCCACCCAGATGAAGGTGATCGGATTGCCCTTCTTGCCCTGACCGGTTGCGTATTGGAAAGAGTTGCCCCAGGGGTCGAGCAGAGCGGTGGCCCCGTTCCTCACATACGACGCACCGCCCCACGGCGGACTCACAAGATCGCGGAGAACACTCGGGTAACTCTGATTGGAATTCGGGTTCAGGTAGTATGATTCGCACGCATTGGAAAGTGATTGCATCTTCCGTTCCGCGACTGCCTCTCGCGCATCCTCGACCAACGGGATCGGTTCGCCGTCGAGTGGAAAGTGATTCGCCAGTCCCTCGAACGCGGTATTCACATCGGCAAGGCCGCCCGCGGCAAGGAGTGCCGCCTGATACGCTGCATTGGCCTTCTCGGACGGTTTCTGATTCAGGTCCGTCCACGCACTCCTCGCCTTGGTCCAATCCGCCCGCAGAGTATCGACCTTTGGCTTCGCCTTGATCGCGGCGTCCCGATCCTTGACCGCATCCAGAGCTTTCACCAGCTCATTATTCAGCCGGATCAACTCCTTCGCTCGTTGCTCCACCGACGGCTCGTCGGCACAACCGAGAGTCGTCGCTGCGAGAATCACGATTGGGCACACCAGACACTTCATGATGAACCCTGCAAGGTGTTCGGTCGGCTCACCCGATGACCATGACGACCCGGAACCCGATGGAGTCGCTGTGGGTCTCCGGAGGGTACGCGCGACGGGCCGCGCTGCGGGCGTCGGTTGGGAGCATCGACCAGGCCCCTCCACGGGCCACTCGCATCAGCCCCCGACCGGGTCCGGGTGGATCCTCGTTGGGGCTGTCGATGTAGTAATACTCCTCGTACCAATCACTCACCCACTCCTGCACATTTCCGTGCGTGTCGTGCAGTCCGTAAGCGTTCGGTGGACACGATCCGACGGGGGCTGTGCTCTTACCAGCGTATTTCCCCGATCCGGCTGCGGTCACCGCTTCGGCTGGGGTGATCCGATCGCCGAAGTGATACGCGGTCGTCGTTCCGCCCCGGCAGGCGTACTCCCACTCGGCTTCGGTGGGGAGCCTGTAGCCCCGGTGCTGAACCTCCTCGTCGGGGAGTTCCGCGAGTTTGGCACAGAACGCCTCGGCGTCCCTCCAGCTCACGGACTCGACCGGATGGTCTGGCCCGCAACCGCGAGATTTGATGTACTTTGCCGGGTTTCGCCTGACCACCCGCTCGTACTGAGCCTGAGTCACCGGATGGACGGAGATGTAGAACGAATGGGTGATCCGAACGTCGTGGACGGGATCTTCGTGTGGCCGGTGACCCGCCTCCGTCGTCGGTGAGCCCATCAGGAACGTCCCGGCCGGTATCCGGGTAAACGTCATCCCGATCGAGTTCTTCACCAGCTTCACCCCGGTGGAGGTGATTGGTCCGCCCCCGGTCGTGATGTGCCCGCCTCCGGCCGCGCTCAGCAGCGCGGCCGCCTGGGCGGCGGTCGCCTCGGTGTCGAACCCCCGGCCCCCGGCTGTCGCCACGACCGGGGAGTGGGGAGTCGTATGGCTCGACTTGAGCGAGAGCAACTTGGACCCGTCTGGGCTATTCCCAACAGTCGGGCCGACGACCACCTGGGCCAGTAATTCGGCCAGGTGGGAGGCGTTCCGGGGCCGTTTATCGGGGCGGGTCGACAGGCACGACTGGAGCACCCGGGCCTGGGAATCGGTGAATCCGTGCGGGCGGAACTCCTCGATCCATTCGGTCCCGACCGGGGCGGCCTCGGCCGGGTTCTTCTTGAGCAACTGATACCACATCACACCCAGGGCGTGGATGTCGTCCGTCGGCGCGGGCGGATCTTTCTTGGACTGCTGCGGGGAGGCGTACAAGATCGTTGCTGCGCCTCGCTCGGCCAGCCGTTGCTGCTCTCCTCGTGGCCCGAGCCGGGCCAGTTCGAGTGATCGAACAGATTCGATCTGTCCCCACCCGAAATCGGTGACCCACATCGTGAACTTCCCGCCTTCGGTCGGGTGCAAGATCACGTTGCTCGGTTTCAGGTCGCGGTGGACCGCCCCCCGTTTATGGGCTTCAGCGAGGATCGCGGCCAGTCGGCGGATGAGCTTCAGCGCGGCTTCCGGCTTCGGTGTGTCGTACCGCCAGTTCCAGTCGCGGATCAACCCGGCCAGGTCATACCCGTACACGAATGGGGCTTCCAGACACGGCGGGTCGGTCTCCAGGTAGACCGATCGGAGGGGAAGGATGCCGGGAACATCATTCAGGGGGAACACCTGAGTGAACAATTCACTCCCAGCCTGGACCCGATCCCGGACTTCGGGGTCGATGGCAAACTTGAGGGCAGCGGGGGATTCCTCGGGCTTGTTGGGATCTTCGCCCTTCCACACCTCCGAGCACTCCCCCAGGCCGCGGAGTTCGGTCAGGGTCCAGCCTTCGAGGCCGGGGGGGGAGTCGCCGGGGCGGAACTGGGGCGGCCGAGGGGGGAGGAAGGCGAGCAGATCCTCCGCCTTGTAGAACGTCATCTTTTCGGGGGCTGAGTGTCCATCCGGGTCGGACGGCCGACGGAGGATCTGGCGGACGGTGGGTGGAAAGGCTCGCAGATAGTCGGCCAGAGCCTCCTTCGGGACGCTGTGGGTCTGGCTCAACTCGGCGATCAGCTCCCCGAGTCGTCGATCGTACTCGTGGGGTGGGCAGGCGGCGGCGTCGGTCAGGGCCGCGGGGAGATCCGGGCCAGGCAACCTGCGATGGGTCAACTCATACGCGCTGCGTGCGACATCGTGGAGAACGTCTCCATACGGCCACTGCCCCCGGAGGGCTTTGCGGCCTTTCTCACACAGCGACTGACCAACACATTCGAGCAACGCTTGCAAACGAGGCATGGGCACGGGCCTCCGGGTCGGGAAGAGAAGGATCGACCGGTGGCAGCAAAAATCACGATCCCGAACTCGGTTTTGCCTGACTTCAGGCGCACCCTATCCGGTTTTGCAAAGTGGGGTAGGGAGTAACGATTCCGAGCTTGGGGTGAAGTTTACCCGAGACAATGGAAAGACTCAAGACCGAGAGTTGGAAACCCCGGTCGAACCATCCAAGCGCTCACAGAGCTTTAAGATCTCCGACGTTGCGGCGGCCCGGGTGACAGCCAGGATCAGTCGATGACCTTGTTCAACGGGAACTCCACGATCCCGCACGCCCCGGCCGCCTTCAGTCTTGGGACGATCTGCCGGACCAGCTCCTCGGAGAGGATTGTTAGCACGTCGGCCCAATCCGCATCGCTCAGCGAGGAGATGGTCGGTTTCTGGAGTGCAGGGAGAAGCCCCAAAACCTTTGGCAGATCGGCCTTCCGGACGTTCATCATCAGCCCGACCTTCCCTTCGGCTGCCATCGCCCCCTTGAGCATGAGCACCAGATCGTCCATCTTCTGACGCTTCCACGGATCGGCCGCGGCCTCGGGGTGGGCAATGAACCGGGTTGTGCTCGTGAGGAGGTCGGCGACGATGCGAAGGTTATTGGCTCTGAGCGAGCTACCGGTCTCGGTGACCTCGACAATCGCATCGGCCAGCGTCGGTGGCTTGACCTCGGTCGCTCCCCAACTGAACTCGACCGTGGCACTGACCCCGTGTCCAGCCAGCCACTTCTGGGTGATATTCACGACTTCGGTCGCGATCCGCTTCCCTTGAAGGTCTTTCGGCCCACGGATGGGGGAGTCGTTGGGGACGGCGAGCACCCACCGAACAGGCCGCCGACTGACCTTGCTGAACACCAGTTCGGCGAGTTCGACGACATGGTCCTGGGCGTCGTTCTCGATCACCCAGTCGTATCCGGTGAGCCCGCAGTCGAGTGACCCATCGCGGACATACCGGGCCATCTCCTGAGCGCGGATGAGGGTGCAGTGGATCTCCGGATCGTCGACAGCCGGGTAGTAGCTCCGGCTGGTGAACGTGATTTTGTATCCGGCTTTGCGGAACAGGTCCGCAGTCGCATCCTGTAGCGACCCCGCCGGGAGACCGAGCTTCAACACCTGATCCATCGCGAAAAACAACCCGTGTGTGCGTCGTGGTGAGGGCCAGGGGATGTTGAATGGCCAGGCGGAGGGGGTGGCCAGTGGGGAGGCGGGAGTCGGGGCATCACTGGGAGTCTCTCGTTCACGCCAGCCCTGCGCGAACCCCCGCTTGAGATCGCGCATCCATTCTTAATACCGAATTCGAGCGATTCCTGCGGGAGTTCCGGGTCGTCACTCCAACCGACCTGCACCGCCCAGACGTCCGCCAGCGGCCGGACATCCTCGGCAAGAAACTGGAGGAGATCAAGCACGAGGCACCGTTCGCCTACAAGGGAATCGGACCAGTGATCCAAACCCTGACAGGGGCCGGGATCGCCCGCCCCGTAGCCGAACTGACCCCCCTCATGACCATCAAGGGGTGACACGCCCACGATCTCAACCCCTCGACACCACTGCCCGGGGGAGGGTGACCTTGAACGTCGTTCCTGTCCCAACCTGGCTGGCCACCCGAACGCTTCCCCGCATCGCCTGGGCCAGGTGCTTGACGATCGCCAGCCCCAGCCCGGTTCCTCCGACCTCCCGGCTTCGCGCTTTGTCCACCCGGTAGAACCGCTCGAAGATCCGCGGCATGTCCCGGTCCGGGATGCCGACCCCCGTGTCCTCCACTTCGAACCACACCTGGTCCGCCGAGGCTTCCCACCGGACTGTAATCCGGCCCCCGTTCGGGGTGTACTTGATCGCATTGTCCACCAGGTTATCCAGAAGTTGCCGAAGAGCGTCTGAGTCAGCCAGGGCGGGCACGTCTGCGGGGGCATTCGCAGGGGGTTTCTCGACGAGGGTGAGCGTTTTCGTCTCGGCCCTTGGCTGGTGCCGCTCCAGGCAATCGATGATCGCTTTGTCAAGCGCGACCGCTTGCAACTCCAGCCCGAACTCCCCGGACTCGATTCGGGCCAGGCTGAGCAGATCCTGAATCAGCGCGTCCAGTCGGTCCGCTTCGTGCGACACCTGACTGAGAAATGCCACCCGGGCGGTCGGGTCTTCGGCTGCTCCGTCCTGGAGAGCCTCAATGGTGGACTTGATCACGGACAGCGGCGTCTTGAGTTCGTGCGACACGTTCGCCACGAAATCTTGCCGCATCCGCTCCAGTCGGCGAACCTCGGTGGTGTCGTGGACCACCACCACCGCCCCGGGGCCACCTCCCCCCGGGAGCCGGGACACATACACCGCCAGACTGCGGGCGGCTGGCCCCTTCCAGTCCAGTTCTTCCCGATGCGGGCCGTTGCTCCCCAACCCCTTCCCGACGATCTCCTGGAACCCCCGCTGCCGCGCCACCTCCCACAACTTCCGGCCGACCGCCCCGCTCGGATCAAACCCGAGCAACTGCCCGGCCCGGTCGTTGGCAAAGAGAACCCGCTGGTCCTGGTCGATGGCAATCACCCCCTCGACCATCCCCGAGAGGATGGTCCGCAATTGCTCCCGGTCGTGGGCCAGTTGGGCGAACGTGTCGGCCAGCTTCCCACTCATGGCGTTAAATGTCGCAGCCAGGTCGTAGTGTTCCTTGCCTCCTGACACCCGGATCTTGTGCCCGAGGTCGCCGTCGGCCAGTCGCCTGGCCCCATCTGTCAACTCGTCGAACGGGCGGGAGAATTGGCGGGCTAACAGGTACGCTGGGACTGCCGCCAGACCCATCACAAGGAACACACCCAGACCGACATCATTCGCCAGTTCGTAGAACAATGACTCGGCCCGCTGGAGAATATAGATCCCAACGAGCCCCACGGCCATTACGACCAGCAACAGATAGGTCAGGAAGAGTCGCCAAAACATTATATTAGTGTTTAGTGTATAGTGTTAAGTGTTTAGTGTT
>PLDW01000273.1:13103-17999 GCA_003136315.1 Gemmataceae bacterium | reverse complement strand
GTGCTGTCGTAGACCTTGTTGACGCCCGTGACCCCAGTGACAGTCAGGGTCGCCGGTGTGATATCCGCCGTTGTGGTCGGTTCGGCGAGTGTGTAGTCTCCCGCCTGTGCCCCTGTGAGCGTCAGACCACTTGCAGTCACGATGATCCCATTCGCGACATCCTTGCTCGCAAACGTCCCGGTCGCCCCGCTGGTGACGAGTGTGACCGTGTCGCCGCTGTAGACCCCCACCAGGGATGCACTCCCCGTGTCCAGGGTCGCCGTCGTTGTACTGTCATAGACCTTGTTGTCGGCCGTGACCCCGGTGACAGTCAGAGTTGCCGGTGTGATATCCGCCGTCGGGGTCGGCTCTGTGAGTGTGTAATCCCCAGCCTGGGCACCGCTGATCGTCAGACCGGTGACAGTCACGGTGATCCCGTTGGCGACATCCTTGCTCACGAACGTCCCGGTCGAACCGCTGGTGAGGAGCGTGACCGTGTCGCCGCTGTACACCCCCACCAGGGACGCACTCCCGGTGTCCAGGGTGGCCGCTGTCGTGCTGTCGTAGACCTTGTTGGCGGCCGTGACCCCAGACACCGTCAGTGTGGCCGGAGTGATGTTGGCGCTCGTCGTCGGCTGTGCCAGTGTGTAGTCCCCAGCCTGGGCCCCGCCGAGAGCCAGACCGCTCGCAGTCACAGTGATCCCATTCGCGACATCCTTGCTCGCAAACGTCCCGATTCCACCGCTGGTCACAAGCGTGACCGTGTCGCCACTGAACACCCCCACCAGGGTCGCACTCCCGGTGTCCAGGGTGTCAGCCGTTGTGCTGTCGTAGACCTTGTTGACGCCCGTGACCCCGGTGACAGTCAGAGTCGCCGCCGTGATATTCGCGGTCGTGGTCGGTTCGGTGAGCGTGTAGTCTCCCGCCTGGGGACCGGTGAGCGTCAGTCCGCTGACATCCACGGTGATGCCGTTGGCCACGTCCTTACTCGTGAAGGTTCCAATGGCCCCGCTGGTAACGAGTGTGACCGAATCCCCGCTTAACACACCAACCAAAGAGGCACTTCCCACGTTCAGAGTGGCATCGGTCAAGCTGTCGTAGACTTTGTTGTCGGCCGTGATCCCGGTCACCGTCAGG
Source organism: Gemmataceae bacterium (assembly GCA_003136315.1). Taxonomy (GTDB): domain Bacteria; phylum Planctomycetota; class Planctomycetia; order Gemmatales; family Gemmataceae; genus Urbifossiella. The sequence goes on along the minus strand of PLDW01000273.1, from coordinate 16,883 downwards.
GGGGCCGGGGTGACTGTCACGGTCTTGGAGTTGTTGCTCGTCTGGTAGTTGGAATCCCCGAGGTAATACACGGTGATGGTATCCGACCCGACAGGGAGAGAACTGATGGGCAGAGTCGCGACTCCGCCGGAGAGAGGGTAAGTCCCGAGGTCGGTCGAGCCCATCTTGAAGTCCACACTACCGGTCGGTGTATGGCCGCTCACGCCGGAGACGGTGGCGGTGAACGTCTCCAACTGGCCATAGTTCAGGGTGCTCAGTGTGGCGGAAAGGGCCGTGCTGCTGGTCGCCATGGCAACCGTCGCGGTCTTGCTGCCGTTGCTGGTCGCGTAATTGGCATCGCCAAGGTAGTCGGCGGTGATACTGTCAGAACCCGCCGGGAGCGGCGAAGTGGGAAGGGTGAGGGTCGCGGTCCCACCGCTGAGGGTGCCCGTGCCGAGTTCCGTTGTGCCGTAGTAAAATGCAACTGTCCCGGTCGGAGTGGCCGTTTTGCCGGTCACCGTGGCTGTCAGCTGGATCGCCCCGAACGCGGTCGGAGAGGCCGTATTCACGGCCAGGCTGGTCGTACTGTATCCAACCATGTCCGGCACGAAAGTGTTGGCGATCGGGCTACCCAGCCCAGTCACCAGATCGTAGCCGGTTGTGGCGTTGTCTTTCTTGTTATTGTTGTAACCGCTCGTGATATCGTGGAAGTCCGTCGCATAGGTCGAGGTGTTCGCAGCCAGGTCGTAGATGTCAGTTTGCAACTGATAGGAGGTGAGGTTGGGGGACGCCTGGGACTCGACCGAGGTGTTGAGGGGCTGGAGCCCGACTTGAGCGCGGCCCTGGTCGATGATGGCGACCAAACCTGCCATCATCGGACACGAGAGGCTGGTGCCACCGACATCGAACGGTGACGACCCCTGGGTGAGCGTATCGAGAACGTACACACCCGTGTTTGGATTCGCATCCATGGAGATATCCGGATTGCCACGTTGGCTACCGACTACCGAGGAGACGGCGATACCAGCGACCGTCACGTTTTGGTAGGATGGCCGGCTCTCGTACGCACTGGTCCCGCCTCCACCACCGTTGTTCCAGCCGGTTTCGCTCGCCCAGGTGCCGTTGGAATTCAGGTTCAGCGTGGTGCCTCCGACCGACAGGACATTCGGAGAGGAAGACGGATACGAAATCGTCCCGCTGTCGCCCGCGCTGAACAGAAATGCCACGCCCGGGGAACCGGTCGAACTGGGATTGGACCAGTCCGAATCGGCACCAGTCTCGCCGCTAGATTCGGATCCACCCCAACTGTTGGAGATGATCGACACCCCGGGCTGAGAAGCGGCCCATTCGTCCCCTGTGTTCAGATCGGTGCATTCAACCAGGATGAGGTTGGCCCCCGGGGCGATGGAGTGGGCCCACTCGACATCCAGGGACTCCTCCACGTCCCACCCAGTCCCGGCCGCGGACGGGGGCAGGTTTGATGTGCTGCCGGTCTGACTGACGACTTTGAATGAAGGTGGGGCAGGAAGGCCGTAGTCGCTGTCGAACGTCGTGAGATCCTTCTGGATGTTCGCGTCGTTGTAGGCGTCCACGAGGGCGATCGTCTCGCCGGCGCCATTGGCAACCACCGTCCCGCCGAACTCAGGGATTGAACTGACCCCGTAAGCGGTCCGCATCTGGGTTGGATTATATGTCGAGGGAGTTAGCCGATCTTCCAGAACGAGCAGTTCGAGTCGCCAACCCCGTTGAATGGGGCTGCGAGAGGACTTGGACACGATTCCAGAGTTGGGCACCTTCATCAGAACAACCTCTCGGAAGATCATGAGGATCTGAACAGCAAGAATATTGGTACTTCTCACTCGCGGCCACACCGGCTCTCGGTGTGGCCACGCCCCGACCAGACTTTGCTGGGGTGGCACGACCCACCACTAGTGAGGTCCGTCCGCTCCCCAATCGCTCATCCGGGACGCCCGGACTCCGACGCGGAGTGGCGAATACCGCATTCCCCCGCATAACGGAGGAACCAGGGGGAGAAAGCGAGGGGGAGATATTGGGGCGGCGAGCGAAAACTCGCAATTTAAACCGAATGTACCAAATGCACGTGGGGAGTCAAGCGGGGGGGATGACGATCGGCTCTGAGAATTTGGGGGTCGCCGTCAAAGTCGGCTGCTTGGCAAGGGTACTGGAAATGGAAAAAGGAGGGTCGCAAGGCAGAAGGAGGAGGGACTCGACGGCCCACTTCGTGTCCACGGCTACCGCTGAGTGACGATGTGAGCATCGCCTTGAGCAACAGGCGCGCCCGGCAAACTGGGAAACTCCACTTGATTCCCCCGTCCCCCGTGGTATCACTCGATGGCTTGAATCCCGGGGGCGGCACGCCAGGGGAAGGGTGTGCCACCCTGCCCGGAAGTCCGGAGGAGTCCACAATGCGTCAGTCCACACGCGGGGTCGCCGCGCTGTTGCTCGGCACGGCTCTCACCGCGGCAGCCGCGGCCCAGCCACCGGTGCCGCCGGTCGGAAACCCTCTCCCAGTTACCCCCCCGTCTGTCTCGCCCCCACCACCCGCTGGGCTCACCCCGCCGACCCCCAAGCCCGAACCACGGCCAACGGGAACTGCGGCAACTGTTAACAACCAGCCGATCCCGGAGGTCGCCGTCTATCGCGCCCTTCGACAGGTTGCGCCTACGAACCACGAGATGGCACGGAAGGAAATTCTCAACCACCTGATCGAGAATGTCCTGGTCGACATGTACCTCAACGCTCTCAAGGTGACGGTTGAAGACAAGGATGTTGAGGATCTGGTCAATGAACTGAAGAAGGAACTGGTCGCAGCGAAGAAGGATTACAACAAGGAACTCGACGCCATGATGCTGACCGAGGCCGAGTTCCGGGCCGAGGTCGTCGCTCAGTTGAAGTGGGAGAAGTTCTTCAAGGACCAGGCGAAGGAGCCTGCCCTCCAGAAATTGTTCGCGGACAACCCCGATGTGTTTAACGGTACGATGGTTCGGGCGCGGCACGTCCTGCTGAACCCGGGGAGTGATCCGGCGAAGCAGCAAGAAGCTGCCGGGAAGTTGCGTGGAATCAAGGCCGGGGTTGAGGCCGAGGCGGCCAAGGCCGTGGCTGCCGCTCCGCCGAATGCCGACCCGCTGACCAAGGAACAAATCCGAACCAAGCGGATGGAGGAGGTGTTTGCTGCGTACGCCAAGGAGTATTCGGTCTGCCCGTCGAAGAAGGAAGGCGGCGATCTGAACTTCTTCCCGCGAGCCGGGGCGATGGTCGAGCCTTTTGCCAAGGCTGCCTTTGAACTGCAGGCGTTTCAGATGACCGATGTGGTGGCGACCGAGTTCGGCTACCACCTGATCCTGGTCACCGATCGGAAGCAGGGCGCTCCGAAGAAGTACGAGGAGGTGAAAGAGGATGTCAAGGTGCTGTACGCCATGCGGTTGAGGGAGGCTGTTGTTGCCCAGATGAAGCCGAAGGCCCAGATTACGATCAACCCGGCTCCGACCTACCCGGGTTCGACCCCTGGGGCAGCGATTCTCCCTCCGCCTCCGGGACTCTCTGGGACCGCCCAGCCTGTGAGTGGAACCGGCCAGAAGTGAGAGCGTGACAGTCAGTGAATCGACCGAGCCCCCCGCGTTGCGGGGGGTTTGTTGGCGCTCGGGGGGAGCAGAGTCAGAACCCAACCCCCCAACCCCCTTCCCTGGGAAGGAAGGGGGAGCAGAACCCGTAGTCCTTCTCCACTCTGGTATAGAAACCCTCAGAGGCTGACTCATTCCCGGAGCAAGCATCGGTCTAACG
>PLDW01000273.1:0-13072 GCA_003136315.1 Gemmataceae bacterium | reverse complement strand
TTGCATGTCTGACCGTCTTTCCGTAGATGCGACCGTGTCTGCTGGTTCCTGTATGGGTCGAGTTGGGGAGAAGATCTCTCAACCATCACATCCCCACGTAAACGTACACCCCAATCGCAACGGCCACGACCCCGGAAACACCGGCGAGAAGCCACAAGGCACTCCTATGCTTTCGGGCCAGAGCGAGGGAGGAAATGGTCGCACCGACCTGTCCGGCAAGCATCGCGTAGAAGAAAGTCTTGCTCCGCTCCCGGTGCCGGTCGGACTCGGCGGTCGACACTTTGACTCGGGCCTCGTACAGATATCCGATCCCGAAGTTCAGGTTCGCTTCCAGTCGGTATCGGCGGTTTTCCAGATCGAACCCGGCGGCCTGGGCCGCGGTCGCCCCGATCACCGCGGTCGCCCGGTCGTGAGCGTCTGGCGTGATGCGAGTCCGCTCGTCGACGACCCTGGCGGCTTCTCGAAGGATGACTGTCCATTCGTTGTCGATCTGCTTGTTCGCTTTCTCGGCGTCATCAATCGCGCTGTTGATGGTCGCCTGAGAAATGCGGGCGGCCCGCTTCAAGAGATCCGCTTCTGCCTCCCGGTCCTGGATCGCCTGGAGTAACCCCTTCACGTTGTCATCCTTGATCTCCGGCAATTTGGCCGACGGCGGCCCCTTTCCCGCGAGCCATTCCAGAGCCGCTCGGACGTTGGGATCGGTGGTGGTGTCGCTGGCCAGGAACGATGGCGGGGTGTACCCAGATGCAGCACGCAACTGGGCCGCAGTGGTCTGCACGATCAGCGACCGGTCTCGCTTGAATCCGGCCAGACTCCACTGGTTCGCGGCCTGGGATTGGTCCTGGGCAGCAGCACTACGCCAGAACATTGCCTGCTGAAGTTCGCTTGTGGAGAGCCCCGCGAACGCTGTTGCGATCGCCGTGAGGGCAACCGGCAGGGCAGCCCCAAACCGATCGAGCAGGGACTGCGGCTCGGCAGCATGCGGCGCGGAGTCGTTTGCGGCGGAGTCAGTCATCAGAAACCCTCCTCATCCAGAACCGACAGAGGCTGTCGCATCTACGGAAAGACGGTTAGACGTACAAATGGGAGGGCGCGGCTNNACAGCCTCCGCGGGTTCCTGGATCAGAGATGCCCACAGTTAGAATCCCATGTCGGTCCATCAGCAGGTTGCACGGTCAGGGTCGATGAAGGGCTTCCTCTCCACCCACTGCCGGGCTCACGCGACGCGCGAGCCGGCAAACTTGAATCTGCGCCGAGACACTGATAGGTTACGATGTTACCATCGAATTGTTTCCCCTTCCTGCAAACCCGGCCGGCCACCATGCCGCTCAGTCTTGAGCAGTACATCGAACGCCTTGACGACCGGATCGACCTGCCGTGGCCAGCCGCCCCGAAGGCCGACCCGCCGAAAGCCAAACCTCACCTCGCCCGCTTTCCCGTGAAGGCAGTCCTGTGGACCGTGTATGGCACACTCGTTGCCGTGCCCCAGGGAGAACTGCTGTTCGAGCACCCGACCGATTTTGTGATGGAAAACGCGCTGGAGAAAACGATTAAGGAGTTCAAAATGTGGAACTCCATGAGTCGTAAACCGGGGAAACCGTCCGAATATATGCGGGAACTGTATACCAAAGCTCTCAGCTCCCTTCGGCTCACGAGCGGGGAAGTCGCCAGTGAGCGGATCTGGGACGACATCGTCAAGAAACTCCAGCAGAAAGAATACACATTCGATGTCGTCACCTACGGTTCGCTGACCGATTACGTGAAGAAGATCGCGTATTTCTTCCATGCCAGCATCCAGGGTGCGGGGGCCTATCCTGGAGCCGCGGACACGGTTCGGATGCTTGCAGAGGGCGGACGGCCGCAGGGGTTGTTGGCGGATGGCCAGTGTTTCACTCCGGGCCAGATCCAGCGGTGTTTGAGGAAGGACAATTCGGCTTTCGACTTGACTGCCACGTTTCCCGCCGCCCTCCGAATCCTGTCGGCCGAGAAAAAGGCCCGTAAACCCTCGGATACGCTTTTCAAGGTTGCGGCCCAGGTTCTCGCCGAGCGGGGCATTCGTCCGGCTGACACGATCCACGTCGGGTCGAACCTGGCCCGCGACATCGCCCCCGCGAAAAAACACGGGTTTCGCACCGCCTTATTCGCCGGGGACAAAAACTCGCTGGTGGCGACACCGGAACAACTCAAGGATCCGACCTTCCGCCCGGACGTCCTGTTGACCGAACTCCCACAACTGCTAGAAGTGATCGGGTAGCGATTGGCCGCCAGGGCAGACTCCCGACTCGATGGTCGGGCGGGTCGAACCCCTCATGGTGATGAGCCGGGGTACCCTCCCGCCCCAAAGCGAACGGGGTTCGCAAGCCTCGTCCACCAACCGGGTTCTCACCTGTTCACCCGGATGTCGCTGGTCGGCCAAGGGGTGGTTTCAAGTGGGATGTTTCGAGTTGAAGTGGCAAACCTTTTGCGTGGTTGAGCAGCGAGTGTCCAGGCTCATGATCTTCAACTTTGAACTTGAAACTTGAAACCATGCCCGGCCGAGGAGGGCCGCATGTCCGCGGATGTTGTCGAGATCGACGTGACCCGCCTTGACCTCTCCCGGCCGATCGCCGGGATCGAGGAGATCCGGGCCGTGAACCCGCATCGGTTCGAGATGGAGATGGTCACCGCGATCATCCTTGTCGATCCGGTTCAAAAAATCATCGTCGGGTATAAGGATCTGACAGAGAACGACTTCTGGGTGCGCGGGCACATGCCTGGCTATCCCCTGATGCCTGGGGTTCTCATGTGCGAGGCAGCGGCCCAACTGTGCTGCTACTACACCGTCACCCAGCGCGTGTGTGACCCCGGAGCGTTGATGGGCCTTGGTGGGATTGAAGATGCCCGTTTCATCCGCCGGGTCCGACCCGGGGACCGATTAGTCATGGTTGGCTACGGGCTGAAGGTTCACCGCCGGTTCACGAAATTCCGGACAGTCGGGTATGTCGGGGCCGAGAAGATCTTCGAGACGACCGTGATCGGCGTCCCGATCGGGAAGTGGGAGGAGTTGAAGGGTGCGTAAACCGCGGCGGTTGTCCACCGAAGAACTCGCTCCGTATGTCTGGGAGATGCCCTTTTCCAGGCCGCAAGGGTTAAGGGCCAGGAGCCGCGAGAAAGAGATCACACTCGGAGGAGCAGTGGCCGATTCTGTGCCCCTCCAGGCCGAGTCCGTTCAGACTCCTGATCCCTCTCCGCCAACACCTCGGGTGGTGCCCGTTCCTCTCGATTGGGCCGTGATATTTGGGAACCCGAATCCGGTCGAGGTCGAGGTCGGGATGGGAAAAGGACTGTTCCTCCTCACCCAGGCGCTAGCTCGCCCGGAAGCCAACTTTTTCGGGATTGAAGTCGTCCGGAAGTATCAACTTTACGCTGCGACACGTTGCGCCATCCGACGGCTGCCAAACGTCAAAACGACCTGCGCGGATGCCACGATGTTGTTGCGCGACTGCATCACAGCCGGGAGTGTTTCTGCGGTCCACATCCTGTTCCCAGATCCGTGGTGGAAGAAACGGCACAAGAAGCGGCGAGTGTTCACCCCCGAGTTCGCGGCGGATGTGGCCCGAGCGATTCGTCCGGGCGGGAGACTTCACATCGCCTCCGATGTCGAGGAATATTTCGGGGTCATGGGTGGGATCATTCGGGGGATGCCAGCCTTCCGCGAGTTGATCGCTGAGACCAGCCGGGGCTCACTCGATGTGGCGGGGTACCAGACCAACTTTGAGCGGAAGGCCCGATTGAAGGGAACGCCGGTCTGGCGGGCCTCGTACGAACGGACCGGGGAACCGGTCACGATCGCACTCGACCCAGTAGCTTCCGACGTTCCCCGCCTGTGAGGGGGGCGGCTGTGTCCATCATTCCCTCACGAGATCAGGTCTGCCCCATCTTACGGCTTCGGCCCGGCCACGGGCGATCCCGAAACCGTGTCGATCTCGCAGCACGGACCGGTCGGACAGCAAGCGCCATCGGGGCAGCAACTGGCCTTAGCGGTTGCGGCTACGCAGCAAGGGCCGGTCGGGCAGCAGGCTCCATCGGGGCAGCAACTGGCCTTCACGGCCGACGAGTCTTCACAGCAGGGGCCGGCCGGGCAGCACGAACCATCCGGGCAGCAGGTGGCGGCCAGGGCCACGCAGCACTGCGACGGAGTTGCGAGGTCGTCTGACTGTTGGGAGGACGTGGAGAGCCCGTACGCTGCTCCACCGGCCGCGACGACACAGGCTCCAAGAATCGCGATCAACTTGGACATTGTTCAGCTCCTGAAAGCAGTTGGGTTCCATCCACGCGACACCAGAAACAGGTTCCGGCGGAGTCGCGGGTTGGTGAAGTCGAATCGGTTGGCGTGACGCTGTGGTCCCACAATTGTGGGAGGGGGTACGATGCAACCCAACGGAGCTGCTAACAACGCATGATGTGACGTTCGAACAGGGCAGCGGATCGGGCATCGACGCCGGAGCGTTCAGGGGGATCGAGTCCACCCACGAAATCGGCGTGTTCGGGGGAACTGACCGCCGGAAGGAAACCCGGAAGAGGGAGCCAATCGGTCGACACCTCAGGGAGTGTGTTTGCCTGGCTCGCGGTGGAGGTCAGATCCAGGCGGTCTGTAGAACAGCAACAGGGCGGTGCTGAGGGGGTCGGTGTGGCATTGTACGAGCAGCAGGTCGTACCTGCCATCCGGTCGGCTCCGATGGCTTCCCGGCCGCCATCTGGAGCGGGCTGGGTTGGAGCCGCATGGCAGCAGGTCCGTTTAGAGGAGGTCTGTTCCGGTAACTGTTGTGAATGCGAAGTGGCTGGTGCGGCGACGAACCGCGCCAGCGCGCGGTTGGTGCAACAACAAAAGGCTGGTGAGATCGCCAGGATCATCGCGAGCCAAATGCGGACAGCCGCTTTCACCAACTCGCCTCCAAAGCAAAGGTCGGATGTGGCACGCCTGCACAGTAGAAGGACCGTGACGCGCACCAAAAACGCACGGACGTACGGGTCATTCTTCGCAAGCGGACCGTCCAAGTCAATCCGGATCAAAGGGGGTCAGGTCGTCCCTCTCACCTCAGGGCCGATCTGGTCATCCGTTCTGGGTCCGACTCCCCGTGCCCGGGTTCTCCCTACTTCTTCGCCAGGGTTACGGCTGAGCCAGTGACGGCTTCGAGCCCGAGTTCACCACTCAGGGGGGACTCGCAACAGTTGTAACTCTGAGCCTTTGCCGCGCTGCAACTGACCCCTAACTCGGCTTTCACCTGGACGGTCCCGAACAGGGCGGCCGGGCCAGCCACAGCCATCGGAACGGTGCTCTCATCACTGACCGATGCGTCGAACTCGATCGCCTGGGAACAGCACGACATCTGAGCCTGGTGACAGCGCGAGCACTCGTTGCGGGAGGAGTACAGGGCATACGCCCCACCGGCAGCGACAACGACGCACGCACTGAGAATCGTGAGCAGTTTAGTCACGGTAGCAGTCCTCAAGCAGAGTGGGCGGACGGGAGACAACACAGAACTGAGCATACTCGACGAGGGCAGGGGGAATCAAGCGGCCATTGACCGGACCGCGATCAAACTCTCGGTCCAGCCCGTTGCTGATCCCCGCTCGCGCACAGGCTGGGGTTATTTTAGTTTCTTGAGGACATCGACCCCGCCGTCCTTGTCTTTCAGTTCCATCGCCTTGTCAGTCAGTTTTGTGATGGTCAGATCCTCCTCCGAATCGGTATCTCCGAATTTAAACTTGAGAGTGATCTTGTCTTTTTCGATCGTGTACGTGCCTTCTACTTTGATATCCGCATCGTCTTCTTTCAGCACCATCGTCACCTTCTTATTCTTGGCGAATTCGAGGGTGGTTCCGGCCGGGGCGGCCCCGCCGGCCTTGGTGATCTCCCACTTTCCGAGGATCAACTTCGGGAAGTCTTCGGATTTATTGTCATCCGCAGCCATCCCAGTCGGAATTGCGACGGCGAGAACGAACAGCGCACGGATCATCAGCGTCTCCTCTGGTCTGCGAGATGGGCGTGACGAATGAGATCCTATCCGATCGCCGCGCTGGAGTCACCCCCTCTCCTGACAAGCTTTGGGGAGTAACTCGCCAGAACCCGGACAGGCCCCCAGTTGATCACGATCGACTGGGGGCCTGTCCGGCTGGCGACTGGGTCAGACGAGTGGCTGGCCGCTGAGTTTGGCCATCTGAATCGGGTGAAACCGGTCGGGCTCGCCCCAAAGNNCCTGGGCAGGGCTGGCGTTACACCGCATTGGGGGGAGGCGGTCAGTGGAGGGGTGATAACCGCAGGCGACACTCTTGTATCGGTGCGGGTCGATCACCAAAATGATTGGGGAATTCGCAAACTCTGGAGTGAGGGCTGAGGAACGCCTTCACGAGACCACAGATTCATGGATAGGTGAGCACCCCAAAATGGATGAGCAACCAGCCTACCGAGAAATCATGGGGGTCACAAAGATCCTCAAGGTTCTTCTTGCGTTAGGTGCTGTGATAGCTGTCATTTCAATATTGTCCCATTTCATGCAAGCAGAGTTAATCAAACACGAGGGGATTTCCGCAACGGTCGCCGAGGCCATCTATTCGAGAGAACAAATTATCGGGTTCATTCAGGCAGGTCTCTATCTGCTGACAGCCATTTTTTTCGGGCGTTGGATTGTCCGGGCCAACAAGAATGTACGGGCTCTCGGTGCGGATGGGCTTCGTATAACGCCTGGCTGGGCTGTGGGCTATTTCTTCATTCCGATGGCGAATCTCTGGAGGCCGTATCAAGCGATGAAGGACTTGTGGCTGGCGAGCCACAGCCCCTCTTCTTGGAACACGGCTCTGATAGGCATTATCGTGCCAATATGGTGGGCACTCTGGTTGTTATCAATTTTTATTGGACAGATCGCATTTCGCATGACTTTACATGCAAATACTCTAGATCAGATTTATGCATGTATTAATGTAAATATTCTTACCGAATTTATCGAGATTCTTCTTTGTCTTGTTGCGATAGCACTTGTCTCACAAATCGCGGGTGCCCAGACCAGTCATCACAGAAACGCTCTTGAGGCACTTGATAGCGAAATGCGCGACGGATGAGTGGCAGCACGAACAGAGGCTGCCGTCCCCCTCCACAACCCCCCTGGACAGGTCGACGAGTTGGTGGAGTTATGGTCTTCATCCGGGGCACCAACGGGCAAGGACACGGATTCGCCCCGCCCCGATCCTGACGACGCACTCGCCACCCGCTCCAATGTGTCGACCAACTCGACTGCCCGCCGCGCCAGACCCGGCTTACTCCCACCCCCTGAGAGTTCTCTTGCACACACACCGCGCCCGGGTCGCAATCGCTGCCATCGCTGTTTGCCTGGTTGCCGCCGGGGTTCGGTTCCCTCGGCTTGGGGCATGGTCATTCGCGTCCGACGAGGTGGCCAGCATTCTGGAGGCCAATTCTCTCCTGGGCGGTCAGCCGGTCTCCGACGATCCCATCACCCGACTGCCCCGAATGACCCCACTGGGGGTGGTCGCCCACGGGCTCTCGTTCCAGACCTTTGGGCGCGACGAGTTCGCGGCCCGACTCCCAGCGGCAATAGCCGGTGTGCTGCTCTGCGGACTCGCTGTGGTCGGGTTGTGGCCAGCGCTGGGTGGTTGGGTGGCGACCGCGACTGGCTTGCTTATTGCCCTTAATCATGGATTTGTCTATTATAGCCAGTATAATCGATATTATTCACTCGGCAGCCTGCTCACCGGTGGTTGCATCCTCGCCGGGCTGGCTGCGGTACGACGGCGATCAGTGGGCTGGATGGCGGTCGCGGCTGTGCTGGCGACGGCTGCGATGTCCAATCACTTGCTCTCGGTCGGGCTCTTCCCCGGCCTGATCGCGGCTGCGCTGCTCGCCCCCGCGATGTCGTGGCGAGACCGCGCACGACTCGCAGCGATTGTGATCATCATTGGCTGCGGGGTGGCGGCGGTGGGGGTACTGTATCTCGCCCCTCTGGCCCAGGGATGGAATGCCGGGGTCGACTGGGGTTACTCGATCCCCCATGCAATCGCCGGTGGGATCAACCAGCTCGGCGTGCCGACCGCCCTTCTTGGCGCACTCGGGGCGGTTCTCTTACTTGCGGCCCGGCATCCGCTGCGGTGGTTCTGGGCGGTTTGGGCAGGGGGGTGGTTGGCAAGTCTCATCGTGTTCCCGCGGGTGCTTGCGTTCCACCCGGGGTACAGTTTCCTCTACCTGTTCGGCCCGGTTGTCCTGGCGGGGTACGCGGTCGGGCAGGTCGCTGAGAAACTGACTGCGGCCGGTCCAGGGGTTGTCCGGGGATCGCTCACTGCCGCGGTGTGGGTCGGAGTGGCTGCGCTACTGGATGCTCCAGCCCTGGTGAGTCACTTCATGGACGGTTCCCGGTACGACTTCCGGGCCGGTGCGCAATTCGTCGCCGATCACCATCAGGCGGGTGACACGATCGCAGCGGTGTCGGTAGGAAATTTCTCGTATTACAACCCCGAGTTTGCCAGTGCCCGCCGCCTGAACCCGGACCGGCTGCTGGATGGCTTTGGGGAAGTGGCCGCAGCGAACCGCCGATGCTGGGTGGTGGTGGTCGGCAACCGAGCTCCCAGGCATCCCGACCCCCAGACCTGGCTCAACGAGAACTGTCGGTTGAAGGCATCCATTCGCAAGACACGGTTCGACTACTACGACTATCTCGTCGAGGTGTACGAATTTCAGCCAAAGTGAGGTCAGTGCAACTGTCCGCAATTCGGCCATCTGGGCGTCAGTTCTGGTTGTTCTTCTCTCGGAATAGGGCGACCACATCGCGGGCATTCTCGAAGGCCTCATCGAGACTGTCCGCCTGGGTCAAAATGTCGCGGTTGAACGGCGAGGTCACGATGTACCCCCCCTCCTCGGCGACCTCCAGTGTCAGCACGAGTTTACCATCACTCACTGTGTACTTTGTCGGCTTTTTGGCCATGCCGGTCGCCGCTCGGTTTTGAACTCCCGATGTTTGATATCTCAAGATCTGGGACGACACAGGCCGCCTCGGTTCCGGTACACTGGTCCCATCCTGCCGCGCACCTGCCCGGACACTATCGCATGGAACTAACCGATCTCGCCTGGCCCGCTGTCGCTGCGCTGCCGCGGACCACGCCGGTTGTCTTCCCGGTCGCTGCCTTGGAGCAGCATGGTCGGCACATGCCGGTTTTCACCGATTCGCTCTTGCTCGGGGAAGTCATCCGTCGAGTGAAACAAACCCCTGTCGCCGGGAGGTGCCTGTTCGCTCCGCTTCAGTGGTTTGGGAACTCCCACCACCATACCGACTTCCCCGGCACCCTCTCGGCCTCGCCGCGGGTTTACCTCGAACTACTCAAGGATTTCGCGAACAACTTCCTTGTTCACGGGTTCACCCGCATGGTGTTCGTGAATGGGCACGGTGGGAATATCGTCCCCCTCCAGCAGGCGCTCTACGAGTTGAAACAAGACTACCGCCAGAATCGTGATGTGCTCCTCCTGTCGATCACTTACTGGGACGCCGCTGGTTCGCCCGGCGATGTGATCCCGGGCCTGACCCAGACACAAATGGGGCATGGGTGCGAGTGGGAGACATCGATGATCCTGCGGCTGAATCCTTCTTTGGTCGTTGGGGATATCGCCGCTGTCCCGGAGGTGCCGTTTGGGAAGGGGTTCGCTCCCGGGTCTCGGGCATGGGTGATGCCCGATCGGAGCGAACCGGGGCACATCGGCAACCCATCGGCCGCCACCCCCGAAAAGGGTGAATCGCTGTTCGAGTTCTTCGCGACCGGGCTCACGGGATACCTGGAAAGGGCCGTAGGGTGGGACGGGGGTTGGGATTAAGGATTATCGGAGAGAACCGAACCCCAAACCCCCTTCCCTGATACAGGAATCCGTAGCGGCAGTCTCATTCCAGGAGCAAGCATNNGGAGCCTCGCCCTCCCATTTGTATGTCTAACCGTCTTTCCGTAGATGCGACAGCCTCTGCGGGTACCTATATGAGAAGGAAGGGGGAGCAGACTCGGAACCGAACCCCCCAACCCCCTTCCCTGCGAAGGAAGGGGGAGAAGAGGCCGTTTTTCTCCATCTAACAGACGGGTGATTGTGGATACCCTGCACTCCGGCCACCGCACCTCGCACCCTTCCGCCTGGCGTTGGTGGGTCTGTGGAGTGCTGATGCTCGCCACCCTGCTGAACTACATGGATCGGCAGGCATTGTCGCAGTACGCGACCGACCTTAAGGCCGAGTACAACCTGGATGATGCGCGATACGGGCAGGTGGAGGCGTACTTCAGTTGGGCCTTCGCGGTCGGGTCGATTGGCTTCGGACTCCTCGCCGACTCGATCGGTCCGCGGCGATTGTATCCCGTTGTCCTCCTCGGGTGGTCGGTAGCAGGGCTTGCCACCCCCCTCATGGCCAATCCCGACATCACCGCGCATTTCGAGGGACCGAGCGATGACCCCGGGGCTGGCCCTTTCCGCTGGCTCCTCCTTTGCCGCACTGTTCTTGGGCTATTCGAGGCGGGGCACTGGCCCTGTGCTCTGATCACCGCCCGGCAGATCCTCATAGCGAAGGACCGCCCGCTCGGGAATGGATTGCTCCAGAGCGGGGCAACGGTCGGGGCGGTCACGATTCCGTTCTACGTGATGGTCGTCAGACACCTCGGGGGCGGGTGGGGGGTCGTGTTCCAGACAATCGGGGCCGCCGGGTTACTCTGGGTGCCGATCTGGCTCGTCCTTGTCCGTCGCGGCGACCTCGACGGTCCACCGGCGTCGGCGGCGGGGGTGCCGGTGTCTGCGCCCGATCCAACCGGATGGGTGTTCGCCCGAATGTGCGTCGTCTTGCTCGCCGTTGTCGGCAGTATCACAGTGAGCTGGCAGTTTCTGCGGGCATGGCTCCCGAAATACTTGAAGGAATCGCAGGGGTTCTCGCCCGACGAGACAGACGTTGCGGTTGCCGGATATTACATCGTCGCGGAGATTGGGTGTCTTCTCGCTGGGGTGATGGTCAAGTGGCTCGTCTCCAGGGGTTTCGGGGTGCATTCCGCTCGGGTGCGCGGGTTCGCAGTCTTCTCAGTCATCGCGGCTGCCGCTGCGCTGGTCCCGGTGGTCGGCGGTGGATGGATCGGGGTCGGGGTGTTGTGGCTGGCAGGGGCAGGGATACTCGGGCTCCATCCGTACTATTACGCGCTCGCACAGGAATTGCCGGCCAAATCGATGGGGGCGCTGTCTGGAATGATTGCTGCGGTTGGGTGGTTCGTCGCCGGGTTCGTCCAGAAGGAACTTGGAGCGCAAATCAAGGCGACGAACAGTTACGATGTCGGGCTGGTTATTGCTGGCCTCGCCCCGCTTCTTGGTCTGATCGCTCTCGTTGTGTTGTGGAAGTCCGAGGGGGCGCCCAGGGCTTCCGCCCTGGGCTAAGAACGGCCGCCGCTCCGCGGCTCAAAACCCGGATTTTCGCGGCCGTAGGCCGCTCATTCTTAGCCCCGGATGGGGCATTCCTTCTTGGCCCAGGGCGGAAGCCCAGGGCGGAAGCCCTGGGCGGCCCCCGCGGCTGAAAAGGTCACCAAACCAACTTTGGACCCCGGAACCCGACTTCGCGCCTCCTGCTCCGGACTCGGTGGGCTGAGAGCATCACCTTCGTGCAATCAGCCCCGACGCGGGTCTCGCAAGTGGAGAATTCCGTTCATCGCCAGTCCAGTCTCATGAGGGTGATCGCGGGACCGGTTCGGCCTTTTGCGGAAAGGATGGTGTTGCTGTTCTTCCCGTTCGGGTCCGCCAGGTTCAGGTGGGTTTCCGTCTCGACGACATTCCCCTCTTTCGGCTTCCCGTCCTTGTCCAGGCTGGCGGCCAGTGGCACTCCCGGCTCCATCCTCTTCCAGACGTAGGCCACTCGATTGGAATCCGGGGACCACGCGAATTCCCAAACGAACGCATCGAGCGGTACGTCGGCAAGTCGTTCCCTCTTCTGGGTCTTCAGGTCATACAGGTAAAGGCGGGGGAACCGTCTGCCTCCCTCGGGGAGTTTCTCGTCCCGATCGATGTCCACAAACAGAATCTTCGTCCCATCCGGGGAGAGGCGTGGCCGGTTCGGTGTGCCACCCTTGACGTTCAAGAAATGAAACTCTGTCAACTGCGTGACTTTCTTTCCATCCCGGCTTATCGAGGCGAGGTAAAGTTTTTTCTCGGCGTTGTCATAGGTCGTGGCGATGAAAGCTTTTCCATCCGGCGTGACCGCGAACACCTGAGCACCCTCAGGCAGATCGAGTTTGGTCTTCTCCTTGGTGTCAACGTCCACAAGCCAGGTTGTGAATTTCCGTTCGTCCACGGCTTTCGAGGAGGGCGCTTCGACAGCCACAAGTTTGCCATCCGGGGTCCAGGCGAAGTTCTGGGCAGTGATTTCGATCTTGGTCCCTTCACCCTTCCCATCGAGTTGCTGCACCCACGTACTGCGGAGATAATTGAAGTTCCTGTCCCAGGGCGGTCGCTCGGAGGCGATGAAGGCCACGCGTTTGCCGTCTGGTGCGACGCACGGGTCTGTCAGGCTGGCATTGTCCGGGTAGGGGATTTCCGTACTTTTCCCGTCCGGCGAGAGCAGAGCGTATTTCTTTCGCTCGGAGGGAGCTTCCGAGATCTGCTTGCCGTCCGGCGTCAGGAGAAGGGTTTTCTCTTGTTTCCAGATCAGGATGCGGCCTTGCTTGGCTTCTGGGGGGGTGGTAACTGGTGGCTCAGCGTTGCCGAGACAGAGAGAGGGGACGAGCGTACTGGCAAAAACCAGCACTGATGTCCTGAGCATGGGGAACCTCCGGGGATGCGCGAACTCGGCTTTGTCTGATGGTACTCGGATTGTGTTCAGGCTTCCAGAGAGCCTTTCACCTTTCTCAGTTCCTGCTCACCAGAGGCCAGAGCGAATGCGGTTATGACCCCGTTCGGGACCAAAGTCTTGGCGACAGGGGGAGTGAATTGTCGTGGGCGTAACGGGTCGGGCTCGAAGCCTCGAAGAGGCGGCAGATAGTAGCCCAGGGCGTCAGCCCTGGGCGGTGAGCCATGCGGTGTAACGCCAGC
>PLDW01000404.1 GCA_003136315.1 Gemmataceae bacterium | reverse complement strand
TTATACGTCCAATCGTCTTTCCTGAGATGCGACAGCTTCAGCGGATTCTTGTATAAGAGTGTCAGCCGATGTCTCCAGGCTGACACCCGGGGTTTCCCAGCCTTCCCAGGGCGATACACTCCCCCATCACCACACCCCCAGCCGGCGGAATCGCTCTTCCAGCACCCGGTGGATCTTTCCGAAGCCGTCCGCGCGGATGGCGTTCCACCCGCGCGGGAGCTTCGGATCGGCCAGCACTCCGAGGGCGTCTCCGAGCCACATCCCCCAATCGTGCATCCGCTTGGCGAGCACATAGTCCGCCCCAGAGACGGTCAGTGTCCCGGCTTCTGCCGCAAGCGTTTTCGCCTCCCCCAACCAGTGTTTGCCATGCCCCGCCCGACCGGTCGCCGCGTCGATTCCGGCATCGTCAAGGATCAGCGGTAACACCTTCAGCCCGAACCGCTCTTTTTGGCACCCGCTCGACTCCCACGCGGTGAACAGTTCGCTCAGGCAGTACGGCGACCGCAGGTAGCTCGGGCCGAGCACCGCCACCAGAACCGGGATCGTCCGGACCGAGTCGATAAACCCCGAGATCGATTCGTCGTCTCGCAACTTGTTGTCCCAGATCACCCGGGCTGGGTCTCCGGTCACGGCCTCCAGCACCGGAGCCAACTCGCGGACGTACGCTCCACTCTCCGCGTGCCGGTAGGAGATGAAGAGGGTTCGCTTCGGGTCGGTGGCGTGAATGCGGGCGAGCGGTTCCGCGGGGACGCGATTGGCAGCGAGTGCGTCGGGCCGGTCCGGGCGGTCGGCGAAGTCCGGTGGGTCGACCCGTGGCGGAACGCCGAGCGGCAATCGCACCGCTGCCGCGACAAGCGTCTTGAGCAACTCCTGCGGCCGTGTCCCGCGTGCCTGGAGGGTGATGGCACCGGCCCCGCTCGCCGGGTCGGGCGACGACTCGGCCCGGATCAGCACCTCGCTGTCGGTTTGCCGATCGCAGAACCAGCAGCCGAATTTCCAGTACTCGGCGAACTCCTTGGTCCGATCCCCAATCCGCGAGAGGAGCCCGCGGAACACCCCATCGTGGAGGAAATCGTACCGAAGCGTGACAGTGAGAAGCGGCGATTTCAGGAAGTCGCGGAACCGAACGGCTCGATAGTCGTCCCAGGTCGGCAACAACTCCGGCGCGATGTACTCGTATTCGTCGGGCTGCCCTGGCACCTGACGCACCCGGAAGCAGATGTGGCACTGCTCCATCAGACCGAGGAACGTCCGCTGCTCCTTGATCGTGTACGCCGGTAACTTCTTCTCGCGGCGATCCGGCTCCCAGACGTATTTCTCAAGCTGGCTCCGCGTGAACCGGCCCCGACCCGCCCCGATCGCGTCCTGGAGGTCCGATCGCCGCAGGAAGACCGTATAAACGGCTTCCAAGGCCCACGACTGGTCAATCACGACCCGATCCCCGAAGACGCCTTCGCGATAAAAGACGACCCCGGTCCGGTGCAGGTACTTGAAGAACTCCCCGGGGCTGCTGATCCCGCCTGTGTCGTTGCAGAGTTGATCGAACTCGGTCCGACTAATTGTTCGCGTCCGCGTCTTTTCGGGTTCGGTCTGCATCTCGCGGATTTTGGCCCGCACCTTCGCCCGACCGCGTCCGATGAGAGGTTGCTTGCGGCGAGCGAAGAGCGTTCCGACCGCCTCGGCCAGCGTCTCCCGGAGCGCGGCCTCCCCTCGCGGAATCTGGGCGCTGTAGGCCAGTTTGTACAAGTTGGGGAAGTCCGTTTCCGGGGGCTCGACCGGGGGCTTCCGCTCGGCGGCTTTGCTCTCACACTGGCTCTGGATGAGGATCACCGGGCTTTCGACAACCCGGCGGCCAGCGCGCTCGAACCCGGCCATCCCGCGGAGGTAATCGAGCCAGTAGGCGAGCGGCCGATCTCGGATCATGAACCCACCGTCCAGGTACTCCTTGCCGTGCTCGTGGTCCGGATGCCACAGCAGGAGGAAGACGGCCTGCCCCTGGAGGAACAGGGCGTGTGATCCGAGATAGATGTCCTGCCCGCCAAAGTCCCACAGGTTCAGCCACACCGGGTGGTCCAACCCCGGCACCTCCATCCGAAACCGCCCGAGCCGAACCCCGTGGGTGGAGGGCTCGTGGTCGGCCCCGTAGTCCTGACCCTGGAGTCGGCGGGCGAGTTTGGTCTTCCCGACGCGGCCATTCCCGAGGAGGAACACTTTCAGCTCGGCGTCCCCCTCCGGGTCGGCTCCCAGGTCGTCGTAGTACGCGAGAACGGCGTTGAGGACGTTCTCAGGGTCGCGATCACCAGAAATAGCCCTGGGGAGATCGATCAGATCAGCATTAAATAGGCGTAACTCCCCAAGTGTCCGCAACAGTTTCCGGATCGGCGCAAAGGCAAAGTCCCGGCAGCGGGACAGGTCGAGAGTGATGAGCCCGGTCAGGGACGACAGCGGGCTGACATCCCTCACACACGTCCCCCTAAGGGAGAGAGTGGTGAGCCCGGTCAGGGACGACAGCGGGCTGACATCCGTCACACACGTCTCCCAAAGGTCGAGAGTGGTGAGCCCGGT
>PLDW01000110.1 GCA_003136315.1 Gemmataceae bacterium | reverse complement strand
GACCAACGACTACAGTAGAACTACCCACACTCCGTATGAATGAAACTGCTCCGCCCCGAATCCACGACATCCTGGCAAGTCACGAGGCTGCCCTCCTTTCCGACTGGCTAACGGCTCAAAAGGCCGCGCCTTCCTATCGCCCGGACTTGGTCAAGGAGGCGGAACTCCGAGATCAGAGCCGGGAGCTTCTCCGCCTCCTCATTCGGGCTTCCCACTCCGCTACAGGACGCACGGAGGGTGCAGAGTGGCAGCCCATCCGCGACCTCCTCTCGACCATCTCACGCTCCCGAAGTCAGCAGGGCTTTTCAGCCTCTGCAACTGCCACGTTCGTCTTCTCCCTCAAGCAGCCGCTATTTGAGTGCCTCCGGCGTGAACTCGTCGCTGAGCCGGTTCTCCTGGCCGACGAGACGTGGGCGGTGAACGTGTGGCTTGACGACCTGGGGTTATACACCACGGAAGTCTACCAACAGGCCCGGGAGGCGGTGATCGAGCGGCAGCAACAAGAGATGCTTGAACTCTCCACCCCAGTGGTGAAACTCTGGGAGGGGGTTCTCGCCCTCCCTCTCATCGGCACCCTGGATAGTGCCCGGACTCAGACCGTGATGGAGAACCTGCTCCAAAAGATCGTGGACACTGGGTGCGAAACGGCGATCATCGACATCACCGGAGTGCCGACGGTTGACACCTTGACCGCCCAACACCTCCTCAAGACAGTTGCTGCGGCCCGGCTCATGGGAGCCGACTGCATTATCTCCGGCATCCGCCCCCAGATTGCCCAGACGATCGTTCACCTCGGCGTTGATCTCTCCACTGTCACAACCAAAGCGAGCATGGCCGACGCCTTCGCCCTGGCACTGCGACGGACCGGTTTCACCGTCTCGCGGCCCGTGGCAGGGAGGTAACCCGTGGATCATATCCCGATCCTTCAGATGGGCCGGTTCCTCCTGGTCAGTATTCAGGTGGACATGCACGACCGGCAAGCCATGACTTTGCAAGACGACCTGACAGACCGGATCGCCAAGACTGGCGCCCGGGGTGTCTTGATCGATATCTCCGCTCTCGAACTCGTCGATTCCTTTATCGGTCGGATTATCGGAACGATCGCCGCTATGGCCCGGGTTCTGGATGCCGAGACGGTCGTCGTCGGCATGCGGCCGGCAGTCGCCATTACCCTCGTCGAGTTGGGTATGGAACTACCCGGAATCCGCACCGCCCTGAATGTCGAGCGGGGGATGACCTTGCTGACAGTGGCAACCGGCGAAACGGGGAGGGAGGCCGCTGATGCCGGTGTTGAAGACTGACACCCTCCCCATCCGGACTGACGGAGACGTGGTGCTCGTTCGGCAGGCGGTCCGGAATCTCGCGGTCGAACTGAAATTCGGGCTGGTGGACCAGACCAAAATTGTGACTGCTGCCAGCGAGTTGGCACGGAACACGCTTGACTACGGTGGCGGGGGATCTGTACGTCTCGAAGTGATCGAAGACGGACTGAAGCGGGGTCTGCGGCTCACCTTTGAGGATACGGGTCCTGGCATCGCAGACATCCAGCAAGCCATGAAGGACGGTTTTACGAGTGGGAAAGGGATGGGCCTCGGGCTTGGGGGAGCGAAACGGCTCACCCACGAGTTCAGCATTCACTCTGAAGTCGGAGTCGGAACCCGAGTTATGGTGACACGGTGGAAGTAAAGGACACGATGCGAGACCCGATCACGATCCCCACGGACGATCCGTCCCGGGCCGGGGAGGTCCGTCGGGCGGCCGTCGCCCTCGCTGCCAGGCTCGGATTCGGTGAAGTCGACCAGGGGCGTGTCGCTCTGGTTGCCACCGAGGTCGCAACGAATCTCATCAAGCACGCGACCGGCGGCGAGGTCATTCTCAGATCCCTGACAGTTGCCGAAGGCGGCGGTTTAGAGGTATTGGCGCTGGATCGAGGGCCGGGGATGGCCGATATTGGCCAGTGCCTCCGAGACGGATTCTCGACGTCCGGGACAGCAGGGTCCGGGCTCGGGGCAATTCGCCGTCTTTCGGATCTGTTCGAGGTGTATTCTTTGCCCGCCTCCGGGACTGCACTAGTCGCCCGCGTCCGAGATCGAACGGCCGAACACGCCCTGCCCGCTCACAATCCACTCGGTGGGGCGATTTGCCTGACCCTCGTCGGTGAAGACGTATGCGGTGATGCGTGGGCCATCGAGCCATATGCCAATCGAACCGCTCTCCTCCTGGCCGACGGGCTCGGGCACGGGTTGTTGGCGGCGACGGCGGCACGGGAGGCCGTTCGCGTGTTTCGCGCGAACGCACAGTTGTCTCCCACTGTTATCCTTGATGCCCTCCACGCTGCCCTCCGCCCGACAAGGGGAGCGGCAGGTGCCGTTGCCGTGATCGACCACACAACCCGTACCCTCCAGTTTGCTGGCGTCGGGAACATCGCCGGGGCGATTATCGGATCGACTGGCCGACAGGGACTGGTGTCGCTTGCTGGTACTTTGGGGCATGAAGTTAGAAAGGTTCGAGCGTTTGAATATGCATGGCCACCCGGGGCAATTCTTGTGATGCACTCGGACGGGCTTGGGTCACAGTGGGATGTTAGCCGATACCCGGGACTGGCTGCCCGGCATCCCGCTCTCGTTGCTGCCATCCTGTACCGGGACTATCGGCGAATCCGGGACGACGTCACAGTCGTCGTCATTCGGGATCTGGGAGGAGACCCGTCGTGACCCGCCTGCTGGCCATCGACGTGCGGGATGAGCAGGGGATTGTCCTCGCCAGGCAACGATCCCGACAGGTTGCGGGGCTGATGGGATTCGATTCCCAGGATCAGGTCCGCCTCGCGACCGCCGTGTCCGAGATTGCCCGGAACGCCGTTCAACATGGTGCGGGCGGGCGGGTTGAGTTCGTGGCGGATAGTCGGGCCCTTCGAGTCGTGATCCGGGACCAGGGGTCCGGGATGGCAGACGTGGCAGCAACTCTGGATGGCGGCTCCAACTCTCTGAACGGCGCTGGACTGGGGCTGGTTGGGGCGCGGCGACTGATGGACGAGTTCGAGATCGAGTCCGTCCCCGGGAGGGGCACGACCGTCCGACTGGGAAAGCATCTTCCCCGACACGCTCCCCCCATCAACAGTTCTGCGCTGGCCAAAATTGGTGGTGAACTGGCGAAGCCCACCTCAGAGGATACGCTCGCCGAATCCCGGCGACAGAACCAGGAACTCCTTCGGGCGCTGGGCGATCTGAGGGAGCGGGAGGCTCGCCTCGGAGAACTCAATCGGGAGTTGGAGGAGACGAACCGGGGTGTCGTGGCCTTGTACGCGGAATTGGAGGAGAAAGCGGAATCACTCCGACGAGTGTCCGAGCTGAAAAGCCGCTTCTTCTCAAATATGAGTCACGAGTTCCGGACCCCCGTCAACTCGATCTTGAGCCTGTCTCAACTTCTGCTCGATCGGACCGATGGCCCCCTCAACGCGGAGCAGGAGAAGCAGGTGGCGTTTGTCCGCCGGGCGGCCCTGGGGCTCTCCGAACTGGTCAACGACCTGCTCGACCTGGCAAAGGTTGAGGCGGGAAAGGTGGTCGTCCGGTCAGAGTCATTCCGGGCAGTGGACCTATTCGCCACTCTCCGAGGAATGATGCGGCCGTTGCTGACCCCGGACGCGGCGGTCGATCTGGTGTTCGAGGACGCCTCGACTACCGGTGATCTTCATACTGATGAAGGGAAGGTGTCTCAGATTCTCCGCAACTATCTGTCGAACGCCTTGAAGTTCACCGAGCGGGGAGAAGTTCGGGTGACTGCCAGATCCGGACCGGGGGAGACCGTGGTATTCGAGGTCTCCGACACGGGGATCGGCATCGCTGCGGAGGATCAGGAACTCATCTTCGAGGAGTTCGGCCAGATCGACAGTCACATCCAAAGGCGTGTGAAAGGGACGGGGCTCGGGCTCCCGTTGTCGAAGCGGTTGGCCGAACTTCTGGGCGGTCAGGTCTCGGTCCGCAGTGCCGTGGGGGCCGGTTCGACGTTCTATCTTGTGATTCCTCGGGTCTATTCCGGCCCGATAACCAGACCGTCAGGCGCGGAGCCCGCCCGGCTTCTCGATCCCGCCCGGCAACCCGTCCTGGTCGTTGATGACGACCCGACCGCGCCTCTACTGTATGACAATTATCTCAGTTCGGCCGGCTTGCAGATATTCACCGCCCGGACGTGCGAGCAGGCGCGAGAGTTCCTTCGATTCGTCACGCCGGCCGCCATCATGCTGGACGTGCTGGTCGACACCGGTGACGGATGGGATCTGCTCGTCGAGTTGAAAAACGCTCCGTCAACCCGCATGGTGCCGTTGATTGTGGTCACGGTCGCGGATGTTAACGTACGGGCGACGGGTCTCGGGGCTGACGCATGGACACGGAAACCTGTCGAGCGGAGTTGGCTGGTGGGGGAACTGAAGCGTCTGATTGACCGCCCACCGACCTTGGCCCCGATCCCGAAGGTTCTGCTGATCGACGATGACGAGGTCTCCCGATACCTCTTGCGAGGTTTTCTGAGCGAACTCCCGGTGATGATCGTGGAGGCCGCCGGCGGACTGGAGGGAGTCCAACGGGCGAAAGAGGTTCAGCCACGGGCGATCTTCCTCGATCTGGTCATGCCCGATCTGTCGGGGTTTGAGGTGCTTGAACACCTCAAGGCCGACCCAGCCACCAGCCACATCTCTGTCATAGTCTATACCTCGCAGATGCTCGACGAGACCGAACGGGTCCGGTTGGCGGCTGGGGCAGTCTCGATTATTTCAAAAGGGGGAGAAGGATCGCGGGAGGAGACCGCGCTGGCCATCCGGAGGGCTCTCGTGAAGGCTGTAGGAGTGAGGGTCGACGCTGATGAATGACCAACGTGTTCGAGTCTTGGTCGTGGATGATGACGAGGTGAAGCGGTACACGATCACTCGTAGCCTCCAGCGAGCAGGGTTCGACATTGTTGAAGGGATGACCGGGTCAGATGCCCTCCGACTGGCCACGGAGGCAGCCCTCCTGGTCCTCGACGTGAATTTGCCCGATATCGACGGGTATGAGGTCTGCCGACGATTGAAGGCCGACCCGATCACCGCAGCGGTTCCGGTCCTACTGTTGTCCGCTACCTTTGTCGGCACGGCGAGCCAGGTCGAGGGACTGGAGAGCGGGGCTGATGCTTACCTGACCGATGCGACTGAGCCGCCTGTGCTCGTAGCCACCGCACGGGCACTCCTGCGGATGCGTCGCGCGGAGAAGCAAGCCCGCCGGGATGCTGCACGGCTGCGGGTGGCTCTGGACGCGGGACAGTTGGGTGAATGGGATCTCGACCTCGGTACAGAAGAACTCTCAACGTCGTCACGGTGCAAATCCAACTTCGGTCGCCCTGTAGACGCCCCTTTTACCTACGCGGACCTTCTCGCGGCCATCCATCCCGAGGACCGAACGGCCGTCGACCAGGCTCTGCGGCATGTGATTGAGAACCGGTCAGAGTACGATGTCGAGCACAGGATCGTGTGCCCCAGCGGAGAGGTCCGTTGGGTCTTGGTCCGGGGGCTGATCCACGGCGATGACTCACCCCAGAGGCTGATCGGGGTCTCTCTGGACATCACCGAACGGAAGCGGACCGAGCAGGCATTCCGGGATGCTGACCGGCGCAAGGACGAGTTCCTGGCACTCCTCGCCCATGAACTGCGAAATCCACTGGCCCCCATCCGCAACGGTCTCCAGGTGATGAGACTGGCTGCCGGCGATCCCGACGCCGTCTCGAAGTCCCGTGATATCATGGAGCGGCAACTCGGTCACATGGTCCGGCTCATCGACGATTTACTCGATGTATCGCGGATCAGTCGAAATAAGATGGAGTTGCGACGGAGCCGGGTGCTGCTCCTCGACGTCGTGGCGGCGGCTGTGGAGACGGCCCGGCCAGTGATCGAGGCGGCAGGACACGAGCTAACAGTCACTCTCCCACCGGAGCCGGTTTATCTGGACGCCGATCTCACTCGGCTCGCACAGGTGTTCAGTAACCTTCTGAGTAACTCCGCCAAGTACACCGAGAATGGCGGCCAGATCTGGCTGACTGCCCAACGAGATGGGGGTGAGGTCGTGGTTTCGGTCCGGGATACCGGGATCGGCATCCCGGCCGACTCGCTTCCAACCGTCTTTGATATGTTCTCTCAAGTCGATCGCTCGATCGAGAGAAGCACGGGTGGACTTGGGATCGGCCTGGCGCTGGTCAAGGGCCTGGTCGAAATGCATGGTGGCTCGGTCTCAGCCAAGAGCGGCAAGCCGGGTGAAGGGTGTACGTTCACCGTCCGGTTGCCGGAGCTGAAGCTAGACATGGAGCCCATGCACCCCCTCCCGGCTGATGACAAACCTATCGTCCGCAGCCCAAGCCGACGCATCCTCGTCGCTGACGATAACCGGGATTCGGCTGCCTCAATGGCCACCATGCTTGGACTCCTCGGCCACGATGTCCGCACGGTACACGATGGAGTCGAGGCAGTGGAGATAGCCAAGGTGTTTCAACCCCAGGTCATCCTGATGGACGTTGGGATGCCCAGGCTCAATGGATACGATGCCTGCCGTCGGATTCGGGAGCAGCCTTGGGGAAAAGGCGCGACCGTAATTGCCCTGACTGGATGGGGACAGGACGAGGATAGGCGATTATCGAAAGAGGCTGGGTGCGATCTCCACCTGGTCAAGCCGGTCCGTCCAGCCGACCTGGTTCAGGTGTTGTCCGATGCGAGTGGTCGATGAAACATGCGAAGGTTTGAGACGTGTACCAGCCACACCCTGTCACCCAATGGGATCGAGAAATCAGGTATCGGACTTGTATCGGCCGACGACCCATCTTCACGATCGAACTCATACAGGAACCCGTAGAGGCTGTCGCATCTACGGAAAAGACGCTTAAACATGCAAATGGGAGGGCGAGGCTACTGCCGAGCCTATCACCTTTACGNNCGTTAGACCGATGCTTGCTCCGGGAACGTGACAGCCTCTGCGGGTTCCTGTATCAGACAACGACTCCGGGCGATTCAGTTGATCGGAGCAGCCGAGGAACCTGGGAGTGACCCCCTTGCTGGTCAGCCGCTTGTCCTCTACCCATTCGGGAGAAGCAGGAGGCGGGATGGCCGACATCACTCTCGTGACCGGCGGGGCCGGGTTTATTGGTTCGCACCTCGTCCAGCTCCTCGTTGGCTGCGGCGAGCGAGTGCGGGTTCTTGACCGACCGGGGGCAAAGGTTGATCACCTGCCAGCCGGGAAGATCCACTTTGTCCCGTGTGACATCCGTGACCAGGGCGCTGTTCGCCAGGCCGTTCAGGGGTGCCGGGTTGTCTATCACCTCGCAGCGAATCCTCAACTTTGGGTCCGTCGCCGTGGGCATTTCCACGCGGTGAATTACCTTGGCACAGTTCACGTGCTCACGGAATCGCTTGCGGCCGGCGCCAAACGCATCCTCCACACCAGCACCGAAAGTATCCTCACTCGGGCGCGACAAACGACCCCGATTGCCGAAGACCAGGATGTGCCCGTGCGGGATGTGATCGGTCCGTATTGCCGGTCGAAGTTCCGCGCTGAGCGGTTTGCGTTTCATCTTGCCCGGGGAGGTGCGCCGGTCGTCGTTGTGAATCCCACTTTACCGATCGGTCCTGGTGACTGGGGTCGCTCTCCACCCACCCAGATGATGCTCGATTTCTGTCTCGGCAAACGCCCGGCGTACCTGGATGCCGGCCTGAACCTGATTGATGTCCGCGATGTGGCCGCCGGAATGATTCGGGCAATGGATCACGGTCGGCCGGGCGTCCGCTACCTTCTCGGCGCGGAGAACTGGTCGATTCGTTTGGTCTTCGGATACCTCGCTCGTCTGACCGATCTGCCACAGCCCAGATGGCGGGTGCCGTACCCGGTAGCGCTGGCCGCAGCGTACGTCAGCGAATGGGTGGCGGACGCGGTGACAGGAACGATCCCGGCCGCGACCGTCACCGGGGTCAAACTCACCCGGCGCAGGATGCACTTTGACGCCTCCCGGAGCCTCACCGAACTTGGCCTGACACCGCGCCCGGTGACTGAATCGATCACTGAAGCAGTGGACTGGTTCCGCGCTGTGAGCTGGTTGGGCTTGAACCAGCCGATTTAGCCGGGGTAGACTGTCGGGAATTGCCCATCGAGGCTCGAAGGACAAGGAATTCCTTCCCGTGACCCGCTCGCTTGCACAAACTCCCGGTCGTGTCGCTGAATCCGATCCGGACGAACGGACCGTGGCATGGGCCGAGGACGTGGCCGCGGCAGTCGATCGCAGTCGCCGCGGTCTGGTGGCCCGGCAGCGTGCAGACGGTCACTGGGTCGGTGAGTTGGAAGGCGATACGATCCTCGAATCCGAGTTCATCCTGCTTCTGGCATTCCTCGGCCGGGCGGACGATCCTCGAATCCCACCACTCGCAAACTATCTGCTACGGCACCAGCTCCCCTGTGGTGGGTGGGCCAACTACCCGGGTGGGCCGGCGGAAGTCAGCGTTTCGGTCAAAGCGTATTTCGCCCTGAAAATCGCCGGCTTCGGGGCCAATGAGCCATTCATGGCCCGGGCCGCGGAAACGATCCGGGCACTCGGCGGAGCGGAGGCGACCAACTCGTTCACCCGGTTCTATCTCGCTCTCCTGGGTCAGGTGCCATACGCTGCATGCCCCTCCGTTCCGGCGGAACTCATCCTTCTCCCCCGGTGGTTCTTCTTCAACATCTACGCGATGTCGGCCTGGAGTCGCACCATCTTCGTCCCGCTGAGCGTGGTGGATGCGCACAAACCTGTGACCGTTCTCCCGGAACGGATGCACGTCCGTGAGCTGTTCCTCCAGCCACCGGAAACTCCTCGTTGGCCAGCGAAGCCGACCCAGGCTTGGTTCTCGTGGACGAACGTCTTTCTCGGGATCGACTGGGTGCTCAAGACAGTCGAACGGTTCCGGCTCATGCCGCTGCGCCGGTACGCTGTCCGGAAGGCCGTGGCCTGGATGCGGGAACGATACGAGGAGAGCGACGGAATCGGGGCGATTTTCCCACCCATCGTGTACAACGCGGTCGTTCTGCGCTGCCTCGGTGTATCGGACGACGACCCCGAGATGCAGTGGGTGATGCAACAACTGGCCGATCTCAGTATTCCCCAGGGGGACACCCTCCGCCTCCAACCTTGCCTGTCGCCGGTGTGGGATACGGCCCTCTCCTTGATCGGGTTGGAGGACGCTGGCGAGCCAACCACGTCGGAGCCATCCACCGCAGCGGTCCGCTGGCTGCTCGACAAGGAAGTGCGACGCGAAGGCGACTGGTCGAAGACCGTCCGTGGGGTCGAGCCTGGCGGGTGGTTCTTCGAGTACCGCAACGCCTTCTACCCGGACACCGACGATACCGCGATGGTGCTCATTGCTCTGGCTCGTGGCGGCCAGACCACCCGGGAGGGGTGCCAACCCGCAATGCATCGCGCGCTCGCCTGGTTGTTGGCCATGCAGAACTCGGACGGTGGGTGGGCGGCCTTCGACAAGGACATCAACCGGGAAATCCTGACGAAAGTTCCATTCGCCGACCACAATGCGATGCTGGATCCGAGTTGCCCGGATATCACTGCCCGGGTGCTCGAAGCCCTTAGCCACTACGGCTACCGAATCGGCCAACCCCCCGTTGATCGAGCGGTCGCGTTCATTCTCGCCCGCCAGGAGGACGATGGTTCGTGGTTCGGGCGATGGGGGGTGAATTACGTGTACGGCACCTGGCAGGTTCTTGTCGGGCTGGCGGCGGTCGGCTTCGACATGTCCGTCCCGATCGCCCGGCGAGCGGTCCGGTGGCTCAAGGAAGCCCAGAACGCGGACGGCGGGTGGGGCGAGAGTTGTCTCAGTTACGACGACCCGTCGGCCGCGGGGCAGGGCCCATCAACCGCTTCACAGACCGCCTGGGCGCTGCTCGGACTGTTGGCGGCAGGCGAGGCCGAAACCCCGGAGGTCCGGGCCGGGGTCGAGTACCTGCTTGGCACCCAGCACACCGATGGCGGGTGGACCGAGGAGCCATTCACCGGAACCGGCTTCCCCCGGGTGTTCTACCTCAAGTATCACATGTATCCGGTCTATTTCCCACTGATGGCTCTGGGTCGCTACTTGAGAGCTGTCAGTTGTCAGTTGTCAGTTGTCAGCCAATCCGGCTATCGGATCGACCCGGCGCATCCGACTCCGTCTCACAAAGGGACGGCTACCAACATTCCGGCCGAGCACTGAGGCCCTCACCCGGATCGCCCCGACATCAGTTAAAACGAGACCAAACCGTTGTAAATCGACCCGTTAAAATCACACAATTGTCCGACTGATAACTGATAATTGACGACTGATCACTCGACGAGGAGACCCCATGCGATTCCCCCTGAGCCTGACCACCGACATGGCGGGCTACATGCTCAAGAAGAAGCTCCAACGGGAGCCGAGGTTTCCACTCGTGCTCATGCTGGAACCGCTTCACGCCTGCAACCTGACTTGTACTGGGTGTGGTCGGATCCGTGAGTACGAGTCCACGATCAAGGAGAAGCTGAGCGTCGAGGAGTGTCTCGACTCGGTGGACGAAGCCGGAGTCCCAATCGTGAGCATCTGCGGTGGCGAGCCGCTGATCTACCCGCAAATCGGGGAGCTGGTCCGTGGCATCCTGAAGAAGCGGAAACATATCTACCTGTGTACGAATGGGATGTTCATCACGAAAAAGCTTCACCTGTTCCGCCCGACCTCTCGGTTCTTCTTCAACGTCCATATCGATGGGTTGGAGGAGACGCACGACAAGGCCGTGGAACGGAAGGGAGTGTTCGCGGCTGCGGTGGAGGGAATCAAGGCGGCGAAGAAGGCCGGATTCCTGGTGTGTACCAACACCACGGTGTTCAAGGACACCGACATGGCCGAGATCGATGCGCTCTTCGGCTATCTCACCACGCTCGGCGTGGATGGGTTCATGCTCGCCCCGGCCTACGGGTATGCGGCTGTGTGTAGCACCAACCCGGATGGGGCGGCCGAGATCTTCCTGACCCGTGATCAGATCAAGCAAAAGTTCAACGAGGCGGCCGGGCTCTTCAAGAAGTACGCGATGAACACCTCACCGGTGTACCTGGAGTTCCTCCAGGGGAAGCGGGAGTTGAGCTGCGCGGCCTGGGCCAGCCCGACGCGGAACGTGAAGGGCTGGAAGGGGCCTTGCTACCTCATTACCGACGAGCACCACACCACGTTCACCGACCTCATCCACACGACCGAGTGGGAGAACTACGGGTACGGGAAAGATCCCCGGTGTGAACACTGCATGATGCACTCGGGCTACGAGGTCGCTGCCGCCCTGGGGGTCAACTCCAGGCTCGGTGACAGCCTCAAGATGCTCCGCTGGCAACTGACGTGATCGCTCCCAACCGGGCCGGGAGAGTGGTCGTTCTGTTCGCTCTCGGCCGGGAGGTGGCTCCGTTTCGGCGAGCGGTCCGAACCCGGCACGACGTCAGTGTGGTTGTCACTGGCGTCGGGCAATCCGCCGCGAGGCGGGCCGCGGAGGCAGTTATCCATGAGCCGATTCCACGGCTCATTATCATGGCGGGGTTCTGTGGTGCTCTGGTGCCGGATCTGGCAGTCGGGGATGTGGTGATTTCGCGGGACGTCTATTCATCCGGGACGACCTGGTTGGCGGCGGAGGCACTCGTCCCGAGCGACGTCCGGATCGCAACCCGGACGAGCCGCATCTTGACGACAGATCGGCTCATTTCCGACCCGATCAAGAAGAAGCTGTTGGGGAAAATGCACCAGGCCGATGCTGTCGACATGGAGTCGGCGGCCGTGGCGGAGGTGTGTGCCAGGGCCGGTGTCCCATTCTTGGCGGTTCGTGCGGTCTCCGACACTGTGGAGACAAGGTTGTCAGCGGAACTCGTGAAGTTGCTCAGCGGTGGGCGGGTCTCACCTTGGAAGGCAGCGATGGCTCTCGTCCGGCGACCGCTTTTGCTGGGTGAGTTCCTCCGTCTTGCCCGGGACACCCGTCGGGCATCCCGAAACCTCGCGACTGTCTTGGTCCGGCTGCTCTGATACAGGAACCCGCTGAAGCTGTCGCATCTATAGAAGGACGATTGGACGTATATATGGGAGGGCGAGGCTCCTGCCGAGCTGGCCCACCGTCACGCTCGGCAGGAGCCTCGCCCTCCCGTTAGACCGATGCTTACTCCTGGGATGAGACAGCCTCAATGGGTTCCTGGATCAGACCAGGGCGCTCCTCACCCGATCAATGCCTTGATCGGCTCGGCTTTTTCAACCCCAGTGAGCTTCTGGTCGAGTCCGAGGTGACGGAAGGCGAAGCGGTTGTGGTCGATTCCGAGTAGGTGCAGGACGGTGGCATGGAAGTCGTGGACAGGGCACGGATCTTTGATGATGTTGTAGCTGAAGTCGTCGGTCTCTCCGTAGATTGTTCCACCCTTGCTCCCACCCCCGGCCATCCACATGGAGAAGCACCGCGGGTGGTGGTCTCGGCCGTAATTTGTCTTGCTCAGCCCACCCTGACTGTAGATCGTCCGCCCAAACTCCCCACCCCAAATCACCAGGGTGGATTCAAACAACCCCTTCCGCTTCAGATCCTGGATCAGCCCCCAGCACGGCCGGTCCACATCCCGGCACTGGTCCGGCATCCGCCCGGCCAGGTTCCCGTGGTGGTCCCAGTTATTGTGATACACCTGGACGAACCGGACCCCCTTCTCGACCAACCGGCGTGCAGTCAACACCGTGTTGGCAAAGGTTCCGGGCTTCTTGGTATCCGGTCCATACAACTCGAACGTCTTCGCATCTTCCTTCGAGAGGTCGGCCAGTTCGGGGACGCTGGTTTGCATCCGGAATGCCATCTCGTACTGGGCGATCCGAGTCTGGGTTTCGGGGTCGAGCGTCCGGGCGTGTCCCAGTTCGTTCAGCTTGTTCAGGCCGTCGAGGGTCGTGCGACGGATATCCCCGGAGACCCCCGGCGGGTTGTTGATGTAGAGGATCGGGTCGGACGCCGCCCGGAATGAGACCGCTGCGTGTTCCCCGGGCAGGTATCCCGACTGCCACAACCGGGCGGAGATTGCTTGCACCTGCTCCTGGTTGCTCGGTTTGGCGACCATCACAACAAATGTCGGCAGATTTTGGTTCAGGCTACCGAGTCCGTAGCTGACCCAGGCCCCCAGACAGGGTCGGCCGGTCACCTGGTTGCCGGTCTGCATGAACGTGATCGCTGGCTCGTGGTTGATCGCTTCGGTGTGCATACTTCGGATGAACACCAGGTCGTCGGCCATCTTGGCGGTGTGCGGGAGCATCTCGCTGATCCACATCCCACACTTCCCGTGCTGGGCGAATTTGTACTTGCTCGGGGCAATCGGGAACCGGGCCTGGCCGCTGGTCATGGTGGTGAGCCGCTGGCCCTTGCGGATCGTCTCGGGGAGATCCTTGTCGTACCAGTCGACCATCTTCGGCTTGTAGTCGTAGAGATCCAGTTGAGACGGGCCGCCGACCATGTGCAAATAGATGATGTTCTTGCACTTGGCCGGGAAGTGCGTCTCGGGGAGGGCCGCCCCGAGCCCGGTCTTATCGCCCTTCGCATCGGCTCCGTGTGCGGAGTCCCCGAGGAGGCTGGCAAGAGCAGCAGTCCCCAGCGAGAACCCGGACGACGCAAAGAACTGTCGCCGGGTGTGGTGCAGGGCAAGTGGGGAGGGGATCATTGGAGTTTCCTCAAAGTAGGTCACTCGCTCCGCGAGTGACCGTTTCTGGTGTCTTCTGCCCCTATGTGGGGCCTGAAGCGTGGATGGAAGTTCCTGGTGTTCACAGGCCTGAGAGAGTTTCCTCAAAGACGGTCACTCGCTTCGCGAGTAACCGTTTCTGGTGTTTTCCCGAATCCTTCGAGAGTGCGGGAAAAGTGAGGGACATCGTCACCCCCTAGCCGGGCCTGGAAAGCATTATCCGCAACGTACGACCGTAGGGTGTCAAGTTGATCGGCACTTCTCACGAGATGGTCAAACGTATCCGTTTGCCAAAATCGCCCACGTCGGCCAATCACTTTGTTGATTTGGCCAGCAGTGAAGTGCTTCCAACTTTCACACTGCGCAAGCATCCGAGTTTCGTCGGGGAACACGGCAAGAATATGAACGTGGTTCGGCATCACGACGAAGTCAGTGAGAGTGTACCGCTCACCGTCGAAGTGCTGAAGACTGCTCGCCACGATTCGGGCAAGTTCCGGTCGCCGCAGGACGCAAGCCCCTTGACACTTGTCGAGCATTGCCTGCCACCGGCCCGAGAACAACCGGTGAAATTCCAACCGGTCAGAGGGGGCAAGCGCGGCGAACCTCGCATGCCAGCTATCGCCGAGAGGGTCGATCCCGTGCCGGGCAAGCCAGGATGCACGATCAGACCGCCAGGTTGAGAGGACGTGTTCAGGGATTGAGTCCAAAGTCCGCCAAGTCAAGAAACAAAGGGTCCCGGCCTGCGCCCAGTGGGGGAGACGCCGTTCGGTGACGGCAATCTCTGCCTCAGAGTCGAAGAATCGGAACCACTCAGGTGCCGTGGTAGGCATCAGTTGCCGGGGGGTCGTAAAGTAGGTCACTCG
>PLDW01000128.1 GCA_003136315.1 Gemmataceae bacterium | reverse complement strand
ATTGGTGCAAGCTCGGCAGGAGCCTCGCACTCCCATTGGTGCAAGCTCGGCAGGAGCATCGCACTCCCATTGGTGCAAAGCTCGGCAGGAGCATCGCACTCCCTGTACTATCAAAACGAGGTACTCTCCTTTGACCACACTCGCCGACCTCAAAGGTCAGACCGTTGCGTTCGCTGCGTCTGGTGGGCTCGACTCCTGCACTGTTACCAAGTGGCTCACCGAGAACGGGGTGCGCGTCGTTTGCTTCACTGCCGACATCGCCCAGCCAGACGAGACCGACTTCGGCGAGGTCGGGCGGCGGATGCGAGCTTGCGGGGCCGCCGACTACGTTGCCATTCCGCTGCACAACACGATTGCCGAGAGCGGGATCGAAGTCATCCAGTTCCAGGCTCGATACGAAGGGGCCTACTGGAACACCACAGGCATCGGCCGGCATGTGATCGTGGCCGGGATGGTGCCCGAGATGCGCAAACGCGGGATCAAGGTGCTCGGGCACGGAGCCACCGGCCGGGGGAACGATCAGGTTCGGTTCCAGCTCTGCACCAACATGCTCGCTCCGGAAATCAGTGTCTACGCTCCGTGGCGTGACCCGGCCTTCCTGGCCCGGTTCCGCGGACGGTCCGAGATGATCGACTACTGCGAGGGGCATAGGCTCCCGATCAAGGCCAGCAAAAGCGCGCCGTACTCGACCGATGCCAACCTACTCGGACTCACCCACGAGGCCGGGAAGCTCGAACACCTCGACACCCCGCCCTGGTTCGTCACCCCGGGGATGGGTGTACTCCCGAAAGATGCCCCGGACGAACCCGAGCCCGTGACCGTGCGATTCGAGGCGGGCCGGCCTGTTGCGATCAACGGACAGCCGACTACCGCGTTCCAGGCGATCCAAAAGGCAAATGCGATCGGCGGCCAACACGCCGTCGGGATCGCCACGCACCTCGTGGAAAACCGCTTCGTCGGGATCAAGAGCCGTGGGGTGTACGAAGCCCCCGGCATGGAGTTACTCGGAACGGCCTACGCCTATCTCCTGCAACTCGTTCTTGATCGCCGCAGCCGCGAGCTATTCGATCAGTTGTCGCTATTTGTGGCCAAGCAGATCTACCAGGGGTACGGGTTCGACCTCGGCACTCACCTGGCGCGGTCGGCGGTCGCCCCGATCAATGCCCTGGCGACGGGGACGGTCCGGCTGAAACTGTACAAGGGCCGGGCCGAGTTCGACTCCGCCTCCGATGTGCCACACCAACTGTATTCGGAGAGCAACGCCTCGATGGAGGCGATCGGGGAGTTCGACCACGCGGACAGCGAGGGCTTCCTGCGTGTCCTTCAGGTGAGTGCCCGCGCTTTGGCTGCGAACCGGCAGGTCGTTGCTCCCGAGTGGGCCGTGAATGCCAAATGAAGATGATTCGCCATGTGGCAACTTCTCCAGTCGCACCCGGCCGTCTGCCAGGAGCCGGATGGGATCGTCCGGATCGACGGTCCGCGGCCAATTGCGGTACTGCCAGGTTCCTTCAACCCCCTCCACCACGGTCACACCCGCCTGGCGGCGGCGGCCACCGCCAGGCTCGGGGTGCCGGTCGCGTTTGAACTGAGCGTCGCGAACGTGGACAAGCCAGAGCTGTCGGCACACGAGGTGACTCGGCGAGTCGGGCAGTTCGTCGGGCAGGCGTCCGTCTGGGTCACCCGTGCGGCCACCTTCGCAGCGAAGGCCGACCTGTTCCCCGGTGCGGTTTTCGTCCTCGGGTACGACACGGCTGTGCGACTTCTCGACCCTCGCTATTACAAGGATGATCCGATCCGGCGGGACGAGGTACTCCGGTCTCTCCTGGCCCGTGGCAGCCGGGTGGTGGTCGGTGGGAGGCTGGATGCAGACGGTGTGTTCCGCACCTGGGTCGACACCAGTCTTCCGGATGACCTCTCGGAGCTCTTCATCCCGCTTCTCGAAGCCGACTTTCGGGTGGATGTGTCGTCGACACTTCTCCGAGCCAAAATCGCTCCTTCGCCAGAACCTGGATGAACCACCTCACGAGAATGGGACCGGACAGGTTGCCAGAAAAAAGGGAAAAACCGCGCACCTGGGGCGGGTGTGGCGTGTCTGTATTTTGGGGAGCATTGGGTTCCCTCAAATCTGGACCCCGCCAGGGGCGGTTCACAGAGGGGCGGTTGATGACGAACGACCCGCAAGAGTGTGCTCGCTGCGGTGCCGAGATTCCGGCAGAACGGATCGAGGCCCTGCCGGACACCCGGGTGTGCATCCGATGCAGTCAGGAGATGGGTGGGGAATTCGACGTGTATGCGGTCCCGGAGCGGACCAGCAAGGACGGTAGCCTCAAGAAGAACTACGGGAGTTACAGCAGTCAGAAAGTCCGCAAGCCGATCCGGCCGAAGGAGTAACGAGCGTCAGCGACATTGCAAGGCGGGCCGCCAGTGGAAGCGCTGGCGGCTCGTTTGCTTTCCACCCCCATTTGAAACCGTGATAATCTGCAAGGGGTAGTCTCGATGCCCCTACACCTGCACCTGTTCGAGGCACCGGGATGATTCGCACG
This sequence comes from Gemmataceae bacterium, assembly GCA_003136315.1. Taxonomy (GTDB): domain Bacteria; phylum Planctomycetota; class Planctomycetia; order Gemmatales; family Gemmataceae; genus Urbifossiella. The sequence goes on along the minus strand of PLDW01000128.1, from coordinate 14,904 downwards.
GGTTTCGCCACGGTCGTTCTTGTCGTCGGTCTGGCCGCAGCCAACTACAGCTCTGCACCGGGCACGCCGAACGGGCAACCGGTCCCGCAATCAGTGACTTACCACAAGCATGTCGCCCCAATCCTTCAGAAGAACTGCCAGGGATGTCACCGGCCCGGTGAGGTCGGTCCGTTCGCCCTGACGAATTACAAACAGGCCAAAAAGTGGGCCGTGGACATCGCTGCCACCACCGCCTCCCGTCAGATGCCTCCGTGGATGCCGGGTGGGGCGGGTGTTCCCATGCGAGGGGAGCGGAAACTCGCCGACGATGAGATCGCCACACTCGCAGCCTGGGAGAAAGCGGGCTGCCCAGAAGGAGATGCGAACGATGCCCCGCCGCCTCCGCAGTTCCCCGACGGTTGGCGACTCGGGAAGCCCGATCTGATTGTCACCCCTGGCGAGGAGTTCTATCTGGCCCCGACCGGGCGCGACCTCTTCCGCTGTTTCGTCATCCCGACCGGGCTGGCCGAGCATAAGTGGGTGGTGGGGTATGACGTGAAGCCCGGGAACCCGCGGATCGTCCACCACACCCTGCACTTCTTCGACGGCACCGGCCAGGGCCGCGCTCTCGAACAGAAACAGCAGTTGAAAGAGAAGGGCACCACCGACCCCGACCACGGGCCAGGCTACCCGGTGAGTATGGGGGTCGGGTTCGTCGTCGCTCCGGGCGGACGTAGCGACGTGCCCCGCTTCGGGGGTATCGGCGGGTGGGCTCCCGGGCAGGTTCCGCAGTGTCTCCCCACCGGAGCGGGGTGGATGCTCCCCAAAGGGGCCGACTTTATCATCCAGACTCATTACCACCGCGACGGAAAACCGGGGACCGACCGCACCCAGGTCGGGTTGTACTTCGCCAAGGGTCCAATCGACCAGCCGTGGCAAACGATCACCCTCGACGGGATGAAACCAGGCGAGACCATCAAGGCCGGGGAGTCCTCGCATCTGGCGCGCCAGGCCCTCTACCTGAAGACCGACGCCACCTTGCACAGCATCATCCCTCACATGCACTTGCTCGGGAAGCGGACGAGAGTGACAATGACTCCACCCGGAGGCAGCCCCATCGTACTCGTTGACATCCCGGTCTGGGATTACCGCTGGCAGGAGACTTACTGGTTCCGCGAACCGATCCTGGCCAAGGCCGGCACGAAACTCGAGATTGAGGCCGTTTTCGACAACACGTCAACCAACCCCAACAACCCGACTAACCCGCCCAAGGACGTGAAAGTGGGGGAGCAGACAACCGACGAGATGCTGTTCGGGTTCTTCGGAGCGACAAGCCCCAAAACCCCGTATGAGAAAATCCGGACCTCCGGCTTTCCCCCGCCCGAACTGGGCGCTCTGGCCGCACCCATCAAGGGAGAACTGACACCGGTGCTGGAGCGGCGACTGGGAACCTGGGACAACGTGGTTGCGATCCGCCCGCTGGTCGGGGAGGAAACGAAATTGACCTCCACGGACACCATCGAGAAAGCCTTCGGGGGAACCTTCCTGCATCTCCGATCGGTTCGCCAGGGCGACTCGAACGAGGCCGTGCAACTGGTCACCTACGACCCCGTCCGAAAGCTCTACCGGATGTGGACGGACAGTGCTCAGGGGTCGGTCATCGCCTGGGACGGGGTGTGGGACGAGAAGGCACAGGTGTTGACCTGGAAAGCCAACCTCCAGGGTGGCCTGACCGGAATGATGAAGTGGGCATTTGCGGGCGACGACCGAATCGGTATCGATCTGGTCATCAAGTCCGGGCTCGCTCCGGTCATGACCATCACGACCACCATGACCCGCAAGAAGTGACTCGTGGTGGGTCCAGGGCTTCCGCCCTGGCCCGATCCAGGAACTCGCTGAGGCTATCGCATCTACGGAAAGACTATTGGACGTATAAATGGCAGGGCGATGCTCCTGCTGAGCTGCCCCACCATTATGCTCGGCAGGAGAATCGCCCTCTCGTTAGACCTACGATTGCCCCTGGATGAGATGTTTTTTCTTCCCCCTTGCACCAACCCCCGCCGTGAGCGACAATTCAAATACTGCCGGATTCTGCCTTCCGTGCTCCGTCCCACCCGCCTGAACCCCGATCGAGGGTCATCTCCATGCCGAAGCGTTCCCGCCTCCCGGCGGTCCTGCTCGCCACGGCCGGGCTTTTCGCCTCGGCCTGCCCCGTCGCTGCGCAGGATGTCGCCCTGCCCAGCCCGTCGGAAATCAAAACGATCGCCATTTACCCCGCCGCCGTCGCCCTCACCGGCTCCGACGACGCCGCGCAACTCGTTGTCACGGCGACGCTAAACGACGGCCGGCTCCAGGATCTGACTACTGATGTGAGGTACACCGTCGCCGATGGGAAGACCGCCGCGGTCACCCCCGCCGGAAGGGTTCTCCCCCGAGCCAACGGGGCGAGTGAAATCATCGCCACCTATGGCGACAAGTCGGCCAGGGTTCCACTCGCGTCAAAGCAGATCGGTGAGAACTTGCCGCTGAACTTCGGCAATCAGGTCGTCCCCGTGTTCACCAAACTCGGCTGCAATAGCGGCGGGTGCCACGGGAAAGCGAGCGGGCAGAACGGATTCAAACTCTCGCTCCTCGGGTTCGAGCCCCAACTGGATTTCCAGACTCTCGTGAAGGAAGGCCGCGGACGACGGCTGTTCCCGGCCAACCCGGACGCCAGCCTGTTCCTCATGAAGGCGACCGGAAAGGCCCCGCACGGTGGTGGGAAGAAAATGGATCCCGACTCGGACGAGTACAAACTTGTCCGACGCTGGGTCGCGGCCGGAATGCCGTGGGGCGACGAGAAGGATCCGGTCGTCACCAAGATCAGTGTCTTCCCCGAACACCGCATCCTGACCCGCAAGAACAAGCAACAGATTTCGGCCTACGCTCATTACTCGGATGGCACAGTCGAGGACATCTCCCGCCGGGCTCAGTACGAGAGCAACGACGGTGAGACCGCGTCTGTCAACGAGGCCGGGCTGGTCCGCACCTCCGGGATGAGCGGCGAAGCCGCCATCATGGCCCGCTACCAGGGAATGGTCGCTGTCGTCCGAATCACCGTGCCGCTGGGAGTGAACGTCCCGAACTGGACCTTCCCCGAGAAGACCAAGGTTGACACCTTCACCTCGAAGAAGTGGAGGGAACTCGGGCTCGTTCCGTCGGAGTTGTGTTCGGATGAGCAATTCATCCGCCGGGTGTTTCTGGACGTGACTGGCACACTCCCAACCCCGAAGCAGGTGCTCGACTTCGCAGCCGATACTGACGCCGCCAAGCGGGACAAGCTGGTGGATAAGTTGCTGGATTCGCCGGAATACGCTTACTTTTTCGCGAACAAGTGGGCCGACATCCTCCGCGTGAAGCGGCGGAACGAGCAGGTCCGGGCTCCGGGCACTTTCGCATTCCACGAGTGGATTCGCGAGCAGGTGACCAACGACACACCGTACAGCGAGTTCGTTCGGGCGATCCTGACCGCCAGCGGCGACGAGCGGAAGAGCCCGCCCACGGTATGGTACAAGGAGTTGGAGAAGCCCGAGAACTTCGTGGACGACGTCGGCCAGGTGTTCCTCGGGCAGCGGCTGGCGTGTGCCAACTGCCATCACCACCCCTACGAGAAGTGGAGCCAGGACGATTACTGGGGGCTGGCTGCGTTCTTCGGGCGCGTCGGCCGGAAGGATATCCGTCTACCGAGCTTCAACCCGAACCAGAACGATAACCGGATGCAGGTGATCTTCACCCGGGCGACCGGGAGCGTGCAGAACAAGCGGACGAGCAAGACCGCCGAGATCAAGCCACTCGACGGCAAGCCGATGGATTCGGCGTCCGAAGACGATCCGCGGGTGAAGCTGGTGGACTGGATGGTCGATCCGAAGAATCCGTTCTTCGCGAAAGCCGTGGCGAACCGGTACTGGGCACACTTCTTTGGCCGTGGGATCGTCGATCCGCTCGATGACATGCGCATCACGAACCCGCCGAGCAACCCCGAGTTGCTCGATGCCCTGGCGAAGAACCTGGTCGACAACAAGTACAGCCTCAAGTCGCTGGTGAAGACGATCTGCAAGAGCCGGACGTATCAGCTTTCGTCGACTCCGAACGAGTTTAACAAAACCGACAAGCAGGCGTATGCCCGGTACTACCCGAAGCGGATGGGGGCGGAGGTGCTGCTGGATGCCGTCTGCCAGGTGACCGACAGCCCAACCACCTTTAACGGCATGCCGCGGGACAAGAACGCTCCAAGCCGGGCGATCATGCTTCCGGACGAATCGTTCAGCTCGTACTTCCTGGACGTGTTCGGTCGGCCGCAGCGGATCAGTGCCTGCGAGTGCGAGCGGGTGAACGAAGCGAACCTGGCTCAGGCGTTGCACCTGCTCAATAGCGATGAGGTCCAGGGAAAGATCACCCGCGGCGGTGCCCGTGCCGACTCCCTGGCAGCGGCCAAAGACACCCGCCCGGACACGGAGAAGGTGACCGACCTGTTCCTCTGGGCCTTCGCCCGCAAGCCGACGAAGGACGACCTGGCCTCGGCCCTGGACCACATCAAGAAGATGGAGGCCAAGAACGGCCCGACCGGGAAGAAGACCGCCTACGAGAATATCCTCTGGGCGCTGTTGAACACCAAGGAGTTCGTGTTCAACCAGTAGGAGCAGGCTGAGAGATCGAATTCGACCACCGACGGCCCGCAGGGCAGAACCTGCGGGCCGTCAGGCGTTTGGGGATGGGAGGGTTGGAGACGATTGAGCAGGGACCGAAGATCCTCTGTCGCGCGTCCGGTCCATCCAGGCCAAAAAGCGGTATTCACCACAGAGTCACAGAGGGCACAGAGAAAGAAGAAATCCGAGAACGCCTGTGGCGATATTTATCTCTCTATTTTTTGTTTGTCTCTGTGCTCTCTGTGACTCTGTGCTGAATCATTTTTTCTTATTCGACGGCAGAACATAAGAACGTTGGAGATGGTGTCGCTTCAAACGAGACGTCTCGGTTTGTGAGTCGCTCTGGCATACCTCGGTTGCGTACCGGGCGGCTTCGAATTGGCCGTCACGGTTTTGGATGTGAGCGGAGAAGCCGGGGGCGGGGGTGTCGATCCCGCCCCGAACCTGGATATGGGTCACGGCTTCTTGGGTGGCGGGTTCTCCCCACCCGGGCCGCCAGGGCCGCCCCCTGGCCCGCCGGGTGGTGGGCCGAAACCACCCCCAGGACCGCCGGGGCCACCTGGCCCGCCCCCAGCTCCGCCCCCGGGTCCGCCTGCTCCGCCGGGCGGCGGACCGAAGCCCCCGGGAGGACCACCAGGGCCACCCGGACCGCGATTACGCATGTCCTGGAGTTGTTGTTTCTGATCGGCAGTCAGGATCTTGTCCAGCCTGGCGGTCACGTCTTTTTGGAGCACTTCGACCTGTTTCTTCTGGTCGTCAGTCAACTGAAGTTGTTCCTGGAGGAATGGAGGCAGGATCTGGCCCGGTTGCGGCGGGCCGCCACGGCCACCCGGACCGCCAGGACCACCGCCAAAACCACCCGGTGCGCCAGGACCACCGGGACCACCACCAAACCCACCCGGTCCACCTGGACCGCCGCCAAACCCACCGGGACCACCGCCACCTCCGGGACCTGTCCCGAGAGCGGCGGCCTCCGCGGTGAGTAGGGCGGTCAACTCCTCTTTCGTGACAATCCCGTCCTTGTTGGTGTCCGCCCGCTCGAAGAGGGAATGCAGACGGATGTCGGTCACCTCGTCCAGGGTCAACTTACCGTCCTTGTTCGCATCAAACGTCATCATCCGGGCAACCATCTCTTCGACGGTGGCCGACCGACCACCGCCGCCGGGGCCGCCTTTATCCCCGCCCTTGCCGCCCTTGAAGCCCTTGTCACCCTTACCACCTTTCCCACCCGGTCCGCCTGGCGGTTGGGCCTCGGTGAGAGAAGCGGTCAGGAGCAACCCGCCAAGAAACAGAAGCAGAGCCAGTCCGCGCATTGTCGTCACCTCTGTGTTGAGGACTACCGGGCAAAACCCAGCCCCAGCTCTCTCCGATAGGGAGAGGGTTGGGGGGTTAGGTTCTCTCCGATTGCCCTGAAGTTCGTTGTGTTTGGGTTAGTTGGACCGCTTCAACTCCGCTTCCTGGTCTGCTGGGGTGCGACCGAGGACGATCTCGAAGTAGGCCGACAGCTCCCCCACTTTTGACTCCTTGATTGGCTTGAAGTCGACCATTAGTAACTCGCGGTCGAGGGGATTGCCGACCCGGGCAATTCCATCCCGGTTGTTCCCCGGGTGGCCTCGGACGAAGAACTGCGAGGTGAGCAACGTCCGGTCGCCCTTCTTGACCTTGAAGTGGATGTGGGGGGCGGGTCGCCCCGGATACGGGACCGGCTTGATCGTCCGGAACCGATATTCACCTTTCGAGCTGGTGGTGAACCGGCCAAACCCCTGGAAGTTCTTGTCCTGCTGCCGGGCCTTGGGGCCGCTATCGGAGCTGTGGAGGTAGACCTGATTCGCATCGCACTGCCAGATCTCGATCACTGCGTCCTTGATCGGGCTGCCGGTCGGTCCCAGCACACGGCCGGTCAGGTGGGTGATTTCTCCGATCGCCGGGGTGAGGTTCTTGTTGACGATGATCAGATCATTGTCGGTGTCGAGTGGGAGCCGGTCCGGGTAGAACGGCCCCTCGGTCAGCGACGGGGTGGGGAATAGATTGTCGGCGAAGAGGCCGGGCGTGGCGAAGAAGGACACTCCGGCTGCGCTGAGGAATGCGCGGCGGGTAGTGCCGAAGGCAGAAGGATTCACGACCTCACTCCTTGTTGTGGAGACAGTTTGGCCCGAGTGGGATGCGGGCGACAGCATTGTAAACGACCGCCCTGGACCAGCGTGGACGAGTCGGCAGAACTTCTCACCCCGGACTCACGAAGTGGTCGCTCCAGGCAACGGGGTGGCTGTGGGGCGGAAGGTCATCGACACATATCATGTCCTGATCAGATGATCCGTTGATGAGTAGGAGCATCAGCGACGGAATCAACCCCCAAAACTGTTGACGCGATCCGTCGCTCTTTGGGCTTGTCGGGTACTCTCCATGTCAGGAACCGGGAACTCGACATGAGAATCTTCCTGCCCGATCTCGGATCGGGTAACCGTCGCAATTGACATCCGTTGCGGGAAGGTGGTAAATAGGCGATCTCTGGCGGAGCCCGGACAGCCTCTGCCCGCGTCGAACGGACTCGACCACACCCGCTCGCTCTCCAGGCGGGTCACCGCAGGAAGCTCCTCATGTCCCAGGTTTTGCCCGTCCCGATTGAGACTGCCTCCTCGGTGGCCGCTTTTCGGGATCTCCGACCCAGCGATCGGGTCGCCCAACCCGATCCGGCTGTCCCGGATGTGTCGGTCTGTATCGCCAACTGGAACTGTTCGGGGCTTCTCCGCCGGTGTCTGGAGTCGCTCTTCAACCAGGACCAGGGGGTGCGGTTCGAGGTGCTGATCGTCGACAACGCCTCGACCGATGGGGCTGCGGAGATGGTGGAGACTGAGTTTCCGCAAGTGAGCCTGGTCCGGAACACCGATAACCGTGGGTTTTCCAAGGCCAACAACCAGGCTGCCACATTGTCGCGGGGCCGCTACCTGCTCTTCCTGAATAACGACACGGTCGTTCCACCGAACACACTCCGGCAGTTCTTCAACTTTGCCGAGGCGAACCCATCGGTAGGGATGGTCGGGCCGCGGCTACGGGGAGCGGATGGGGTCTTTCAGATCTCGTACCGTCGCCGCCCGACCCTGGCTGCGCTCCTCCATCGCGTCAGTCTGCTGCGCTGGACCGGTCTGTTCCGCAGGGCGTACTACGACTACCGCCGGGATTCGTTCGATCCGGAGGGGGTGCGGCCTGTCGAGGTGCTGATGGGCGCGGCGGTATTCCTTCCCCGGGCGGTGTTTGAGGACAGCGGGCGGTGGGACGAACAGTATCGGTTCGGGGGTGAGGACATCGACCTCTCCACCCAGGTTGGCCGGCGGCGACCCCTGGTTTACGTGGGTGATGTGGAGGTGGTCCACTACGGCCGGGTGTCGAGCCGCAAGAACATCGGTTTCTCGGCCCCGAACGTGGCAATTGGGTATGTCCACTACTTCCGGAAGGCCGGGGCCAGCCCAATGGCTTTGTGGGTCTACAAAACCCTGGTGACGTTGGATGCACCCATCCAGTGCGCAGGGAAGATCTTTCAGGGGGTCGTCCGATTTGCCTGTGGTCGGCGGGACAAGGCGACCAAGAGTTGGCTGGCGGCCCGTGGGCTGTGGCACTTCATGCGTCACGAACTCGGGCGGTTCTGGAAGGCGTGAGGGAGGGGCTCAGTCCAGCCCTTGGGGGATCGGTTCGCCGACGAACTCGCTCGCTCCTTCGTGATCGAAGATCGTCGGTGTCCCGTTATGCGCGACAAATACGGCGAGGCCGCCCCGGACGACCAGAGCCTCCAGGTGATCCACCTCGATGCGATCCGCGTTGACGAGCGCAACCTGAAAGGGTTTGAACGGCAATCGCCGCTGGAACGCCCGGAGCGTGCGGTGGAAGTGTTCGGCGTCCATCGGTTCGCCCTCGCTCACTCTCTGCCCATCGCTCGCCGACTCATCCGACATTATATCTGTGGCACTCGGTGGCTGCATCGAAATCCGGGGGGACCGGTTTCCACTTCATCCCGACCCCGGAGGGGTCGTAGCGATTAGCCGGTGGTCGAGCGCAGCTCTACCACCGGTTTGCGATTGCAATCCCTCCATCGTGGAGATGGTCGCCACGCTCTTGTGAAGATGGGGCCTCTCGGTGTCCACGTCATTGTCCCCACCGCCGCCACCGGTGGTATCGCTTCGCTCAACCACCGGCTAATCGCTGTGACCCCTCCGGGGTCATTCCAATCTGTGGTCAACCCTACTTCACCGCCGCGACAATGGCACTGGCGATGAAATCGCGGTTGAGCTGCGCAATGTGCTCGACCGAAATCTCCTTCGGGCAAGCGGCCTCGCACTCGTTGATATTGGTGCAGTGTCCGAATCCCTCGCGGTCGTGCTGGGCGACCATTTTCCGCACCCGATCGCGCCGTTCCGGCTGACCCTGCGGCGTGTGCGCCAGGTGGCTCACCTTCGCCGACAGAAACAGCATCGCCGAGGCGTTCGGGCAGGCCGCGACGCAGGCTCCGCAGCCGATGCACTCGGCCGCATCCATTGCCACTTCCTGGTCCACCTTCGGGATCGGCAGGGAGTTCCCGTCGGGCGCTCCCCCAGTGTTCACGCTCACGAACCCGCCCGCCTGGATGATCCGGTCGAATGCCGATCGGTCGGTACACAGGTCTTTGATGACCGGGAACGCCTTCGCCCGCCACGGCTCGATGTAGATGTGATCGCCGTCCTGGAAACTCCGCATGTGCAACTGGCAGGCGGTTGTCGCCCGCTCCGGGCCGTGCGCCAGCCCGTTGATCACCATCGCGCACGATCCACAGATCCCCTCGCGGCAATCTTGATCGAACGCTACGGGCTCCTCCCCAGTCTTGATCAGCCCCTCGTTCAGGATGTCGAGCATCTCCAAAAATGACATATCCGGGCTGACCCCGTCGAGCGGGTAGGTCCGCATCTTCCCTGGCGTGGTCCGGTTTTGCTGTCGCCAGATGTGGAGAGTCAGTTTCATAGTTCAAAGAGTTTAAAGTTTAAAGTTTAAAGAGTTTAAAGTTTAAGAGGTTCAGCTTTCAAGGGGTTGAAGTTGAAGGATACAGGCGCTGATCGACCAGATGATGATCGCTCCGCATCAACTTCTTTAAACTTGAAACTTCTTCAACTTTAAACTCCCGAATACTACTTGTAAGATCGTTTGGTGAGTTTCACATCCTCGAACACCAGCGGCTCGGTGTTGCGGATGGGGGTCTTGTCCGGGCCAGCGTACTCCCAGGCAGCGACGTGGCAGAAATCGTCGTCGTTTCGCTCGCACTCGCCATTGGGTTTGCCGTCGTCGCCGATCTGCTGGTATTCGATGCGGAAATGGCCTCCGCAGGATTCCTCGCGAGTCAGGGCGTCGCGGGCCAGCAACTCGCCGAACTCCAGGTAGTCGGCAATGCGATTCGCCTTCTCCAAGGCCGTGTTCAGGTCGGCGTCGGAGCCGGGAACGGTCACATTCGTCCAGAACTCCAAGCGGAGTTCCTGGAGCCGCTTGATCGCGTGCTCCAGGCTTTGCCGACTCCGGGCCATGCCTACATCCTCCCATATCACCTTCCCGAGTTCCCGGTGGAACTCGTTCGCCGTCTTCTTCCCCTTGATCGCCAGCAGTTTCTTGAGCTTCCCCTCAGCTTCCGCCTCGCAGCGCTTGAACTCGGGGTGGGAAGTGGTGATCCGGTCGGTCTTCTTGTCCGATTCGGGCTTCACCCCGGCGAGCCAGTGGGTCAGGGTGTAGGGCAGCACGAAATACCCATCGGCCAACCCCTGCATCAGGGCCGACGCGCCGAGGCGGTTCGCTCCGTGGTCAGAGAAATTCGCTTCCCCACCCACGAACAGGCCATCGAGATTACTCATCAGCTCGTAGTTCACCCACAGCCCGCCCATCGTGTAGTGGACAGCCGGGTAAATCCGCATTGGCCGTTCGTAGCCATTCTCGGCCGTGATCCGCTCATACATTTCAAACAGGTTGCCGTATTTATCCTCGATCTTCGCCTTGCCCTGTCGCTGGATGGCATCGCCGAAGTCGAGATACACCCCTCGCCCGCCGGGGCCGACGCCGCGGCCTTCGTCACAGGCTTCCTTGGCTGAGCGGCTGGCGATGTCTCGTGGAGCCAGATTGCCGTAGCTCGGGTATTTCCGCTCCAGGAAGTAGTCGCGGTCGGCCTCGGCGATCGCGGATGGGTGTTTGCCGACATCTGCGATGTTCTTGGGCACCCACACCCGACCGTCGTTCCGCAGCGATTCGCTCATCAACGTGAGTTTCGACTGGTGGTCGCCGGTGACTGGGATGCAGGTCGGGTGGATCTGCGTGTAACAGGGGTTGGCGAATGTCGCGCCTCGCTTGTAGGCGCGGTAGGTCGCCGAGACATTGCACCCGTTCGCGTTCGTACTCAGATAGAAGACGTTCCCGTAACCACCGGTGGCCAGGACCACCGCATCGGCAGCGAAGGATTCGATCTTCCCGGTTTCGAGGTGCCGGGTGACGATCCCACGTGCCCGGCCATCGATCACGACAAGGTCGAGCATCTCGCAGCGGGGGAACATCTTCACGGTTCCAGCCGCGATCTGGCGGCTGAGGGCCTGGTACGCGCCGAGGAGGAGTTGCTGGCCGGTCTGTCCGCGACAATAGAAAGTCCGCTGGAGTTGAGCACCACCGAAGCTTCGGGTATCGAGCAGCCCGCCGTACTCCCGCGCGAACGGCACCCCCTGGGCAACGCACTGGTCGATGATGTTGACACTCTCTTCGGCCAGGCGGTGGACATTCGCCTCCCGGGATCGAAAGTCCCCACCTTTGATGGTGTCGTAGAAGAGCCGGTGGACGCTATCGCCGTCGTTGCGGTAGTTCTTCGCTGCGTTGATCCCGCCCTGCGCTGCGATACTGTGAGCGCGCCGGGGGGAGTCCTGATAGCAGAAACTCTGGACGTTGTACCCGAGCTCCGCGAACGAGGCGGCCGCGGCTCCACCCGCCAGACCGGTCCCGACCACGATGACCGTGTATCGCCGCTTGTTCGCCGGGTTGATGAGGCGCTGGTCTTGCTTGAAACGGGTCCACTTCTCGGCCAACGGGCCAGCTGGCACCTTGGAGTCGAGCTTCATTGCGGGGAACCTCGGTCAGTCTCGTGGGTGGGGGCCGCACCCGGGTCTGGCAAATCGTCCGAAAGCGATCTGTGTTCAGCCTGAAAGGCTGAGATTTCTCAGCCCAGGGCACCGCCCTGGGTAGACTCAGAACCCCTTGTACTGCGCCTGGACGAATTCGAACTTGACAGCAAGAACGATCGCACAGTTTCCGACCAGGATGACCAGGGCAAGAATGAGCCCGAGGACATCGATGGGGCCGCGGAAACGGGCGTTCTTCAACCCGAGCGTCTGGAACGCGCTCGGGATACCGTGCCGAAGGTGAACGAACAGGACAATCTGGGCGATCAGGTAGAGGATCGCAAGGTAGACGTTGGAGAATCCCGCAACCATCATCTCATACACGTCGTGATGGCCCTTCGCATCGGTCAGATTCAGGTAGTTCTTCCAGACGAGGTGCCCCGTGGTGGGGTCGATCACCTCGGCCCCCTTCACCCACCCAAATGTGTAGTGGGCCAGGTGGAACAGGGTGAACAGGAGGATCACCACACCGGTCCAGATCATGGTCTGGCTGGCAACTGAGGCCTGGGCCGAACCGGGGAAGGCATAAGGGATCGGGCGAGCTGCGACCGACCGGAGTTTCAGCCGGATCGCCAGGCTCAGGTGAAGCACGAAGATGAATAGCAGACTGGCTCGGGCAATCCAGATCAACGCTCCGAGGTCGTGCTTGAGGAAGTAGGCGTAACCATTGATCGCCTCCGGCCCCTGGAGGAGCTTGAGGTTGCCGATCATGTGGAAGAGCACGAAGAGGACCAACCCAGCGCCGGTCAGGCCGACGAGCACCTTCGCTCCGACGGACGAATCGAGGGCTTCCCGGAGGAATGTCCCTGCGTCCGGACTGGCAGCCGGTTCGGCGGGACCTTTCGGGTGGCGGACGGTTGCGGTCGCGGATGCCATAAGCAGCGGGCAGGTTGGTGGCGTGGGAGCAGCGGCAACGACGGCTCAAGCATTCTAGGCGAGGAGATCGGCACATGGCCATGTGCTGCACCCGGTTTCGTCGTGGCGGGCTCGATGGGGTGAGCCATTTTGCGGATTGTCGCGTGCGGACCAGCGGGGAGAACCTCCGGCTGAGACAGGAACAGGCCGAGGCCGTCTGATTCCAGGAACAAGTATCGGTCTAACGAGAGGGCGAGGCTCCTGCCGAGCTTGAGTGGTCCAGCTCGGCAGGAGCCTCGCCCTCCCATTTGTGCAATTCATCGTTTTCTCGTTGATGCGATACTTTAAACAGTTTCGTATGTCAGTGGAATTCGATCGTGGGGCTCACTACATGACGCAGACCCCAGCGGGTGTCGTCGTGGGTTGGGAAGTCGCTTCGGAAATGCGTTCCGCGGGATTCGTCGCGTTGGATGGCGGCATCGATCATCAGGCGTGCCACGGTTAGCATGTTCTGCAACTCCCAGCCCGGCTTTCCTGGAAATTCCCGCCCCAGGGCATACCGGCACCAGAACCCCACGTCGCGCTGGGCTTCCAGTAACCGGCTTTGTTTGCGCACGATTCCCATCTGCCGGACCATCAGAGCGCGCAACGAGTTGGTCAAGTCAGTGACGTCCAGTCGGTCGGCGGACTCGTCCACCGGAATCTCGGACCGCAACGGTAACGCGGTCAGGCCACCCCGACTCGCCCGGGCGGCCTCGGCTGCCCCCCGGCCGCAAAGCATCCCGTAAACCAACCCCTCGATCAGGCTGTTCGAGGCCAACCGGTTCGCTCCGTGCAACCCGCTCGCCGTGACCTCCCCGGCCCCCCAGAGTCCGGGCAGGGAGGTTCGCCCGGCGATGTCGATGGTCACCCCACCCACCATGTAGTGCGCGCCGGGGCGGACCGGGATGCGGTCTTTTGTGATATCGAGCCCGAACCCCCGACACACCCGGTTGATCCCAGGGAACCGGTTCCGGACCATCACGGGGTCGAGGTGCGCCAGGTCGAGGTACACATTCGGGTGCTGGGTCCGTTCCATCGTCTTGAAGATCGCCCGGGCGACCACATCCCGGGGAGCAAGTTCGAGTCGCGGATCTTCGGCCGGCATGAACCGCTCGCCGTTGACATCCCGCAGATACGCCCCCTCCCCACGCACGGCCTCGCTCACCAGATAGCGGGCTGACCCGGCGACGTAGAGCACCGTGGGATGGAATTGCATGAACTCCATATCCCGTAACACGGCCCCGGCCCGATAGGCCGCGGCCATTCCATCCCCGGTGGCGACCGGCGGGTTGGTCGTCTCCCGGTAGACCATCCCGCAACCGCCCGCCGCCAGAATCACCTGCTTTGCCCAGATCAGGATTTTCCCGAGTCCCGGCTGCCACACCACCGCCCCGACGCAGGCTCCCTCATGGGTCAGGAGGTCGATGGTGAAGGTGTCGTCCCAAAGGGTAATGTTCGGGGTGGTGCGAGCCTTGGCGATGATCGCCCGCATGACCTCGAATCCGGTCGCGTCGCCCAGCGCATGGACGATCCGTCGGTGACTGTGCCCACCCTCGCGCGTCAGGGCCAGAACCCCGTTCTCCTGGTCGAACTTCGTCCCCCACCGGATGAGTTGCTCGATCTGGGCGGGGGCTTCCCGGACGACGAGTTCCACCACCTCGCGATCGCAGAGCCCATCCCCGGCGACGAGGGTGTCGTCGACATGGTTCTCGAAGCGGTCTTTGGGGGAGAGAACCCCGGCGATCCCGCCCTGCGCGTAGGAGCTATTGCTCTCGGTGATGCGATCCTTGGTGACGACGAGGACGCTGAGGTCTTCGGGAACTTCGAGCGCGGCCCGCAACCCGGCGATCCCGGCCCCGATGACCAGGACATCGGTGAACCGGTGGAATGTGGATCGTGCATCAAATGAGACAAGGTAGCGGTTGGGGACGGCCATGCAACACTCGGGGGGCGAAGCGAAGGGTGCGGATCAATTCTCACTCAGTGTAGGCGAAGCGGGGATCGACCCCAGGATTTTTCCGCTATCTCGATGGGAAACAGCAACTTCCGTCGAGCCTTCTCCCCTCTCACGTCGCCCCACCCATCTTTCACCCCCTGATACAGGAACCGCTGAGGCTGTCGCATCTCAGGAAAGACGATTGGACGTATAAACGGGAGGGCGAGGCCACCCCTTTGCACAG
>PLDW01000199.1 GCA_003136315.1 Gemmataceae bacterium | reverse complement strand
ACAGTCTCAACGGGTTCCTGTATCAGTCCAGGGCGGAAACCCTGGGAACGCCTTCTCGCGCCCGCTCAAAACTCGTGTACTATAGTAGCGTACCTCTCCAACTCGAAGACGAGCCTGCCACGGTAGCCCCAGGAGCACGCGCTCATGCGGTTCATCATCGCGCAAGAGTTCTACCAGCAGATGCTCGAGGTGCCCCACCACACCCCGGACTGCTACGTCCGGCCTGGGGAGTACCTGCACCACATGTACATCGACGGGGTGAAGTACGTCATCGCCCCGGCTGTTCTGGATGGTCTTAGCCAGGCCGAGGAGAAAGGCGATAAGGAGGCGATTGCCCACCTCCAGTTGCACAAACTCCACTACGAGGCACTTCTCGCCGACGCCCAGCGGATCGGTGATCTCGAAGGCGTGACCCTCATCGGCGACGCGCCACCCACCGACGAGGAGGCAAGCCCCGTCTCTGGCACCCACTACGCACCCCGGGTTCCCAGCCGGTGGGAGGATCTCGGACTGGACCTGCCCACCCTCTTTGACCTTATCCTCCGGACGATCTACGCCCGTGGCCAACTCACCGGCGGAGAACTCGCTCGCGAGATGGCCCTACCGTTCGCTGCGATGAGTCCTGTCTTCCTGGCGATGCGGAAGCAATCTCTGGTCGACATTGTCGGCCAGAAAGGGGCCAGCGGTGACGCTTCATTCGTCTACGAAATCAAGCCCCCGAAGGGGACCGCCGCCCTCCAGGAAGCCCTCGACAAAACGAACTATGTCGGCCCGGCCCCGGTGCCGTTCTCGGATTACGTCGAATCGGTCCTGGCGCAGACGATCAAAAAACTCATCGTGACCCGGCGGAGTATCCGGAAAGCCTTTGAAGACCTGATCATCACTGATGAAGTGCTCAACGAGATCGGGCCAGCGATTAACTCCGCCCAGTCGATCTTCTTCTTCGGCTTTCCCGGGAATGGGAAGACGAGTGTCGCCGAGCGGATTACCCGGCTCATGGGGGATTCGATCTACGTTCCCCATGTGATCGAGGCCGGCGGCCAACTGATCAAGGTGTTCGACCCGATCCAACACACCATTGTCCAGGAGCAGCAGCAACAGGGTGAGGGGAACGAGACGACGTTTATGAAGCGTGCCGCCGTGTTTGATCAGCGGTTCGTCAAGGTGAAGCGGCCGACGATCGTCGTCGGTGGGGAATTGACCCTGCCGATGCTTGACCTGAAGTACAATCCGGTCGGGAAATTCTACGAGGCCCCGCTCCAGATGAAGGCGAACGGCGGGATCTTCATGATCGACGACTTCGGTCGCCAGCAAGTTCGGGCGATGGATCTGCTCAACCGCTGGATCGTCCCGTTGGAGAAGAAATACGACTACCTGAACACGGTGAACGGAACGAAAGTGGAGGTGCCGTTCGACCAGTTGCTCATTTTCTCGACCAACCTGGATCCGAACCAACTGGCGGACGAGGCGTTTCTGCGGCGAATCAAGTTCAAGATCGAGATCCGGGATCCGGACGAAGGGCAGTTCCGGCAGATTTGGCAGTTGGTTTGTCGCTCGAAGCGAGTCGATTTCGACGAGCGAGGGGTCGACTACCTGATTACCAAGTGGTATCGGCCGGTGAAGCGGCCGTTCCGGATGTGCCAACCCCGAGACATCCTCGACCAGATGATGTCCATCGCGAAATACAATATGGAGCGGGTGAACTTCAGCCCAGACCTGATCGATGCTGCCTGCGCCACGTACTTCATCAGCGCGGAGCAGAAGAATTTCGGAGCGAAAGTGCGGGTGGATTAGCCGGTTCCCAGCACAGCCCAGGGCTTCCGCCCTGGGCTGAGAACGGCCGCCGCTTTGCGGCTCAAAACCCTGATCTGTCCGGACGTAGGCCGCTCGTTCTTAGCCCCGGAAGGGGCGTTCGTTCTTAGCCCAGGGCGGAAGCCCTGGGCGGACCTTCGCGCCTCAAAACCCTCTGATACCAGTCGCAAGGCTGATCTCTCTTCGCTCCGTAAAGGGGCGTTCGTTCTGAACCCTGGGCGGAAGCCAAGGGCATTCCTTCCCTCCACGAAGGACACTTCCATGTCAACTGCCCGGCTCCTGATCCCGGCTTTTCTTCTTGGGGCCATCGCAGCGACGCCGGCTCGTCCGGCCGATCCGACACCGACCAGTGGTTTCCAGGTGGTCGACGATGCAGATCGCATCAAGATCGTCGGACAGAGCCTGGAGGCGGTGGTTCGGAAGAAGGGATATGTGAGCGGGGTGGAGGGGGGGAGCCTTCTCGACACCAAGACCGGGTTCCGAGATCTCGGGTACGGACTTGACATTGTCGACTGGGTGATGGAACCAGGCAGCGACGAAGCCTACCGCGACACGCTCCCCGGCGACCTGCCGTACGTGTTCAACAATCTCTACCACGGAAAACGGCCCAAGCGGAGTGTCGAAGGGCCGCAAATCTGCACGAAAGCCCGGCAACTCGCTCCCAAGATCCACAGCGGGACGGATTTCGTGGCGATCCGGCAAGAGTACACCTACACCCTCGCTGCGCCGGGGAAAAAAGCCGGTTCAAAGTGGGAGCAAACGCTGGTTTTCCCGGCCGGGAAGCGGTATTTCCTGTCAGCCGACAAGATCACCTCGGCGAACGCCAGTGATGCCCTGTTCCTCCGACTCGATCTACCAGGCCACATCAAGCACAAAAATGGGGACACCTTCAGCGAGGTCTACCTGAGCTACCAGGGGACAATCCCATCGACTGCGTTCGCGAAAGACTTCGCCCCGGACGAGAAATTCCTCTACACACACGAGAAGGGGAAGCAGCCAAAGCGGATGATCCGGGCCTACCACATCCGCGACCCGAAGACAGGCAAGGAGGGGCCGTGGCTGGCGGGAATGACGCTGGATTCATCGGCGGCATACGAGGCATGGTGTCACCAGCGGGGGTATGTCTGCATGATCGAGGAGATCGGCGGCCAGGCGGTGAAGGCAGGCGAGTCGTTCGGGGCCGCATTCGTGATCGGCTTCTTTGACTCGGTCGACGAGATGGAGCGAGTGTACGATCAATATGCCGGTCACCGCGGGTTGACTGCGAACGACACGGGATGGAAACTGACGAAGGGACCGTGATCCGAAAACCCGTTCCGTCCGTGTTCAGAGAAGAGGATCGAACCACAGAGTCACTGAGAACACAGAGAGAAAGCCACACCGAGAAAGAACACCTTTTGTAGGTCGGGTCGCAGCTTTGGGAGACCCGACCTACAAGCTCCTGGACCACCTCCGGTTGCAGACGAGACAACAGACCCTGCCATCACTTCTTCGCCAATTGCTCCCGGGCGGCCTTCAGCACATTCTCGATGGTGAACCCAAAGTGCTTGGCCAGATCCTTCAGCGGAGCCGATGCACCGAATGTCCGCATCCCGACCATCGCCCCGGTCGTGCCGACATAGCGCTCCCACCCGAACACGCTTCCCATCTCGACGCTAACCCGGGCGGTCACCGAGGGGGGAAGCACAGTATCCCGGTACGCCTGGTCCTGCCGCTCGAAGAGTATCCACGACGGCAGGCTCACCACCCGGACCTTCACTCCCTCGGCTGTCAGTTTTTCATAAGCTTCGACGCACAGCGAGAGCTCGGTGCCGGTCCCGATCAGGATCAGGTCCGGGGTTCCACCTTTGGCATCGGCCAGGACGTACCCGCCCTTGGCTACCCCACTCGCCGCGGCGTATTTCGTCCGGTCGAGCGTCGGGATCGCCTGGCGGGACATCGCCAGCACCACCGGGTCGTGCTTGGACTGAAGGGCAATACGATAGGCTTCGGCCACCTCATTTGCGTCCCCGGGTCGAATCAAGACCATGCTCGGCATCGCCCGCAGGCTGGCGAGGTGCTCGATCGGCTGGTGCGTCGGGCCGTCCTCGCCGACCCCGATCGAGTCGTGGGTGAAGACATACAGCACCGGGATGTGCATCACCGCGCCCAGCCGCAGAGCACCCCGGCCGTAGTCGCTGAAAATCATGAACCCGCTTCCGAAGGATCGGAGGTTGGCCAGGGCCATCCCGTTCATGATGGCCCCCATTCCGTGCTCCCGGACCCCGAAGTGGATGTTCCGGCCACCCGGTGTGGTCGCGGTGAACACGCCCGCCCCATCGAACTTCAGGAACGTCTTGGTCGAGGGGTTCAGGTCCGCCGACCCGCCAACGACCCACGGCACATTCTTCGCGATGGCGTTGAGGACCGTCCCGGAACTATCCCGCGTCGCGAGCCCCTTGGCATCGGCCGGAAAGACAGGGATGTCCTTGTCCCACCCAGCGGGCAGGTCGCGGTGCTCGATCTCTTCCAACTGACTGGCGAGGACGGGGAACTCCGCCTTGTACGCTGCGAACTTGGTGTCCCAGGCCGCGGATGCCTCCGCCCCCCGCTTTCCGATCCCCGCCTGGAATTGCTCATACACCCCGTCCGGGACAAGGAACTGAGCATCGACCGGCCACCCGTAGGCGGCCTTCGTCAACTTGACCTCATCCGCCCCGAGCGCTTCCCCGTGGGCCTCCTTGGTGTCCTGCCTGTTCGGCGATCCGAACCCGATATGAGTGCGAACGATGATCAGCGTTGGCCGGTCGGCCCCCGCCTTGAAGTCGCTGATGGCCTTCGACAACGCGGGCAGGTCGTTCCCATCAGCCACCCGGACAACATTCCAGTGGTACGCCAGGAATCGGGTGCCGACATCCTCGGTGAAGGCGAGCCGGGTATTGCCATCGATCGTGATACTGTTGTCGTCGTAGATCAGGCAAAGATTATTCAGCTTGAGGTGCCCGGCCAGGGACGCAGCCTCGCTGGCCACCCCTTCCATCATGCAGCCGTCGCCGCAGATCGCGAAGACCTTGTGGTCGAAGAGATCCTCGAAGCCCGGCCGTCCGTAGTGCGCGGCGACCCACTTCTGGGCGATCGCCATCCCGACCGCGTTCCCGACGCCCTGGCCCAGCGGGCCGGTCGTGGTCTCCACCCCGGAGGTAATATCCTGCTCCGGGTGGCCGGGCGTCCGGCTCCCAAGCTGACGGAACTGCTTGAGTTGATCGATCGGGAGGGAGGGCTCGTCGAGCACCTTGCCGTGTTCGTCCTTGTTCTTCACCCCGACGAGATGGATGAGAGCGTAAAGGAGCATCGAAGCGTGGCCGTTAGACAGGACGAACCGGTCGCGGTTCGGCCAGTTCGGTCGCTTCGGGTCATAGCGGAGATACCGGTTCCACAAGGTATAGGCGACGGGGGCCAAACCCATCGGGGCTCCGGGGTGGCCGGAATTCGCCTTCTGAACGGCATCGATCGCCAGCGTGCGGATGGTGTTGACGCACAGCCCGTCCAGCGCGGTGAACTCGGGCGGGGCCTTTGTAACCGGGTGTGTGGACGCAGACATCGTGTGCCTCGGTGCGGTTCGCGGTTGTAGCTTTCGAGGTGAGAATACGAGGTCAACGGCCGTTGGAAAGTCGAGAATGGCTCCAGACGGCAGAATTCGGAATGGGGAATGGACAGGGCTCTATCGGGTCGGGCGATGAATCGGTGGATGCCGGCCCAGGACTTTCGCCCTGGGCCATGCCTGGCCCTTTGGGGCCTCAAATCCCGTGTTGTCCGTCCCAAAGGGCGGTTTTGATAATCGCCCAGGCCGTCAGCCTGGTGGCTGAGGACCACCGGAGAGACCCCTCGACTGAGGCAGAGGGGAGTCAAACTGCCCTCCGGCTCCCCCTTCCTTCCTAGGGAAGGGGGTTGGGCGGTTAGGTTCTGTCCGGAAGTCCTTATTGTGCGACGTTCCACAGTCGGACGGTTCCGTCGTCGCCGCCGGAAAGGAGCGTGTTCCCCTCGGGGGTGAAGGAGACGCACAGGACATTCCCGGTGTGTCCGCTGAACCGATGGATCTCCTTCCGCGACCGCAGATCCCACACCCGGACTGTCCCATCTTGGCCGGCGGAAGCCGCCCGGTCGCCGTCTGGGGCCGCAGCCACGCACGATACCGCGTCGGTGTGCCCCACCAGCCGGCCGAGCTCTTGCCCGGTGAATGTGTCCCACACCCGGACGAGGTTATCCGCTCCCGCCGACAGAACCCGCCAGCCGTCCGGCGAGAAGGCCACCCCCGACAGAACTGTGTTCCGCAGCGAAAATGTCCGGAGGAGCCGCCCGGACGCCACGTCCCACAGCTTGATCGTCTTGTCCAGCCCACCTGAGAGGACGACCTTCCCGTCGGATGCGAACGCCACGCACACCACCCAGTCGGCGTGACCGGGGAGGCGGCGGATCTCTTTACCCGTCGCCACCTCGAACAACCTGAGCTTGCCGTCGTAGAGGGCACCACACAGAGCCGTCTTGCCGTCGGGAGCGAAGGCAGCGGACCGGTTCGTCTGGCGGTCGAAGCACTTCAACTCGATTCCGGCATCGACGTCCCAGAGCCGGACCGTCTGGTCGAGGCTGCTCGACAGCACCCGTTGTCCGTCCGGGGAGAAGGCGACGCAGGCAATCCGGTCACGATGACCCGGAATGCACTTCACCTCGCGACGACGGACAAGATCCCAGACCCACAGGCCGCGGTCGGCCCCGCCCGTCACCGCCCGGGTGCCATCTGGGGAGACCGCCACGCATGTGACTGCCCCCGAGTGGGCGATCATGACCGAAGTTCGTGCCTCCCCCGCACTCTCCCCGACTGTGGTAGGTCCGATCGCGACCGGAAGGGATGACCCTGCACCCGAGACGGTGAAGGGCTGGAGCGGGGAGGCGGTGGGAATTCCGCTCGCAAAAGCCACCTTCAACTCGCGCACCTCCGCACGGGTGGTGAGAGCTGTGTCCTTGATTTCCCCGAGTCGGGTTTCGAGTCGTTCGACGTACCGCGACATCAGCTCGGCAAGCTGTGCAGCGCCGTCCTCCTGGGCCTTGCCGATGCGCTCCAGTTGTGCGAACGCGAGCCCCTGGAACAGCCTCGGGTCTTCTTCCACGGCCCGTCGGAAATAGTACCGGACTGCGACCGCCAGAAGCGGCGGAGCGGTCGGGTCGGCGGCGGGGCGGAGGGCCACGAACGCGGCCAGCGCCGGGAATCCGGCAGTCGTGAGATCGGCAGCCAGCCCGTCGGCCTGCTCCCACTGAGCCGCCAACAGAGTAGTAGGCTCTCCGAACCGGGTCAGGTCACCGAGCCGCTCAGCCAGTTTCGACGGGTCGGTATCGTCTCCGTCGAGAACTCCGGATGCCTTGGCCGCTCGCAGTTCGGCGAGGCACCGGGAGACGAACTCGGGGCTTCTCCCGGCTCGACCGTCGAACTGGGCATCCAGGAGAAACAGCCGGACCTGATCGCGAAAGGCCCGATCTTCGCCACGGTCGGTAATGTTCAGGAGAGACTCCCCCGCGAGTGAGAGTTCGAGCGCCCGCCAGGCCCGCTGAGCGGACCCCTTGAGGGCCTCGACCACCCGGAGGCTCTGGTCAGAGAGACGCTGGGCGAGGAATCGAGCGACGGCGGAGAGGCTCTCGTCGGCGACCGCGAGCCCGGCAGCGCGGAAGGCCCCGCCAACCAGCGGGGCAAGGGCAAAAGTCGATAATCGCGCCAATACGTGCATGGCGAACCCTCCTCAATAACCGGAATGATGGGAATGATCCCGACGACCCACGGCGGTGATATGGACAACGATAAGAAGGCTGTGGTTCGTCGGACCGGACCGCCCGAGGCGGCACCACCATCATAACTCAGCCGGTCGCTACGAGCAGCGCGGAGATGGTGCCGAACGTGTCGGGTGTAGAGGTGGGAACAGAGGGAAATCCGCCAGGAAAACGCTTGACAGGGCCACCGAGTGAGAAAAATACCGAATATTTCAGGGGAAATCGCCGTGTTCCGTTGACATTACCCCACGGAACACCTTAATTTCTGGGCAGATTCGAGTTCAAGTCACATTTACACTCCGGGAGAGAGAACATGGCCAAGGCCGCGAAGGCAGCCGGGAAGGCAAGCGCCAAGTCGACCCCCAAGAAGGCGCTGACGAAGTCGGCGCTGCTGACCCACCTGTCCGAGAAGACGAAACTGTCCAAGAAGGATGTCGACTTGGTACTGACCGAAGTGGTGGAGGTGGTCAAGGGCCAGTTGACCGGAAAGGGAGTTGGGAAGTTCGTGTTCCCGGGGCTGGCCCGGATCACCTTGACGAAGGTCAAGGCGGTGAAAGGTGGGGTCGAGAAGATCAACCCCTTGAACAAGCAGAAGTACATCACCAAGGACAAGCCAGCTTACAACAAGGTCATCATCCGGCCTATCAAGGCGTTGAAAGAAGCGCTGAAGTAAGTCGAGTCCACCGTCGAGCCGTGATCCCGAGCGTCCAACCGGGTTGCCTTCCACGTTATCTCGACCCCTCCAGGGTCGGGGCCGAAACCTAATCCCCCAACCCCCTTCCCTGGGAGGGAAGGGGGAGCCGGAATCGTGTCCGGTGGTATCGCTGCGCTCAACCACCGACTCACTCACCCGCCCGGGTTGGTGTCGTAATGGGTGTGTGGACCGTGTCCCCCGTGTGGGCGGGTGGGATCACTCACTGGATGTGGGAACTTCTCCCGCTCCACGACCGTTTCCCCCCGCTCCTCTTCCATCCGCTGGATAATCGCCTGTGCTCGCAGGGCATCCGACTCGTGAACCCATAACTCGACCGACCGTGGAATGGCCGTGCCAAAACTCGCTTCCAGACTCTCGCCGAGGACATGGGCGTCGATCCCTGCCTCGACCAGTTCTTGCTTGTAAAGCTCGACAACTACCATCTCCCCGGCGGCCACTCGGACCACATTGTTCGGGTCGCGGCTCATCGGTCGACCTCCTCTGGAATTCGGATCCAACGTGACCGGCTGGCTCCGAGTGGCCCGCCGATGAGGGAGACCAAAACGGTCTGCCTCCCCTGGCCGTCACCCCGACTTGTACTGGGGACGGATACGGGTCACTATCAATACCACTATGCACCCCAAGTTCCGGTGCAATCCCTGTTCCACACGGAGTCCGCCGAGGTAAGTCCTTGATTGAGGTGCCCGCAGCTCGATTCTCCTGACCTGCAGTGCCCATTACGCCGCCGACAGGCTTGGCCCAGAAAATGCCTCTGCCCATCAGTGCCCGGCTCTGCCCATAAAATCGGATGACCGGCGATTACGGAAGCTGCGGCTCATGATTCTAATCAGCTTTCTATTCACGGCTGTAACGGAGAATCCTCATGGCTTCGACTGCATCACCTCAGCCAGAACCAGTGGGCTCGCCTCCAGCTCAGCCTCCAGAACCCCTGGCCCAACGGGTTTGGTCGGTTCGCAGTCACGGCCTCAGCCACCCGGGCCGTGTGCGGGCGAATAACGAGGACGTGTTTGTGGCGGGCGAGTTGGTCCGGACATTCGTCGTCCGACACACCAACATCCCACAACCTCAGGCTGCAGTTGGCTCCCACCGCGCTCACGTCTTCCTGGTCGCCGACGGAGTCGGCGGGAATCGCGCGGGGGAAGTCGCCAGTCGGCTGGGTGCGACCACGGTTGAGGAGTACTTGCTCAACACGCTGCGACGATTTACCAATCTCTCGGCAGGTGATGAGCAGATGGCGTTACGCGAATTGCAAACCGCTTTGCTCCAGGCCGATGCGAGGCTCTTTGCCGAATCTGCCCGGCACCCCGAGTGGTCCGGCATGGGAACCACCCTGACGATGGCATTTGCTGTAAATGGGCGGCTGTTCGTCGCCCACGCCGGCGATAGCCGATGTTACCTCTCCAATGCCGGTGTCCTTCGACAGTTGACCCAGGATCACACAGTTGCCGCGGAACTGGCTCGACGCGGAATCCTTAGCCAGTCGGAACGGGATCACCACGCCTGGCGGCACGTGATCACCAACCTGATCGGTGGGCGTGAGCCTGGCGTTCAGGTGGAGGTGCATCAACTCGACCTGCACCCTGGAGATGTCCTCCTCCTGTGTACCGACGGCCTGACGGAGATGATGCACGACGAGGCGATCACGTCGATCTTGGAGGAGTCGCAAGAACCCGAAATTGCGTGTCAGCGGCTGATTGATGAGGCCAACCGCCTTGGTGGACGCGACAACGTGACGGTCATCGTCGCCAGGTTCGACGCAGCGCCAGGCTGATCCGTGCAGGGAAACACCTGTAGGGAGCCGGCCGGAAATGACCTCCCACGATTGTGTGAGCCACGGGCGGCTGGTCCGCCCGTGCAACGCTTTCACGGGCGGACCAGCCNNATCCCGCTGGTCGATCTTCTCCCGCTACCTGACTGAGAACCGTTATCCCTCACAATCCTTGTAACCCATCTTTCCTGGGCACTCGTACCCGCGTGAAATCGCCCGAACAGGTACCATCCCCTCAACCCGTGTAAACCCTCCTGCCGATACCGTCCGTACCGGTGTACCCCGGATTCCCCGTCGTTCCCACGGGTGTGATATGCACGGATCGGCTCCCCAGATCTCCCGCCTGACCACTGCGCTGCGGTGGCTCTCACTTCTGCTCGTTGTGGTGCTTGTTGCCCCCGGGTGTACGCGGAAGTTCTTCCGCGAGCGGGCGGATAAGGATGTCGTCGGACTGCTGACCGAGAAGAACGTATTCCCGGCCTGGCAGATCCAAAACTGGCAGGTCTATCCCGACCCGCGAGCCAGGTTTGCCGATCCGTCCCGGCCAGACCGCCCGCCGTATCCGGCAGACGACTACGCCTCCCGGGTTCTGACCCCGAACCCACAGGCCCCGACGCAAAGGGCCGGGGCCGGAATATTTGAGGGGACAGAGTACGTCAACATGCTCGCTGCCTGGGACACCAAGAACCGCCAGACTGACGCGGGAGACCCAGAGCCGCTCCCGAAGAAAAGCGGGGCTACCACCGCACAGCCGAAGGGCTTCAGCCCGCCGGACCCGAAAGAGGCTCTTCCTCCGGCTGAGAAACTCCCCCCACCGAAGATGCCCCTGCCCGCCCCCACAGGGACCGGGCAGGGCCAGCCGGGCCACCCCGAATCGGTTGCAACCGAGGTTCAAGTTCCCTGGGTAGCAGCAGGCTCGCGGTCACGCTCGGCTATGACCATGTCCGCCGCCGAGTTCGTCGGCCCGCCAACACCACTATCCCCTCCATCGTTGACCGAAACCCGCGGGAATCAGGTGATTGTGGCCTCCGGAGAAATCCCGGACGGGGGCAAGATGATCCCGGTGGTCATGCTGATCCCGACAAACCAGCCAGATAAGTCATCGACCGCTCCGAAGGAGGGTCAACCCGGCCCCTTCCCGGGGGCTCCCCAGAACGAACCGCCCGTCCACGCCGCGCCGGGGCCGACCGCGATCGTCGCGACCGGAGACGCAGCGACCGACTTCCTGAAGGCCCTGATCTCGGATCAGTCCGCCTACCGGATCAACATGGAACAGACCGTCGAGATGGCCGTCCTGAACTCCCGGGAGTTCCAGAACCAACGCGAGTTCCTGTACGAGGCTGCCCTCCCGGTGACCCTCGCGCGATTCAACCTTGCTGCCAACGGATTTTTCACCGAACTCGCTACCCTGGACTTTGCTGGCAAACTCCTCGGAAAAGTGCCCCAAAACAGTGCCACGTTTAACACCACCCCAAGCTTGTCGAAACTGTTCCCGACTGGAGCCCTCCTGACGGTGCAACTCGCCAATCAGGTGGTTGTCGACCTGTCGAACGGCAAGCCGACCGTGGCCCTCTCGAATTTCACCCTGAACCTCAGTCAGCCATTCCTCCAGGGTGGTGGGTACGCGGTGACCCTTGAACCGCTCTCCCAGGCTGAGCGGACGCTGGTGTACGCGATCCGGTCGTACGCCCGGTTCCGGAAAATCTTCTACCTCGCGATCGCAGGCGGCGGAAGCTACACGAACAACCCCTACGGCCTCCCCGGGCTGTCCGAGAACACGGGCCGATCGATCGGGAACAACTTCACCGCCCCGGACACCGGCTACCTCCCGTGCTTGCTGGCGGCGGCGGTCCTCGCCAACCAGCGGAAGAACATCGAATATCTGGAAAACTTGCTCAAGCTCTACCGGGCCTTCCGCGAGGGCGGGCAGCAATCCGACTTGCAGGTCGCCCAGGTCGAGTCCCAACTGGTGAGTAGCCGGGGCCAGTTGCTCGGCACGACCATCCCATCCACGTCCGGTGGCGTGAGCAACGTAGGGGTCGGCAACGGTATCCGGGCCTTCCTGGACGCGATCGACAGCCTCAAGCTCCAGCTTGGTATCCCGATCACCATCGGGGTGGAACTGGACCAGTCCCCACTGCGCCCAATGCGTCAGCAACTGTCCCGGTTTGAATCGGTCTACGCTCAGTCCCAGGAACTCGAAGCGAATGCCCGGCGGTATAACCCAGCCGATCCGATCGCCCAGTTTCGTGCTCGGTGGCGGCAATTCCTGACCAACGACCCACTGATTCGCGGGACTATATTCGCCAAGGAGATCCCGGCCCGCTGGTCGATGTGGGAGCGACTGAGCAGGGATCAGGTGTCCCAGCGGCTGGCGAATCTGGCCGAGGAACGTCGGAAATTGCTCGACCGGCGGGCTGATCGCCTCCTCAAGGGCGTCCCGGAGCCGGACGCGGAGGTGAGTCGGCTGACCACCTTGGAGGCCGAACTCGACCTCGGGGCTTTCGAGCAGGCGGTCCGGGGGTATGAATCGCAGCCGTGGCTCAAGGAGACTGGGCGGACCCGGGACATCGTCCAGGCGGCCGCCTTTCGGGATGTTTTCAACACGTTTTACCAGTTGATCCTGGAGGGTCGAAACGAACGCCTGGAGAAAATCCGCCAGCAATGGCCAAAACTCCCCCCCATCATGGTGGGCGGGGTGGACGTGGCCGATGTTCCCCTTGATGATGCCTATACAGCCGCGGTCCGGTCTGCACTGACCCAACGGCTCGACCTGATGAGCGCTCGCGGGCAGGTGGTCGATGCCTGGCGCCAGATCAAAGTCACGGCAAATGCCTTGCAAGGGGTCTTCACGGTCGGGTATAATCTCACTAGCAGTACCCCTGCGGGGGGGGGGAATCCGTTCGCTTTTTCCGGCGCGACCACGGATAATCAGTTGACCTTTAACGCACAGCTTCCCCTGGTCCGCCGGGCCGAGAGGAATAATTACCGCACGGCGTTGATCAACTACCAGTCCGCTCGGCGGACACTGCAAGCGTTCGAGGACAATATCGTCAACGATGTCCGCTCGGATATCCGGGGGATCCGGACGCTGACCGAACTCTACCGCGTTCAGCAGCGTCTCATCGAACTGGGGTATTATCAAGTAGACAACGCCCAAGCCCTCCTCCTTGCCCCACCCGCGCTGGCCGGCGCTGGTCCTGCGCAAAACGATGCCGCTGCCGCCGCTGCCCTGACGAACCAGGTTCTCAACGCCCAGAGTTCACTGGTCACTGCCCAGAACACGCTGTTTACGATCTGGATCAACTACATTATCGCCCGCATCGATTTCTTCACCGACACCGACCTGATGCAACTTGACGAACGGGGGATCTGGAAAGATGAATACGTCCCCGGAAATGACGACCCAACCCGACCCAACTCCGCTGGGTCCGGTGGTGAACGGCTCCCTCCCCCCCGGGCTGCTGCCGACCCCGGTGGGGGTGGCCGCTAGTCAGAGGGTTCTCCCCTCCCACGGTGCTGGTGATCGTCGCCGCCGGGGGTGGCTCTACTACGCCATCCCCATCGCCGCAGTTCTTGGCGCTGTAGGTCTCGTGGTCGCTTACGTCCTCAATCGCCCCCCCACGGCCCGCCCGGACGTGCTTCTGCACACCGTCAAACGGGAGAGCCTCAATGTGACAGTCACTGAGAAAGGAACGCTGGAATCGGCCGAGAACCGCGACGTGATCTGTAAGGTCCGGGCTGGGACCAAGGGGTTTGCGACCTCGATCAACTGGGTCATCGACGATGGCTCGAAGGTGAGGAAAGGCGACCTCCTGATGGTGCTTGACGACTCCTCGCTCCAGGATCAATTCCGCGCCCAGAAGATCACCGTGGACACCGCCTACTCGGCAAAGGTCACGGCCGATAAGCAGTACGAGATCACAGTCAAGGAAGGTGAGCGGGCAATCGCCGAGCAGGAGAACGCAGTTCTGGTAGCCCAGATCGATCTGGATAAGTTTTTCGGGCTGTCCCTTGACCCTGCCCAGACCCCACTCGCGGCAGTCATCGGCGTTTCCTCCGCCCTGACCGAATCGGGCGGATACCGCCAGCAACTGGACGACCTGACGGGGCAGGTCTCGCTGGCTCAGGGCGACTATGAGCAGGCCCTGGAACGGTCGGCGTGGGCCGATCGCATGGTGAAGCAGAAGTACTATAGCCCAGCCCAGGCCCAGGCTGAGCGATCGAAAATGGAAAGCGCCCGTGAGAAACTCCGGAGCCTCCAGACTCAACGGACCCTCCTCATCGGATTCGACCGCAAGAGGTTGCTGAGCGACTACCGGAGCAAGCTGGACAATGCGAAGAAGATGCTCGCCCAGAAGATTCTGGAGGCCGAGGCCAATTCCACCCAGAAGGAAATCGACAAGAGCACAAAGACCTCGATCTGGAACAACGAGACCGAGAAACTCGCGGACATCGCAGGTCAGATCCAGGAATGCACGATCAAGGCCCCGCAAGATGGTATGGTGGTCTACTTCAAGAACGAATCGAATCGGTTCGGGGGGACTCCCCAGAACCTGATCGAGCAAGGCGCCCAGGTCAAGGAGGGGCAGAAATTGCTCCGCATCCCGAATCTGGATCGGATGCAGGTGAATACGAAGGTTCACGAAGCGATGGTCGGTCGAATCAAGGGCGATGTCCGGATTCCGACCCATGTCCTCGATATCGTGAAACTTGAGATGATCAACCATCTGAATCCATTCTCCTGCCTGGCCGGTCTAGTCGGCCAACGGGACGATGTCCAAAAGGAATTGCACGAGCACCTCGCCCACGCTGGGATCAAGGAGACCACCCTCGCCAGCCGGGGCCAGCGGGCCACCGTGCGGGTTGATGCGTCCGGGCCGGAGGTCTCCTACCCGGCCCATGTCCGGGCAGTCGCGGAGGTCGCGAGTCAGACCGACTCGTTCATGTCGGATGTGAAAGTGTATCAAACACTGGTCCTGATCGAGGGCCGGGTCGAGGGGCTCAAGCCGGACATGTCAGCCGAGGTCTCGATCCATGTCGATGGGATCAAGGACATCCTCGCGGTTCCGCTCCAGGCGATCATCGGTGGGGCCGAGATGGGGGCCAAGCGCAAGGTCTTCGTGAAGACCCCGACCGGATACGCCGAGCGAGATGTGACGCTTGGGCTTTACAACGAAAAGGTGGTCGAGGTTCACGACGGCCTCACCGAGGGCGAAGAAGTCGTCCTCAACCCTAAGGTGCTGATGGGTGAGAGCAAGGCCAAAACCCGCGACGCGGACAACACCACCAAGGGCGGCAACAAGGGCGATGGAAGCAAGGGGGGAGCCGAGGAAGGCGGCAAGAAGGGTGGCGGCGACCCAACCAAGAAGAGGAAAGGCGGCGGTGGGCCACCAGGCGGAGGACCGCAAGGGTGAGAATGCACAGGCCGCCCAGGGCTTGACGCCCTGGGCGACTCTCTGACAGCCCGGTAGAGCCATTCATCCACCGTGGGCACAACGAATTTCCGCATCCCCGATCCTGTCCACCGACCATTGACCCTCCGCAACCGGCGAACCTCTCATGCCTGCCATTGTCCGCATCGTCGATCTGGTCAAGAACTATTACATGGGGGGGGCGGTTACCGTCCATGTCCTCAAGGATCTGAATCTGTCGTTTGATGAAGGCGATTTCATCGCGCTGATGGGTCCGTCGGGGTCCGGAAAATCGACTCTTCTGAATGTTCTTGGATGTCTCGACCGGCCGACCCGTGGGCGCTACTTCCTCGGTGAAGTGGACGTTTCCGAGATGTCCGACGATCAGTTGTCCGAAGTTCGCAGTACCTACCTCGGATTCATCTTCCAGTCGTACAACCTACTGCCGCAATACACGGTGGTCGAGAACATCGAACTGCCACTGCTGTACCAGGGGATCAAGCTCGACGAACGGACGAAAGAGCGGTGCATCGAGCTCGCGGGGATGGTCGGTCTCGGGGACCGATTGGACCACCGCCCCTTGCAACTCTCCGGGGGCCAGCAGCAACGGGTGGCAATCGCCAGAAGCCTGGTCAACGATCCCCACCTGATCCTTGGTGACGAGCCGACCGGAAACCTGGATTCGCGGACGAGCGTGGAAATCATGCAGATGCTCCGCGGATTGAACCGCGCGGGCAAGACAATCATCATGGTGACCCACGAAAACGATATCGCTGCGTGGGCCAGACGGGTGGTGCGACTGCGCGACGGACGGGTCGAGTCCGACACCCGCAACGACACCCGGGTCATGGCGGAGATGAACTGAGGATCGGCCGAGGCAATAGTTGTAGGTCGGGTCGAGGCTTTGGGAGACCCGACCTACAACTATTGCCCTGATCCATGTACTCGCTGGCTCGTCGCTCAATCACTCTTATCCCTTACCGTTCACCCCTCACCGCCACTACCCATGTCCGACTTCTTCTCTCTGTCGCTGTCCAACCCGGGCCTCCTTGGCCTTGCTGGGCTTATGATCTGTGGTGTGATCGCCTGGGCAAGTGGACTGGCTCGGTTGATCTCCGCCGGAAACAGGGCCAAGTTCCAGCGGAGCGTGATCCTGGCGGCCAGGAGCCTCTGGCTTCACAAACTCCGGTCGTTCCTGTCGGTCCTTGGGATCATCATCGGGACGGCGGCGGTGATCTCCCTGATGGGGTTTGGGAAAGGGAGTATGCAGGATGCCCTGGCCGACATCAAACGGCAAGGTGCGACCAACATCATCGTCCGCAGTGTCAAGCCGCCAGATGACTCGTTCACTGCGTCGAGGGGGTTCGTCTCCAATTATGGACTGGTCCAAAAAGACCTGGATCGATTCCAGACTTTCGGGGACGCGATCAGCATGACCGTCCCGATGCGTGTCTTCCCGACCGAGACCCGCTACCTGGACCGGATGATCAATGGCCGGGTCGTTGCGACCGTCCCGGAATATGCGGAAGTGAACAAGTTGGAGATGGCCAGCGGTCGGTTCCTGGTCGGGGGCGATGACGTGGAACGCAACGATGATGCCACCATGCTCAACGTCTGTGTCCTCGGGGCGGAGGCAGCCGACAAGCTGTTCCCGTTCGAGAACCCGATCGACCAGTCGGTCCAGATGAAGAGTATGCGGTTCAAGGTGGTCGGAGTCGTGAAAGAGCGGATGCCGACTGGCGGGACGGGTGGGAGTCTGGCCGCCGAGGACTACAACCGCGACATCTACATCCCATTCAAGACCAGTGTGGCCCGCTTCGGAGGGATTATCTT
Organism: Gemmataceae bacterium; assembly: GCA_003136315.1. Classification (GTDB taxonomy): domain Bacteria; phylum Planctomycetota; class Planctomycetia; order Gemmatales; family Gemmataceae; genus Urbifossiella. The sequence goes on along the minus strand of PLDW01000199.1, from coordinate 3,456 downwards.
CACCCGAGCGAGCGGATCCCGCAGCGCTGAGAAGGTGGACATCAGCCAGGTGACCCTCACAGTCGATGCCGAGGTAGACAGCCCGGCAGGTCGGGCGAAAGTTCAGGCGATTGGTGACGAGGTCAAGCGGATTCTGGAGGAGGAACACTACCAGAAGACCCGCAAGAGAGATTATGCGGTCACCATCCCTCTCGACCGGTTGGAAGAAGCGGAACGGTCACAGACCCGATTCACCAACCTGCTTGTCGTGATCGCATCGATCTCGCTGGTAGTCGGCGGGATCGGAATCATGAACATCATGCTGGCGACTGTGACCGAGCGAACCCGGGAAATCGGCATCCGTCGGGCTCTCGGGGCGAAGCGGCGGGATATTACCATGCAGTTCCTGGTCGAGGCCGTGGTCCAAACAACGATCGGTGGACTTTGCGGAGTGATCCTTGGGCTGAGCAACCTGTTCACCCTCCCGTTCCTGGCGAAATGGATTGCATCCGAAAAACTCCCGGCCGAGGTGGACGTTCGGGCGATCTACCTGTCGGTGATCGTGTCGATCGGGGTCGGTGTGGTGTTCGGCCTTTACCCGGCCTGGCGGGCTGCCAAGCTCGATCCGATCGAAGCGCTCCGGCACGATTAAGGATTAACGGAAAGAATCTCAACCCCCTTCCCTAAAGGGCGTAACTGGTCGGGCTCGGAGCCTGGGCTCCCAGGGCTTCCGCCCTGGGCTAAGAACGGCCGCCGTTCCACGGCTCAAAACCATCGACTTGCGGCCGTAGGCCGCTCATTCTTAGGACCACCGGGCAAAACCCTCGACTGGGAGGCGAAGGAGAGTCAAACCGTCCTCCGGCTCCCCCTTCCTTCTCATACAGGAACCCGTTGAGACTGTCGCATCTATGGAAAGACGATTGGACGTANNACCCGCACGCTCGGCAGGAGCCTCGCCCTCCCGTTAGACCGATGCTTGCTCCTGAAATGTGACAGCTTCTGCGGGTTCCTGGATCAGGGAAGGGGGTTGGGGGGTTAGGTTTCGCCCTCACCGTCCTCCGGCTCCCCCTTCCTTCCCAGGGAAGGGGGTTGGGGGGTTAGGTTCTGGCCGCTCATTCTTAGTCCCGGATGGGGCGTTCGTTCTGAACCCAGGGCGGAAGCCCTGGTCACTCCTCATCGGAAGCCAAAGAATGACGACGCAGCCGACAAAGACCGGTTGTCATTCATGGACTCACTGATTCTACGAAAGCTCGCACTGATGTTCCGCTCCCGGTCCAGCCCGTCGGACAACAAACTTCGTCAAATCTGGAAGGCGGCGACTCCGGACCACGTCATCGCATTGGCATGGGCACCGGATGGTAGTCGCCTGGCGGTGGGCTCGATCAGTGGGCCTGTCGCGATCCTTGATGCCAGCACTGGCAAGCCCGTCCACCAACTCCCGGGCCACGGGTTTGGGACCGCAGCGCTCTCCTGGCAGCCGGAGGGAATCCTGCTGGGCACGGCAGGCCAGGACGGGAAGGTTCGGCTCTGGGACACCACCACGGGAACAGAACGTCACGCCCTTGATGGCGGGGCAACGTGGGTGGAACGATTGAAATGGGATGCTTCCGGGACAATGCTCGCTTCGGGGGCAGGGAAAAAGGTCCGGATCTGGTCAGCGGCCGGCAGTCTCATCCGGGAACTCCCCACCCAAGCCGGGACAGTCACCGATCTGGGTTGGCAGCCAGGCACGAACCACCTCACCGTTCTCGGTTATGGAGCGGCGAATGTCTTCGATCCCTCCACGGGGGTGATCGTGCAGTCGTTTGCGTGGAAGGGCTCGCCGCTGAAGCTCGCTTGGAGCCCGGATGGGAAGGTGCTGGCTCATGGGAACCAGGATTCGACGGTCCACTTCTGGTACGCAGAAACGGGCGTGGACCTCCAGATGTCGGGATACGCGACCAAGGTGCGGGAACTCGGGTGGGACTATTCCTCGCGATTCCTGGCGACCGGGGGAGGGCCAATGGTGTGTCTGTGGGATTGCGGTGGTCCGAAGGGGCCGGAAGGGACCAAACCCCAGATGCTCGAAGGCCACGAAGACAACCTCACCGCGACTGCATTCCAACGACGGGGGTACTTATTTGCCTCGGCCGGGTTGGATGGGCGGGTGCTGCTGTGGCAACCGGCGAACAAGAAGGCCCCGAAGATCGGACAGCACCCATTCGAGGGAACCGAGGCGTCGGTCATCGCGTGGTCGCCGGATGACACGAGTCTGGCCGCCGGGGCGGGAGACGGGACTGTCGTGCTATTCCGGGTTGGGTAAGCCGCGCGAACCCGCAGCGAATCGGCGTGTCTGTCGCATGAACCGGAGGGGATCATGCGAGCCGACATGGGGAAGGTGCTGGTGGAACGGCCACGACTGGGCAGCCGTGACGGGTCGCGGCCAAAGAAGGGCTACCGCAAGCGTTTGCAAAAAGCCTTCGACTCAGGTGATCCGCTGCCGGTCCGCGAGGGCATGAAGGTCCGGTGCGGTCGAGGGAAGCACTTCAACGAGCACCTCGGGCCGCTGCGGCGGTTCCTGAATTCCAATGTCGGCCGGCCGTGGGATAAAATTTACAGCGAGATTTGCAAGCATGTCGATCGTGGCAACGTCGTTCAGAAGCATATCTTGACCCATCTTTTCGGCTATGTGATCCGGGATGTCATCTTGATCGATGGGCAACCTTGTATCGGGGAGCCGGGATACTGGTATGGTGACCCGCTCCGTGAATCCAACCGCCGGGATCAGTGGTATGTCTGTCCGAAGTCGGGGCTTTTGCGGCGAACCCGGCACGTACTACGTTCGTCCCGAAAAAAGAGTCCCCCTCCCCAGCGACGGGTAACGCTAAACAACACTCAACTGTGCCTGGAGTTGAACGGACAGTGGGAACTGGTGACAGTCGCCTCGCTGCCAGCACCGGGATATGGGGGTTCGCGGTATGATGTGGTCCGGAAGCGGACGGTCCACAGTTCACCCGACTCTGTCGCTCGGGATCTGTACGGCGCGGATGTGTACGCGACCGCCCGGCGGCCGCTGGCGAAGACAGAACTTCGATCGCTCCCCGTCCCGATCGACTGGGTGAAGTGAATGCCCCCCTTGCATGGAAGCACCAAAGATGTCGCACAGTGTGAAGTGAATCTCTTACCCAGGTGGACGGCTGAAGTCCATTTCCGACAATAGTGGTCGTGTTCGGGGACCACCCTGAACGCATGAAAATTGAGAGCCGGCCTCAATCATTCGCGACCGTTCTCAATTCGTGCCCTTCGGACCACGATTTTCAGAGCAGCAAGGCCGAGAAGAACCGATTCGGGGCATGGTTCAATGATGTGAGTGCGAGGGATAACATTGGATTGGCGAACCGGCGACGTCAGTCGCCGGGTGAGCTGATCCCTTGGAAAGCTGACCCGGCGACTGATGGCGCCGGGTCGCCAGTTGTTACCTCCCTTGGAAGCTGACCC
>PLDW01000014.1 GCA_003136315.1 Gemmataceae bacterium | reverse complement strand
CATCGCCCACACCCTGCATCTGTGCCCTCGAACGGTGCGAAATTTGATCCGTCGCTTCCGCCAACAGCCCCAGGCTATCGACCCCTCCTATCGAGCCGGTCCCGGCCGTGGCCAACGCTGCCAGGCACTCTACGACAGGGTTCTGGCGATGCGTCAGGAGCATCCCTGTTGGGGAGCTGGTTACATCCGCGTGCGACTCAGTCGCCTGGGATTGGGCAAGGTACCGAGCGAACGCACCTTACAACGCTGGCTGCGCCAGGAGCAACAACCGCCAGCAGCACCGGGCCGCCGCCCAGCCGCACAGACCACTCGGGCGACTCAGCCCCACCAAGGTTGGCAGATGGACGCTGCGGAGCAATTCCGCCTGAAGAACCAGCAAGGCGTCTGCTGGCTGCGTCTGGTCGACGAGCACAGTGGTGCCTTTTTGGGCACCACGGTTTTCCCCCCAGTACTACTGGGCTCACGTCGGCGAGGCGGAGGTTCAGCAGCAACTGCGAGTGGCTTTTGCCCACTGGGGCCAGCCGCAGAGCATCCGTGTGGACAATGGCAAGCCGTGGGGGTCGTGGAATGACCTGCCGCCAGCATTGGCGTTGTGGCTGATCGGCCTGGGCATCGCCGTCGAGTGGATTCCACCGCGTCAGCCCCAGCACAACGGCGTGGTCGAGCGTTCGCAAGGGACGGGTAAACGCTGGGCCGAGCCGCAGTCGTGTGAAAGCGTTGCCCAGTTGCAGCAGCGTGTGGATGAGGACGACACCTTGCAGCGTGAGCATTACCCGTATCGGCACGGCCGCAGCCGCATGGAGGTGTTCCCGGAGTTGGCCCATTCGGGCCGTCACTACCAGCAGTCCCAGGAGCAAAGGCATTGGGATGTGCAGCGTGTGCTGGACCATTTGTCGCTGTACCGGGTGTCCAGGCGTGTGGATCAATCGGGGAAGGTATCGGTGTACAACCGCAATCACTACGTCGGCACTGGCAACAGCGGCCGGACAGTCTACCTGACAGTCGATCCGCAAAGGCGGGAGTGGTTGTACTTGGCCGAGGATGGCAGGCAACTGCGTGTCATGGCAGCCGACGAGTTGACGGCGGAACGAATCTGCACGCTGAATCTGAATGGAAAGAAGTAACGTTTGTACAATCAAGAGCGGCACAACCTTTATGTCGGGTTTAACGGCACAACCTTATGTCGGGTGACAGCCGCCCGTGGCACCCTCCATGATCGTGGTAGGTCTTTTCCTGGCGTCTGCCTCATGGTGGAAACGATGCGGGGGAAAGTCCATTCCAAGAACATCCATCGACTGTCACGACTTCGCCCGCAGGCTTGTGGTTCGCTCCCGTGTCAGCGTGGAAATTCCGTCTGACCGATGCGGAAGCGGGTGAATAGGTTAGCAGCGCACACCCGGGTGCCGTCCGAGTACCCGCAACGTCCCAACTTCACCAAGGGGGTTTCATGTCCAAACGATCCACGCTCGTCCTGATCGCGGCCCTGGCCTGCTCCGGTGTGTCGACAGCGCAGCCAGTGCGTCTGTACGACGACAAGGGTGCCCCGCCATTCAAGGTGCTCAAGGAGGGCGAGAACCCCCCGCTCGATGCCTATGACAATTTCGTCATCGGGCCGAAGTATGTGCCCGCGCCCGAACGCAAAAAGACCGACGGCGTGCCCGAAGGAAAAGTCGAGCAGTTCCTGATCGACTCGAAAGAAACCAAGCTCTTCAATCCCGGCATTGCCCGCAAGGAGTTCGGCAAAGTTGATCCGAAAAACCCGAAGACGCTGATCGTCGAGACACACCCCATCGACTACAAGCGCGCGATCACAGTCTACATCCCCGCGCAGTACAAAGAGGGCACCGAAGCACCGTTTATGGTGGTCCACGACGGACCCGGCCCCAACAAGAATCCGAATCTGGGTATGAAGACCATCCTCGACAACTTGATTGCCCAAAAACGCATTCCCCCCATCATCGTCATTGCCATCGCCAACGGCGGTGGCGATGCCCAGGGGCACGAACGCGGCAAAGAATATGACAATATGAACGGCGACTACGCCACCTACATCGAAGACGAGGTGCTGCCGCGAGTGGAGAAAAACTGCAAGGTGAAACTGACGAAAGACCCCGACGGCCGCGCAGCGATGGGGAATAGTTCCGGCGGCTCGGCGGCACTCATCATGGCCTGGTTCCGCAATGATCTTTACCACCGCGTACTGACGACTTCGGGCACGTTCGTGAATCAAGCCTGGCCCTTCGATCCCAAGTATCCTGATGGGGCTTGGGGCTTCCACGAGACGCTCATTCCCAACGAACCCAAGAAATCGCTCCGCATTTTCCTGTCCGTCGGCGACAAAGATTTACTCAACCCCAACGTGATGCGTGACGACATGCACGACTGGGTGAAGGCCAATCACCATATGGCGAAGGTGTTGAAGGACAAGGGTTATGAATATCAGTACCTCTTCTGTCGTGGTGCCGGTCACAGCGTCGGCAACGCCCAGTCGCAGTTTCTCCCGCACGCCATTGAATGGGTCTGGAAAGGCTACCCTGCGAAGGCAGGGAAGTAGCCTTCACGGCTTTTCCCCCTGTCGCCGCTTTTGCGACTTTCGGCCCGGCCGATAGCCCGTGGGCTTACTGGCCCGGCTTCTCGCATGCCCTGGACGGGTCATACTGTCACCATCGCCGTCCCTATTTGGGAGCAGGGGTAAGGCGGACGCGGGCGGACATCCCTGGCGAGATGAGCCCCTGCGGATTCGGGACCGTGGCCCGGAATCGCACGCTCCCTGTCTTCGGATCGACCTCCAATTCGATCAGGTCCAGCTTGGCCGCGTGAGGATACCCCTCGTCGATGGCGAACCCGACCGCCACGCCGAGTTTCACCGGGTCGGCAAGCCCGTCCCGGCGCAACTGCAACAGGGTGGCCTCGGGCACGTTGAACGACACGTGCAGCCGATCGGTGGCCAGGATCGTCAGGATATGTGTCTGGTCCGCGATCACCAGGTTCCCCTCGGTCGTGTGGATGCGGCCCACCAGGCCGTCAATCGGAGACCGCACTTGCGTCAGGGCCAGGTTCATCTGCGCACGCTCGGCCTCCACCTTCGCGATGGCCAGCCCGGCCTCCACTTCCGCCTCCGCCGCTTCGTTCAGGGCCAACTCATCCTCGCTGGTCACCTTTTGCTGCACCAATCTCTTGGTGTTGGCGGTCTTGAGCTTGGCGGCCTTGAGCCTGGCCTCGTTCGCTCTCACTCTGGCCCTGGCCGCGTCCACGTCGAGCTGGTACGGCCGTGAGAGGATCTCGGCCAGGAGGTCTCCCTTTTTGACCGCAGCCCCCTCTTTGACCGCGACCCGGCTCAGGTAACCGGCCACCCGGGCCTGCACCTCGACGGCGGCGGAGGCCTGCATCTGGCCGGTGAACGTCCAGCCCTTCGACGGGTCCGCGGCCTCCCCCGACGGCAGGAGTTTCTCCTTCTCATCCTGGCCGCCCGCCAGCAGGATCCCAACACCCACAACCGCGGCAGCCAGAACCGCAAGAGCCAGTCTGTACTTTTGGATCGCCATGTCGCGCAGTACTCCGTTTGTGAGGGAGAGGATTGCCGGAGAAGGTATGGCCCGGGCGGGGGCCGGTCCGCAGTTTGCCGCGGCTAGAAGAAGCCCCCCGAGTTCGAGACCCTGTCTTACCAACCGGGTCCGGAGCATCTCGCGGGCGCGTTCGAGCCGGCCCTTGACCTGCCCCTCAGACCAACCCAGTTGCGCTGCGGCTTCGTCACGGGACCGGCCCTCCAGGCAGCAGACGATCAACACCGCCCGGTACCGCTCCGGCAGCCTCGACAGCTCCTCGTCGAGCAGGGCCAGCCCCTCGCGGAGGCTGACCTCATCGGTGCGAGCTTCCGGGGGCTGTGCGGCAGCCGCCTCGACTTGGCTCCTTCGTCGGGCGTTCCGCCGGAGGTTGGCTGCCACCCGCCTCGTCACCGCGTGGAGCCACGCCGGGAGCGATCCGGTCACGCTCCCGGCTTTGCGGGACAAGGTCAGTATCACCGCCTGAAATGCGTCCTCCGCGTCGCGGCCCGCGAGCCGCACGCAAGCGGCCCAGACTCCCGAGCCGTACCGACTGACCAGCGCTTCGAACGCCCTTTCATCTCGGTCACGGGCGTACCGGTCCAGCAGGTCCCGGTCGGACCCGGCTGCGGTACGCAGGAGTCGCAGCACATGGATCATCGCTAGCCTACATGTCGGCTCCGCAGGATTCGGCACGGAGCATTTACGTTTCTGGACATGATTTCTCCTTCCATTTCCCCTGCTGCCGCTTCTGGCTCTTCCTCGCGGCCCGATAGCTTGTCGGCTTCACTCCCCGCTCGCCAGGCGGTTCCCCCTTCGCCGGGTTCGCTACCGTAGGGTAGTGGTCGTCATCGCCATTCACCGCTCAGCCGTGTTGGGAATGCCGTTTTCGACGCTCTGCGTCGCGGTCTGAACCTGGCGGATGCGTGATCGACGAGTTGACGGACGTCGTCCCCGACGTGTTGCCCCACACCCGCAGAGCGGGGGAAGACCGATTCCCACGCAGAGCGTGGCAACCAGGATCTGGCGTCGCCTCTGGCGACAAGTCTCCGAATTCTTGGCGTAAGGCAGATGCCAGGAAATGACCGACCACGATCATGGGGGGTGCCACGGGCGGCTTGCCCGCCCGTGTGACGCCTTCACGGGCGGACTAGCCGACCGTGGCAGTGCGCTGGGGATGGTGAAGGTTTTGCGAGGTGCAAGTCCTCGCCGTGCTGTGGTTCCTAGGCCCGTAGTCAGAGGTAGCTGCGTCAGACAAGTGGTGAGGCCCACCGCAAGCTG
>PLDW01000132.1 GCA_003136315.1 Gemmataceae bacterium | reverse complement strand
GGAAATGCCGAGGGTGGCCGCGATGGCGAGCAGATGCATAGAGTAGGTCATGTGGCGTCCTTGTTCTTCGATACTGTGTGGTAACAGATCGTTGGATCAAGGACGCCGCACTATTTCAAGTAGTAGACTACCCAGAGCCTGTTTCGGTTGGAAGCGGCGAAAACGCCGCTAGATCATGCGCAGGAGAGAGACCGCACCCGCACTTCCAACTCGATATCCCACAGGCTGAGATCGCCCGAATGTTTGACCTTCCCCCCCGTCAAGTGAGTCGTCTCTGGTGGGCGGCGCTCAGGTACATCCAAGGTGATGACGGCATTTGATCATTTCTAATCCAGCCTGCTTCCCCGATACACTGGGAGAATCTTATGGACAGTCCCGACCAGGAGCGGATGACCGATGCCTCCGATAATCCGCTCAGTGAACTGATTATCTCTTTGCTTGATGAATGGCAAAACGGGGGATACGTAGCCACGCCCGCAGAACTACGCCCGGGGAATTCGCTGAAGGATAAGACGATTCGTGCCAAACTTCTTGCCGAGATGGAGCGTCTGAGTCAGACTAAGAGGCTGGTCATAGGTCACCCCATCGCACCAGCCGTCGAATTCCCCCCAGCGATCCGCGGGTACAGCATGATAGGCGAGCTCGGGAGAGGCGGTATGGGAGTTGTCTACCGTGCCAGGTGCAACAAGACCAACACGGATATCGCGATCAAAATTCTCTGGCCCGGGGCAGATCAAGCGATCAAGGGGAGGTGGGAACAGGAGGTGGAAGCCGGTAAGTCGGTGCAGCATCCGAATGTCTTGCGCGTGCTCGACTCGGGCGAGGCTGGAGACAGGTTGATCGTCGTCACACCGTATGTGTCAGGGGGAACTCTTCGGGAGTACGCCGATCACGATCCACTGCCCCCGAACGAGGTCGCTGCTATCGTCCGTGCGGTCGCCCTCGGCGTCCAGGCTGTCCACAAAAGTGGACGAATTCATCGAGACATCAAACCCTCGAACATACTGTTCGAGGTTCTGCTGCCCGGAATGGACGATGTCACTAATCCATCAATGGTGCTACTCTCCAAGGGTCTACCACAGCGAAGCGATCAGCTCAACAGAGGATCGGTCTGGGTCATACCCAAGTTGAACGACTTCGGCTTGGTGCGCCTACTCGCATCTGAGGAGCAACTAACTCCCGCTCGATCGGTGATCGGTACGCCAGAATACATGGCCCCGGAAATGGCAAGAGGGGATCGTAATTTCACAGCAGCAGTTGATGTGTATTTACTGGGGGTGTTGTTGTACGAACTACTGACAGGGCTACCGCCATTCAAAGCAGTTCTTGTTGATGCAATTCTCCGCAGAGTATGTGAGGAGTACCCGGTTCCGGTCCGAGAATTACAACCCGGTATACCGCGAAACCTGGAGACGATTTGCCTGAAGGCACTCCAGAAGAAGCCGGCGGATCGATACAACTCAGCCGAAGAAGTGGCCGAGGACCTCGGGCGGTTCCTGACGGGTGGGAAGGTACTGGCCCGGCCGTACGGGCGACGCGACCGTTGGGCGCGGTTTGCCCAACGGTATCCGGCTTACGCTTGGGGAGTCCGGGCGGGGGTCACAGTTCTGGCCTTTGCCGTGGTCATCGGCGCATTACTCTATCGCGGTCATCTACGCGAAGAGGACGAACAAGCGAAGACAAAAACACGACTTGTAGAACGGGATCTCGTCCTGGGGTTTATCGACAAGTACCTCCTGACTCCCTCCCGACCCGTGGGATGGAAAGGGGGGATAGCCCGGGACATGACTCTCCGAGCAGCCCTAGACCGGGCGTACCTTCATCTGGACGAGGAACTTGGTGATCACCCGCTGGTCCTGGCGCAGTTGAAGTTAACCTTCGGGACAACTTATCGTGAAGTCGGCGACCTTCAGAAAGCAGAGTCGCTCCTTCGGACGGCGGCCGAGGAGTATCGCCAGCACGGTGACGACCCTAAGACCCAACTCGCGGAGGAGGGACTCGCGGATACGCTGACCGATCAGGGGCGGTATACGGAGGCGGAGGAGATTGGTCGTCGTTTGTACACAACTCGACTTGACCGGCTTGGCTCGGACGCAATCGAGACGCTGTCTGCCCAGACGCTCCTGGGCAGAGTGCTCTGTCATTTAGGCCGATACAAAGAATCCGAACTACTTCTCAGCGCCGCATATGAGAGCCTGTCGCAACGTGCTCCAAAGAATCCCATAACCCTGGAATGTGGGCACAGCTATGGATACTTGTTGCGGGAACTCGAGCAGTGGTCAAAGTCAGAGGCTATATTCAGGGAAACCCTCGCGGCGAGGCGGGAGACGTTAACACCTGAACATCCCTTGACACTGATGACTTGGTGGGACCACGGAGTCACCCTCTGGCGTCTCGACCGTAAGGCCGAGGGAGAGGCTGAGATCCGTGAGTCGCTCGCGATCGCGAAAAAAACCTCGGCATTGAGCACTGCTACACTTTGGAGGCGGAGGAGAGACTGGCGAATTGCCGACTCTATTTGGGATACCCTGCCGAGGCACTCCCTCTCTTTGATCACGTCATCGCCATCAGGACCCGGGATTTCGGTCCAAATCACCACTTTGTGCTCAGATCCCAGGGAGATCGGGCTATCGCCTTGCAGAATTGCACACGTCGGGGCGAGGCCGAAATCGCGTTTCGCGATACACTTAAAAGATCTCGGATTAGTTTAGGAAATAATCACCCAATCACTGTTGGGTTAATGCATGATCTCGGGGTGCTGCTCGCTGCTGAGTTGAATCTCGATGAGGCTAACTCCTTATTTGTGGAGGCGAGTGCTCTCTCGATCGGGATCTACCCCGACACCCACTCGTTTCGTCTCACTTTGAACTGCAATCACGGTCGCTGTTTACAGCGACTTGGCCGGTTGGAAGAAGCGGAGCAGATGGTCAGGCCGGTTAAGACGAAAGCAGGGGAGAGGAAAGAGAATCGAGCAATTGCATGTCTAGTTTTAGGAGAGATACAATATAAATGGCGTAAGTGGAAAGAAGCGGGAAGTGAGTCGCAGGAAGCAGTCGATCTCTTCCACCAAATTTACCCGCCTGGTCATCCATACGTTTGTGAGCCGCTAACAATCCTTACTTCAGCACTGCAGCACCCTAATCGTAACGCGGAGGCTGAGCCACATTACCGCGAATTACTTGCGGGGCGGGCACGGCACAACGGGCCGGAGCATCCGAACACATTATGGGTTCAGAACCGGTTGGCTGTGAATTTGGAGGAGATCGGAAAGAACGATGAGGCTGGTGAGCTCTATCGAAAAACCTGGGAAGCACGGAAAACTGTCCATGGCCCAAATCACAATCTGACACTTGAGAGTGAAGCGAATTTGGGGGGCTTCCTCCGTCGTCAGCGGCATCTCGCTGAAGCTGAACCACTCTTAAAACACAGCTGGGAACAGAGGGCGATTGCGGAGGGGTGTTGTGATTTGGAAGCACTAAACAGTTGTTATCAGTATGCACTTGTCTTTGAGAATCGTGGCCGTTTGGACGAAGCCGAATTGCTCTTTCGCCACGTCTTGGCGGCTCGACGCTTCGCCCTCACAAACAACGATTCACAAACACTTTTAACCATAAATAACCTGGCAGTTTTTCTGCAACGCCGCGGCGTTACCGATGAGGCGGAAGAATTGTACAGAGAGGTGATCGCGATACGAGAGAAAGAGTTTGGCGAAGGTGACCTCGGACTTGCCACCACTCGCTCCAACTTGGCTAGGCTGCTGATGAACCAAGGAAAACACTCGAACGCAGTCTTTCTATTTAAGGCTGTCTGTAATTCGGAACGTGCAAGGCAACCCATGATCGATGACAGGCTAGCCAAGGCATTGATCGAACTGGCTGGCGCAGTCACTGATGCAGGGGACCCGATCGGCGCTGAACCGTTCGCCCAGGAAGCGCTTGGGATCTTGACAAGAACACGGCCAAAGAGCCAAACGCGATTCGAGACTGCCGGTTTGCTTGGGTCGATTCTGATGAAGCAGGAGCGTTTAGCCGAAGCCGAACCGTTATTGGTCGAGTCTGCACGTGGGCTGGCCGAGTTGAAGGACTGCCCTCCGCGGATCATCCAGGAGGCCCGGGTACGGCTTGACCGCTTATGTGAGTCATGGGATCCGCCGAGCGCGATGAAGCACTGTAAGTAGGGGACAGCAAGTGAGGGCGATCCAGCACATAAACCTAAATTAAATTTGTTATAATTTCATACCGTCTAATAATCTTGATTTTTCCGGTGATCTGGTGTATCCGTTGCTTGATGATAACGGAGGACACATGCCGGATGACCCCTTACCACCAACGCCCGATAACGACGGCTCGCAGAACTCTGAGACTCCTCAAGGCGATAACCAGAACCCGCCACAACCCCCCCTTACCCCTGAACAGGAGGTACAACTCCGGTTCCTGCGTGGGCAGCGGGTGACAATCCCAATCTATAATCCAGCAACGGCTCGGAATGAGCCTGACCCTTTTCCAATCACAACCTACAACTGGCAAGATGGGTTCCGGATCAAGTACCAGGAAAGCTGGCGAAGGAATCAGGCCCAGATCGCGTTCGGCGATCAACACGGACCTGCGAACCCGCTCACGATTGAACAAATCCAGCCACTGCTAACAGCTGAGGGATATCAGTGGGACGGGGAGGTAGCCGCCTGGACGAAACGGCTGATGTCTGATCACACGAGGTCTGCCCGAGCCAACAATAAGTATACCAGGCAGACCGCCGAGCAATTTCTCGAAGAAATCGTCCGTATTGAGGAACAGGTCCGGGGGCCAGTCGGCGGTCAGGATGGACCCAGGCAAGTCGATAGTCCTGCCAGGTAAGATTATCGACCCGAGTTCGAACACTAGCCCGTCATCCGCACCTGTCAAAGCTTTCCAACCAGTCCGCCCCCTTTGGCTCGTCGTCGGAGCGGTGCGAGACAATGCGGATTCGGTCGATGACCACGGCCCCTGGTGTTGCGCTTTCGGCTTGCTGGGGTGTCATCTCGCGGATCCAACTCACGCGGTGGCGCTGCACACCCCTGTCATACAGGCTGACTGCACCACCTACCAAGGCATTTAGGTTCGAGCCTTCGATGAGAACCAGGTAGATCATATCTCCTACGAATTTTAGCAACAACCCGGCCGATGGGTTGTAGTTCATCGGTCCCAGCCACGAATACGGGAACGCCTGGCTGTTGCCATTGGCGAATCTGAACTCGATCGATAGGGCACGATCCCGGATACCGCGAAGAAAACCGAACGCCGGGCAGGAATCCTCATCGGAACCGATCTCCTCCACCACTACCACTTCGGTGGATGGGCGGGCGAGGTTACTTCGGCTGCGAATGAGTTCAAGAGTTTCGTTCATATGCCACCTCCTTTTGCAGTGGAACACGGTCGTAAACTGTTCTCTGACGCGGTAATTCGGGGCCGATCAGACGCCGAAGGGAGCTTAGGTGCTGCTTCAGGCGTTCCCGGCCCGGCCTATGCCTCCGAAACACTTCCGTCGCGGTGAGCCGTTCGCGATCCCGGGCAACGGCCTCACGAAGAGCCCTGCGGTCGTCGGTGAAGAGGATGGCCTTCTCCCGTCCCCTGGAAGCCGAGACATACATCTGTGCACGATCGGCTGCCGCATGCGACTGCCGGGATACGCCAATCAGGACGGTATCGACTGTCTTTCCCTGGCTGGCATGCGAGGTGACGGCATACCCGTGGCTGAAATGGCCGAAGTCTTTTGCCAGCACCCAGTCATTGTCCAGCACGATGTTACCATCCCGAAATTCCTTCACCGTGTAGATGGCCCCGTTGTTCAGCCTGTGGCCGTCCCGCGTCTTGCCATTCGAGGTAATCCTCAGCCGATCACCAATCGCAATGCTAATGGCCTCAGGACGAAAGACCTGAAACCGAGCCGCCAGGTCAAGGGGCAACTTTTCACCGTTGGCGATGACCCGATCGCCGTTCTTGAAGCCGCGGGCGTTCTGGTGAAACTGGAGCATGTCGCCCTTGGAGATGCTGTCCGCCTGTCCCCTCTCCGCTTCCGTCAGGTGCTTCGGCACCCAGACCTGAAACTCCTTCTCCTCGCATTCCTTCACTTTGGATTTTGTCTCGCCACCCAGCCTTCTTCTCGCTGCAAGCTCATGGCGGATGGCCTCCGTGATCCGCTCTGCTTCCGAGTGCGTCGGAGTCACGACCAGTGCGCTCTTGAGTGAGCCGTCCGCCTTCCGTTGCGACGATGCATCGAGGTAGGCTTCGGCCAGGCGGAGATACCGATCCTGGTCCGGCACTTCTTGCACCCAACCGAGTCGGTCCAGCTCGTCGAATCCCTCGATGGTCTTTCCCTCGGAGAGCAGCCGGACGGCTTTCCGGTAATCCCCCTGCTGACGAACGATGTCAGTCACGGCAACCGCTGGCACGCCGGCCTGCACCTCCAGCAGCTTGAGCGGCGTACCCCGTGCGACCGAGGCATGCTGCGACCGGTCCCCCATCAGTACAACGCGGGAATTCATCTTCGCTGCAATGTCGAACAGGGCTGTCATGTCCCGGTTGCCCAGCAGCCCGGCTTCATCCACCCAGATCACGTTGCCCGCGGCCTGCCGCTGCAAATCATCGCTGCGGAGGAAGGCTGCGACAGTGTCCGCATCATGGAACCCCTCGTTGCGGAGCACACCACGGCTGGCACCGGCCGATGGTGCCAGCACCACAACTCCATGACCGCCTTGCCTGATCCCCTCCACTGCTTGCTTCATTAACGTGGTTTTCCCCGTTCCGGCCGCGCCTTTGACGAGCATCACCCTGTCGCGGGAGGTGAGGATGTGCCGGACGGCCCGACGCTGCCCGGCATTGAGCCCGTCCCACTTCATCGGCTGCCCGGGAACCCCAAGCGGCCGGCATGTCCCCCGGCCCTTGCGAGCGAAACCGACCAGCTTCTCTTCCTCGGCGATGATTGCTGGCGTCGTCACGACGCGGATTCCGTTCTTGTCCGATACTGGCAGCTTCCGGCGGGCGTATTCCTCCCGGAGATCACCGACCGACACGTTGCCGATGCCATGCGAGAGGGCCTCGGCGAGTAGTCGCTTTTCGGAAACGACCGCTTCGCGCTCGAATACATGCCCAATCGCGAAGTCAAGGGACGATTTGGCCCAGTCCTCGCGGGCGAGAGGCAGGTCGCGGCTTGCCTTGACGGCATCCAGTGCCTTCCGTTCCTCCGGCGTCAGCCGGTCATTCCATTCGCGGAGTAGTTCGGCCCAGGTCAGGTTCTTATCCTTCTTCTCCCGGGTCAGAGCACCAAGCTTGGCTTTCGCGTCGGGGTCGTCGATCCCCTTTTCACGGGCCAGCTTTTCAATCTTCTCCGTCCGCCTGGAGAACTTCTTGATCGCCGAGGCGGGCACGCCGGCAATCTCGAAGTCGCCCCGTTTCCGGTCGATCGCGTAGCCCAGGTCTTGCAACCGGTTCGCCAGCCGAGCCCGGAACGCCGCCTGGAAGTACGGCGCTTCCCGTTTCAGCTCGCGAAATTGGCCCGCCTTCCACGTTTTCTCTTGCGGGTCGAACGAGGCGTTCAAGGTGAAACAGTGCGCGTGCAGTTGGACATCAGGGACGCCCTTGACCGGTCGGCTGGTGTGGTGGATGAACTCGGCCCAGACCATGTTGCCTGTCGCCCGCTCGGTGTCTTTGCCTTTCTTGCGGACCCGGACTTTCATCTCGGTTTCGATCTCCCGCATCGTCTCATCGACCGCCTTGCGGAAGGCATCGAGTATGTCTTTGTCTTCGCCCAGGGCGTACAGCAGTGAAACCGAGTTCGGCACGCTGAACGAGAAGTCGTAACCCACTGTCCGGTCGGTTTTCGTGCGGGCGGTCAGCCGTTCCCCGGTGACAGGGTGGGTGTTGTCGCAGAGGCGGTTGAAGGCGTTCCGGGAGACGGTGCCATCCAGGCCTAGCATCTGGGCAGCCTTGCCTCCCCAGTGGCCGATCACCTCCTGACCCTCGGTGTAATAATCCGCTGTCGCGAAGTAGCTCTTCGCGTCCTTGGCAGAATTCTGGGGCGTGATGCGCAGCATGCAGAATTGTAAGGCGTAGTGGACGTGGCAGGGTCGAGGTTCTCGGGAAACAAAAACGCGTTTCCCGGGGATGAAGTGCAGGTGATCGCGCTGAAGCAACAAGTATGCCGACCGTTGACCATCAAGGGCCGGAGCAGGCGTTCCAAATGGCCAGCAAGAAGGCCCCAGTGGGGAACCGTGTTTCCCCGCATGTTTCCTGAGAATTCCATTGTCTCGGAAGGCAAAATCGATTATGATAAGTGCTTGATAATCGTCGATAGGATGCAGATATGGTGAACATTTCCAGCCACGAAATCGCCCCCCAGTTGCCACGCTTGCTGGCCTTGCTTCGCCAGGGCGAAGAAATCAACATCACCGAAGAAGGCCAATCCGTGGCCCGGTTGGTGCCTGTCCCGGTCACGCCATCCTTGTCCATTACGGACGACGACGAACAGGAGCGGACGTGGCGGGGAGTGCTCGTCACACCTCGACACCGCCGGCAGCCGCAAGCGGTTTCGACATCTCTGCCCGTTGATACCCTGCCGAAGCGACGCAGAGCGGTAGGCATGGGCTGGCACCGAACGGATCGAGTTGATGACTGATACATGGTACGAGGCCGTCCCGGCTGGGCATCCGCTGACCCAGGCGATCTCATTACCGACTGCCCGCTATTTGGGTGGAAGACTGATGCCGACCTCGCGGGGCTGACGGGAGATCCGGCCTCGATGTCCGGTTCCGTCGAGGCGTTCCGCGATGACGTGATTGTCATGACCCAGGCTTGCGACCTTGAAAACCGCAAGGTCAGGGATGTCGTGCTCTGTCCCTGTGTCCCCCTTGGGGAATACCGCCAGACGTGGGAAGAGTGGATGCGAGAGCGCGGGCAGGCCCCGTCCGAAAAAGCCTGGAAACGAACCTGCGAGGACATTGCCGCGGGGTACGTCTGGAATCTGGCGTTCCTCAACGGCTTCGTGCATCCTGAAGCCGGGACCGATATCCGCGTCGTGGATTTTCACGAGGTTCACACCGCCCCGTTGACCGCCCTGGAATCACTTCTTGGCCAACGGCAAAAACTGCGTCCGAGACTCCTCCCGCCGTACCGAGAACACTTGTCGCAAGCGTTTGCTCGTTTCTTCATGCGGGTTGGACTTCCGCAGCCAATCACCTTTGCCTGGGATCAACCTGCCGCGAAGCCTCCGGAGTGACGCTCTGGGGCCATTCGGTCCCCATGCCACGACGGATATCACCTTTTGTGGGAACCGATGGTTCCCACACCCTCCTTCCAGCATTTACCCACCCGCTAGCCTGGGCGGCTCAGGACAACCTCTGGCTCAAGAGGGGGTAAGACACGCCCCCTCCTTATCGCCTCTGGCACGCCATCGCCGTGCCCCCTGTCGACGAGGGGCACGGCGACGGAGGCCGACGGCGACGGAGGGGGCGAAGGGCAGGTTCTGCCCGCAGGGGGGCTACTTTTCGCTTGCGCCGCATCGTGAATTCGTCGACAACTCGACCATCGCGTCAGGGGAAAGGAGACACGATGAGCGGAAAGACGTACACCGGCTACCGGTTGCACACAGCCACCGGCGGGGAAGGCGACACCCAGGTCATGGTCCACGAGGAGGGGCATGAGCCTCGGCCAATTGATCCGAGGCTCGACCTTCGCAATCATAGCCCCACCGGGCTCGAATGGTCTTACGTCGGATCAGGACCGGCCCAGTTGGCACTGGCGCTCGCTGCCGATGTCCTGGGCGACGACGACCGCGCTCAAGACGTCTACCAGAGACTGAAATTCAAGGTGGTCGGCCGGTTGCCGAAAGACGGCTGGTCGTTGACCGAAGACCAACTCCGCCAGGTGATCGCCGACATCGAGCAGGAGCGGGGTCACGATCGATAACCCCGTGGCGTTGAGGATGACGAGGAGATGCTACTCATCACCTTTACACGGTCCAGGGGACGCTGTCGGAGAAAAGACACCGTCCTTGTCCGCGACCGGACAAACAGCAGATGGAACCGCGAGGAGTGCATCCTGGAAGGACGTGATCGCTACTCACGGAAGAGTCTCATCTGAAAGCCTCGTCTCAATTTCCTTCCAAATGCTGCTCAACGGGACGCCGAGTGCGACAGCCAGTTGATACGCCACACCGATGCTGACTTGAACCTTCCCCAATTCGATGGAGCTGACGTAGGTGCGGTGAATGCCGGCTCTGTCGGCGAAGTCTTCCTGCGAAAGCTTCGATCGCTCCCGATGCCGCCGGACGGCCGCTCCAAACAATTCCGCAATTTTTGACATGCGGAATAGCATGTCGGGCTGTAGACTACCATTCTACAGACGATATCTATACAGAGGATCGTCTACAAGGAGTCGCGGGACCGGCTGTCGGTTCCAGAATTGGCCCCTCGATCCGATCTTGGCCAACGGAATCCGAGAGCGCGACTTGTCTTCTGATTCGCTGGCACAGGCGTTTCAGAGAAAAAACCTTCTGTGCCCAGGAAAAAGGTCATGGGTCAGAAACGAAAAAATGTTGAGGCAGTCACCGATTATGCGGATAACCGGCACTTCCTCCGCTTGCATCGCGACATCCTGCTTCCCGCGGGAGTCTGCGAGGCGGTTCGCCGCCATCTGGCGGCAGGCCGTTGGGAAGAAGCCAAAACACTCTCCCTGGAACATGCTCCTGAGGACGCTCACCCGGAGATTGAGCTGTTCTTCAACTCAACCGCGGAACTGCTGGCTTCCGAGAATTCGGAAGAGGCCAGTGTTCACAATTGTGGGAATTCAGGCTCTTAACCACTGCTCCTATGCGATGACTCCAGCCTCGACTATAAAGCGTGAGCCGTCAGGTGTCCTCTCGCCGGGGCGCCTGACGTGACTTACTTGTAGCCTGGAAATACAGTTGCGCATTGCAGCAGACCGTGCTCCGCCGCTTACCACGTTCAGTCTTACATATAGACACATATACTAAAATACTATAATATAGTTATTATAAGTGAGTTGATTTAATCATTATGACAGATGGCCAAAAGCAACCTCCTATCACGATAAGCATTCGTGCGGAGGAGCGCCAGCGTGATCTGATTGATCAGGCTGCCGAGCATCTGGGACGCTCACGTGAACGATTCATGCTGGACGCTGCCTGTCGCGAGGCAGAAGATGTCTTGCTCGACCAAGTTTTCTTCCTGGTCGATAACCAAACGTTCGCTCAATTTCAGGCATTGCTGGATAGGCCACCCGCGCCGACTGACGACCTCTGCCGGCTCTTACTGGCAAAAGCCCCCTGGGAATGACCATTGGGCACTTGTCCATGCCCATGCAGATTTCCGAAGGGTTAGACCTGGATCCCTCCGATTGCGGCGTTCCGACTCTAAACGATTGGCTGAGAAAACGGGCGGTGAACAATGAAAGCTCCTGGGCGTCGCGTACCTATGTGCTATGCGAAGGCAACAAGGTGATCGGCTATTATTGCCTTGCCACCGGCGCCATTGATCGCGAGGAAGCTCCGAATCCGTTACGCCGAAACATGCCCGATCCGATCCCGGTCCTCGTTCTGGGGCGGCTCGCCATCGATCGACGCTATCAAAACCAGGGGGTTGGTCGCGCCTTGCTTCGCGACGCAGTCTTGCGCGCCTTGCAGGTCGCGGAGCTTGCCGGTGCAGCCGCATTGCTCGTGCATGCCCTCTCCGAACAAGCCCGCATCTTCTACCAATCGTGGGGATTCATCGAATCGCCGTTTCAACCGATGACCCTTTGCCTGATGCTGAAGACTGCGCACCAGACAGGATCGCAACCTTTGCGAGACTAGCAACATGTCCAGGGCAGCTGCGTAATAACTCTACTTTACGGCGCATACCATTCTTGCCAGGCCGTAGCGTTGCGTCACATTTGCACATTGCATTTAGTGCCGCCGCATGGCTCAAGGCTGCAACCCAAGCTCGGCCTCACCGATGGTGACGAAGCCACCGCCTACGATGCTGCCTTGCCGCCACCGGAATTCACTGCCTTCATCCCTGTTCTCTATCTCTCATCATCCGCCACCAAGAAAAACCCAGCCATGACCTCGCCTGGCAGCCAGGAGGCAGCATCGAACCCCGGAGCGGCACTGAATGCGGCGAGGCGGTAGGCACAGCCGATTCGTTTCGGTGCCGAGAGACGACGGCGGAGCCGCTCGCGGATGACTGCCTGCATTTCTTCCGGCTTGGTTGCAGCGTACCGCAATTCTCGACCGCCCTGCCCGGCGCGGCCGTAGCTGATGGCCACGGTCCAGTCGTTGAGCAGATCCCGCCCGAGCGTGACCCGGTAACGCCGGTGGTGATTCTTCTCGGCATGATGCGCCTCGAAGGCGAGGGTGAGCAGATTATCCATGAGCGATTCCTTTCATACGGTATTGGCGACGGCGGGAGTGCCGGCACCCAAGAGCTTTTTGCCGTCCGGCCTGAGATTGCCGTTCGGATCGACGTGACGGTAAAGCGTCTGGCGGGTGATCCCCAACTCGATACATAGCTCGCCGACCTTGGTTTCCGGGCTTCCCATCGCTGCCATCGCCAGCCGGAGCTTGGCAGCAGTCATCTTGTATGGTCTGCCCCCATTACGACCTCGGGCACGGGCGGCAGCCATACCGGCTTTCGTCCGCTCGATGATCAGTTCCCGCTCGAACTCGGCCAAGGCAGCAAAGATGCCGAAGACCAGCTTTCCACTGGCGAAAGTCGTGTCGATGCTGGCCCCGTGCCCGGTCAGCACCTTAAACCCGATGCCACGTTCAGTGAGGTCATGCACGGTGTTCACCAAGTGGCGGAGGTCGCGGCCCAACCGGTCGAGTTTCCAGACCACAAGCGTGTCTCCTTCCCGCAATGCCTTGAGACATGCCATCAGGCCGGGCCGGTCCTCCCGTTTACCGGAAGCCGTGTCTTCATAGAGTTGCAGGGCATCGACCCCGGCAGCGAGCAGCGCGTCACGTTGCAAGTCACTGACCTGGCTACCATCGACCTTGCTCACCCGCATGTACCCGACCAGCATAATCCTCTCGATCCATTAACGACTTCGCCGTTTCGGTGTTGTCACTTATACATTCGGTTTTGTGACATTTCTCCCAGACGGTCTATCCCACCCGAAAGCTCTCACAAAACCTGTCATACTTTCTATTTCATGTAAATCACCTTATTGTGAAATTACGTGATGATTCGCTGTTCAATGTATAAAGTGTTTGACGTAGATACTTATCTCTGGCATGCTACACGTAAATGCCCAACAGCATGAGGTAAGGTATGGAAGCCAAAATCGGGGATCAAGGAAAGATCTACCATTCCAAGGTCGATTCGTCAGGTCGCATCGTGCTGCCAGCAGACGTGCGGTTGCGGCAGCAGATTCACACTGGCGATCAGGTGGTGTTGATTGAAGGCCGCGACGGATTACAGGTCAAGACACTTCAGCAAGCAATCCACGACGCACAAGCCCTCTTCGCCCAATTGGCACCACTGGACGTTCTGCTCTCCGAAGAGTTGATCCGCGAACGCCGGGAAGAGGCGGAGAGTGAGTAGCGTTGTCCTCGACGCCTCGGCCCTGCTTGCCTTTCTCCGCCGAGAGCCAGGGGGAGACAAAGTCCTGGCATCATTGAATGATGCGGTCATTTCTGCGGTGAATCTCTCGGAAGTCCTCGCGAAGGCGGCTGAGATTCCCGGCGGGTTCGAAGCTGCAAAACTAGCCTTGAAGGGGCTGCCATCTCAGGTTGCTCCATTTGACGAAGAGCAGGGAGTCATCGCTGCTGGCTTGCGTCCGGTGACGCGATCACTGGGCTTGTCGCTCGGAGATCGTTGTTGTCTCGCATTAGGGCTTGTTCAGGAGTCACCTGTCATGACGACGGATCGGGAGTGGGTGAAACTACAGTTAGGCATTCAGATTCATATCCTCCGCTGAGATGATTGCGCCCGGGACAAACTGATACATGCCCCCTCGCCCCATAAGAAGCAACATCTCTGTGGGAACCGATGGTTCCCACATCTTCCTTTTCGGAGATCTATCGCCATAGCCGCAAATGACGGATCAGGCTTCTGAGGCGTTATTGTCGACTATGCGGTGAGCCGCTCCGTTCCGGCCCCATCGGGCATTTTAGCCCGGGACCGCTCGTTCGCTCGAAGACTCGCTCACTCCCTCTCGCTGCGCTGCACTCGCAAAGCCTCGTTCCGCTTGCTCGCCCGTGCCCCATGCCCTCAGGGGGCCTGCACTCCGCGGCTGCGTTTCAAGGGGGAGTTGGGTCGGAGTTGGGTTGGGTGGGGGTCTCCGGGAATCACTTGATCGGTCGCAGGCTCTTTCGCAACCGTTGTGTTCCGTCAACTGGCATGAGTCTTGCTCACCCGGGCCTGAATCGATCGCACGTCTGATCCGGTTCATTCCACACCGTTTATCAACCCCCACCTGGTGAGAGGTCCTGAATGCACATACACCTTCTCTTGCTCCTCGCGACGGCTCTCGGAGCTCTCGCTTTGATCCCCCTTGGTTATGGCTCGTAAGCTCCCGTCCCCTCAACAGCCCTTGCTATTCTCGGCCGACCCGGATGAGGTGCCCGAACCTCAAGTTATTGTGTCAACTCCTCAAGGAGGCCCCCATGCAGTACAAGACGATCGTCCTTCAACTTCTGGAAGACCGCCCGGAGCTCCACGAGCAACTTCGCAGCAGCCGGCAACTGCTTTCGACCCTGGAACGCCTCGCGAAGGAACTGAAGACCAGTCACGAAGGCTGGAAGGATCAGATCTCTCAGGCGAGGCCGGGGAGCGAGCCGAGCCAGATCGCGAGCGAAGCACTGGAGATCGCCCTGCAGGAGCTGGTGGATCGTTTGCCGACCGCGTCGCCTCAGAACGGGGACGATCTGTCCCTCGACTCGGCAATGGCCTTTCTCCGCGCCCATACACCGCCCGCGTAAGGCCCGCTCGCAGCAAGTCACTGCTCGATTTCGCCACCCCTCTTCCGCCCGATGCCTCCACCTCCATTCCGTCCCCGCCAGGGGGCTTGGATGACGGCACGTTAATCCCCCCGCCGGGCAGTGCAAGCGGGAACGGGGACCCCACCCCATTACCCGCTTGCACCGTCGCTTCGCTCCCGGACGGGGCGGATTCTCCGACGTGCCGTCAAGGCCCCACTGCGGGGCCGGTCACGTCAGGAGGTCACATCATGGAGATCACATCGAGTCCCATCGCCAGCGGCGAGAAATCCAAAGCCCGCGACATCATCGCCGCGATCCGCACCCTTCAGAAGATCGAACTGGAACACCGGGCTGCCACGACCGAGGAGAGACAAACACTCGCCCGTTTCGGTGGCTTCGGTGCGGTCGCCCTGTCACTCTTCCCCAATCCCGTGACCGGCCTCTACAAGGACGCCACCTGGCAGGCCCTCGGCGAGGAACTGCAATCGCTGCTCTCGCCCGAGGAATACGAAAGCGCCAAACGCACCACGTTCAACGCCTTCTACACCTCCCCGACCGTGATTGAAGCGATGCACCGGGCAGTCGCCCGGCTTGGCATCACCGGCAGAGCCACTGTGCTCGAACCGGGTTGCGGCACCGGGAATTTCATGAACCAGGCGGCGAAAGGGATGCACTTCATCGGCGTGGAAATGGATTCGATCTCCGGCCGCATCGCCCGGACGCTCCACCCCGACCAGGACATCCGGATCGAGAATTTCCGCGACACGCGGTTACCCGAGGGCCTCATCGACGCGGTGATTGGCAACGTACCCTTCGCCGATGTCAAACTCGACCACCGCGGCCAGCGACTCTCGCTGCACGACTATTTCTTCGCCAAGTCGATCGACGCCCTCAAGCCCGGTGGGGTGCTCGCCCTGGTCAGTTCGCACTACACGCTCGACAAACAGAACGCTGCCATCCGCGAGTACCTCGCCGCGCAGGCGGACTTCGTCGGGGCGATTCGTTTACCGTCAGATGCGTTCAAGCGGGAAGGAACCGCTGTCGTTACCGACATCCTCTTCCTGCGGAAACGGGCGGCAGGCGAACCGGCACACCACGTTGACCCGGAGTGGCTGGGTGTGGCACCCATCTTCATCGAAGGCATCGACGTTGCGATCAACAACTACTTTCACCACCATCCGGAAATGGTCCTGGGCAACTGGAGCCGCAAGGACGTTCTCTATGGAGGTGAAGGCTACAGCCTCAAGGGCAACGGCAACCTCGCCGAGCAGCTCCGCCAGGCCATCGGCCACTTGCCGGAATTCGCACCGGCAGAGGGGTCAGCCATTGAGGAGAAACCCGCTCCCTTCACGCCCCCGCCGCCGCTTCGGCACATCGGCGAAGGCAGTTTTTTCGTCGGCGACGATCGCGCCATCTACCAGATCCACGGCGGGCAATCAGAGCCGGTCGTTTACGGGGGCACGGCCCTCAAATCCGACGGCCCCATGACCGGGAAACGGCTGGCGGCACTCATCGGTTTGCGCGATTACGCCCGCCGCGTTCTCCAGTCGCAAAATGAAGGTTGGCCCGAGGAACACCGCAATGAGGCACGCCAGGACCTGAACCGCTATTACCACCGATTCGTCGACGCCTACGGGCCGATCAACAAGACCACCTTCGGCGAAACCGCCGACGGGGTCGTCCGCCGGATGCCCAACCTCGTGAAGTTCCGCGAGGACCCGGACGCGATGCTGGTCATGTCTCTGGAGGACTACGACGAGGAGAGCGGCAAAGCTGCGAAAGCCACGATCATGCAGCGGGACGTGGTCGGCAAAGCCCCGCCGATCACGACTGTAGCGAGTGCCGAAGAAGGGCTGCTCGTCTCCCTCGATCAGCGTGGCGTGGTCGATCTGCCCTTCATCGCGACACTCTACGGCAAGCCGGAAGCCGAGATCATCGCCGAGTTGGACACGCTGATCTTCCACGATCCGGAGTCGAATGCCTGGAAGACGGCCGACGACTATCTCTCCGGCAATGTGCGGGCGAAACTGGCGCGCGCTGAGCGGGCCGGAGCAGCCTATGCCAGGAACGTCGAGGCACTACGCGCTGTGCAGCCGGAGGACGTGCTCCCCGGCGATATTGATGCCAATCTCGGGGCACCGTGGATACCCGAGGCGGACATCCAGGCGTTCGCTGCCGACCTCTTCCACGTCGCGCCAAACGCAATCCAGGTCGGGCACCTGAAGAAGGATGCGGTCTGGAGCATCCTGGCCGACGGTTCCGCCGAGCGGTCCGTGGCCGCGACCGCGGACTACGGTACGTCTCGCATCAACGGCACCTCGCTGTTCGAGATGGCACTCAACATGAAGACGCCGGTGATTTACGACACCATCCATTCCGCGGATGGCGAGGAACGCGTGGTCAACCAGGAGGCCACGCTCGCCGCCCGCGAGAAGCAGAAACAGATCAAGGAACGCTTCCGCAGTTGGGTGTTTTCCGATCCCGACCGCACGGAGCGATTGGTCCGTTTGTACAATGACACGTACAACAATTTACGCCCGCAAATCTTCGATGGATCGCACCTCGAATTCCCCGGCATGAACCAGGCCATCCACCTTCGGCCCCACCAGAAGGATGCGATCTGGCGTGGCATGAGTTCCGGCAACACGCTGCTGGCCCATGTCGTTGGTGCGGGCAAGACGTTCACGATGGCCGCGACCGGGATGAAGATGAAGCAGACCGGCCTGGCGAAGAAACCGATGTATGTCGTGCCGAATCACATGCTGGAGCAATTCTCGCGGGAGTTCATGCAGCTCTACCCGAATGCCCGGCTGCTGGTTGCCAGCAAGGAAGACCTGACGCGGGAACGGCGGAAGTTTCTGACTGCGAAGATCGCCAGCGGCGAGTGGGACGGCATCATTGTGACACATTCTTCGTTCGAGAGGATTGGAATGTCCAGGGAATACCAGGAACGCTTCCTTCGCGAGCAGATCCAGGAATACGACCAACTGCTCTGCGACAGTGGCAGCGCCAAGAGTGGTCACCGCAACATCATGAAGACGATCGAGAAGCAGAAGGCCAAGCGCGAGGAACGCCTGAAAGACCTGCTGGCCGAAGACAAGAAGGACGATGGGCTCGTTTTTGACGAACTCGGAGTTGATCACATCTTTATTGACGAGGCTCATTACTTTAAAAATCTGGAGACGCCAACCAAGATGGAACGTGTTGCTGGAATCCAGACCGGTGGCAGCGAACGTGCTTTCGACCTTTAAATGAAGTGCCGCTATCTGGATCAGGTGCATCCGGGCCGAGGCGTGACTTTTGCCACAGGAACCCCCATCAGCAACACCATGATGGAACTCTACACGATGTCTCGGTTCCTCGATCCCGAGGGGATGAAGAGCCGTGAGATCGAGCATTTCGACGGCTGGGCGGCCACCTTCGGCGAGGTGGTCGACACGATGGAAATTTCGCCCGACGGTGCCACCCTCAAGCCCAGGAGCCGCTTCGCCAAGTTCGTGAACCTGCCCGAACTCCAGCAGATGTTCCGGGCGTTTGCCGATGTGCAGACGGCCGAGATGCTGAACCTCCCCCGGCCCAAACTCGATGGAGGCAAGCCGACGATCGTGGCCTGCCCGATGTCGGATGAGCAACGATCCCTCCAGCAAGCACTGGTCGAACGCTACGATCGGCTCCGTTCGCAGAAAGTCGACCCGCGGGAGGACAACGCCCTGGCCATCACCACGGACGGCCGCAAGCTGGCACTCGATGCCCGGATGCTCTCCGCCCAGGCTGCCGACTTCCCCGGCTCGAAGGTCAACACCCTCGTGGACAATGTGGGGGCCGTTTGGAACCGCACGGCCCCGGTGCGAGGGACGCAGCTCATCTTCTGCGACATGGGTGTGAATGATACCCCCTGGGGGTATTCGGTCTACGACGAGATCGTGCAGAAACTGGTTGCCAGGGGTATCCCTCGCGAGCAGATCGCCGCCATCGGCGATGCCGACTCCGACGCCAAGAAACAGGTACTCTTCGAGAAGGTTCGTAACGGCCAGGTCCGGGTGCTGCTCGGCAGCACCGCGAAAATGGGCACCGGCACCAACGTGCAAAAACGGCTGGTCGCCCTGCATCACCTGGATGCACCCTGGAAGCCGGCCGAGGTGGAGCAGCGGGAGGGCCGCATCCTCCGCCAGGGGAATGAGAATGAAGAAGTCGCGATCTACCGTTATGTCACACAAGGGTCATTTGATTCGTTTATGTGGCAGGCGTTAGAGACAAAAGCGCGTTTCATTTCGCAAGTGATGACGGGGGACAACGCCCTCCGCCGTGCCGAGGACATCGGCGGGCAGGAACTCTCCTATGCCGAGGTCAAGGCGATTGCCTCGGGCAACCCGGCGATCATCACCCTCGCCGAGGCGGATGCCGAGTTACAGCGGCTGACCGTCCTGAAAAAGAATCACTCGGACGAGCAATACCTGGCCCGGCGAAGCCTTCGCGAACTCCCCGAGCACATCGAGAGACTCTCGAAGCGTCTGGCCAACCTGACAGCCGACCAGGCCACCACCACGGCCCATGCCGCCGACTCGATGACCATTGGGGATCGGGCTGTCCTCCGCACTGAGGTCATGGCGGTACTGGGAAATCGCCTGGAAGCCTTACCAGAGAAAGTGAGCGACCTGCGTCGCTTCCCCTTGGGGGTCTATCGTGGCCTGCGTTTTGGGATGGTTCTGCACCCGCAATTCGCACCTGAGGTGTATCTGGAAGGGGCCACGACACGTCGGACGTCGTTGTCACGGAACCACGGGCCGCGTGCGGTCATGAACGCCCTGGAGAACCTTGCCGAAGGCTACGAGTCGGAGTGCTCCACGGCCCGGCAAGATCTGGCGATTGCGGAGAGTCAGCTACGCGACTTCCAGGAACGCCTCGGCATCCCCTTCCCCCACGACGCCTACCTGACACAACTCACCGCCCTCCGCGATCAGCTCAAAGCCGGCCTCTCCGGCGGGACTTCGGAGCCGGACGCCGATCCCCAGCCGGATGTCTCCCAACTCGCCGAGCAGATCAAGGCACTGAGGACGTCGAACACGATCGAGGCCGCACCGCAGCGGGTCACCAAACGGCGAAGCGTCGCCGAGGAACCTGTCACCGCCCGGATCCGCCGCCAACGGCCCGAGGTAGTCCCCTCTCCTGAACCTGTGAGTGAGCCAAAGGTGGTCGAACCGCCATCCGAGGAAGCCCTGTCGGTCGAATCCACTCCCATCGCAGCAGACGATCAACCTCCCCTTCCAGGGCTTTTCCCTCACGACGCTGGCCAAGCCAGGTTGTGTCCAGGGACGAGCAGATAAGGCACCTGGAACGTGTGGCCCCGCGACGAATGCTACGTCAGGCCAGTTTGTTTTGAAAGGATGGATGATGAAAGAAGACAAGCACACTAGCATCAAGCTCGCGGCAGAGTCGATCCTTCGAGCAGCCAAGGGCCGTGACACAGGGAGTAAACGTGTTTCTGCAGGTACAGCAAAGGGTGCCGTGATCGGGGGCGTCGTCAGCGTTGGGTTAATGGTTGGCAGCCTGCTCCTCACCACCGCGAGCTACGGTCTCGGTCTTTGTCTCCTTGCTGGTGCCTTGAGTGTGGTCGGAGGAGCGTACACCGGGGCCGTCCTCGGCAGCCGAAGCGCTCCCAACCCGGTCTCCGACTCATTGCCTGAACCCAGTGGAGAATCTCCGCTCGGCCTGGAGTGTCTGGAGTGTTCCGTGTTGCAGGACGAACTGAACACCACTCGAACTTTTCGAGATCGCGTTTCCACATCCAATCGGTCCACGGATAAACCGGGTGCTCTCCTGGCGCGTCGTTGAGGGGTTTCCTTATGGGAAGTTGGGGACTCGGCTGGCCTGGAATGATCTGGACTCTGGCGAATTCTGG
>PLDW01000192.1 GCA_003136315.1 Gemmataceae bacterium | reverse complement strand
CGCTCCGCGAGTGACCGTTTCTGGAATGCAGACCCACGCGGCAAGCGTCTGGCAAACTCGATTGGCATCCGTGGACCAGAAACGGCGACTCGCGGAGCGAGTCGCCTACTTTCACCGGCTCCGACCCCATATGGGACAACCTTACCGGGCTCATGCATGAGGACCAGCGGACAAAACCCCTGGACTGAGAGGCAGAGGGGAGTCAAACCGCCCTCCGGCTCCCCCTTCCTTCTTAGGGAAGGGGGTTGGGGGGTTAGGTTTTCTCCGGAAGTCCCAAGAAGGAAGGGGGAGGAGAAGCCAGCCGGTCTGAGCCCCTCTCCACCTGGGGGCGGGGTTGGGGAGGGGTTCTGGTCAGTCGTCCATCTCATCATCGCCTCCCCCGACCGAGGACGTTCCGGGCCTTCAAGAAATTCCGGAGATCCGCAGCGAATGGCTGGTCGGTCCGAATGAGCAGGTGGTCGACCCCGGCCCGCCGAAGTTCCCGGGCAATCCCCTCCGGTTCGACCCATTGTCGAGACGACCGGGTGACGAATACCCGACCGGTTTCAGCCTCTCCCGCGCGGAGGAACCCGGCCCCGCGGAGACCCAGCTCGGCAGGATCTTGGAGCTGTAAGACAACACAATCGTGCCGCTGGGCGAGGAGTTTCAGAGCCGGCACCGCGGCTTCGTCGTGGAGGTCGCTCAGAACGATCACCAGACACCGGTGGGAGAGCGTGGGGGCCAACTCGGCGATTTTCCGCCCAAGGGTGGTCGGCTCATCGTACCGGAACCGTCGGAAGGCGTGGAGCCATTGAAGGATCTGCCCGCGGGAGAGGCTTGGCTCGACTCGCACGGTCCGCCCCCCGACCCCAACCACCCCAACCGGGCTCACCCGGTCGAGGCAGGCGAACGCCAGTCCGCCCGCGATATGCACTGCGGTCGCATACTTGCTCCGTTTCACTGAAGTTACGGTCATGGATGCCGAGGTGTCGACCATCAGGTAGCACGGGAGTTGCTTGGGGGCCTCGTATTCCTTGACGAACACTTTCCCCATCCGGGCGGTCACCCGCCAGTCGATCGACCGAACCGGATCGCCGAGTTGGTACGCCCGCGACTGAGCATACTCAATCCCGGAGCCCAGGAACGGGGATTTGTCGGTCCCATAGCTCAGCGCGTCGGCCAGCTTCTTCACGGCGATGAGGAATTGCCGGGCGTTCAGGTGGTCGGCGGTGTCGAGAAAGCCTTCCAATGTGGACCCTCATGATGCGTCTTCGAGTGCTGAGAAGACGAGTTTAACCACAGAGTCACAGAGAGCACGGAGAGAAAACCAAAATCGGGAGAGAGAATCTTGCGTTGGTCGGGTCGAGGCTTCGGGAGACCTGACAGCCGCTCAACAGCACCTACACGCTATGTGGTTCGGTGCGACCACCCAGAACTGACACCAGGATCACGAACTCCGGCTCAAACCAAATCGTGTGCTGGCACCAGTCCGGAGCCTGCGACCCATTGGCCAAGACATTCAGGACCAGGCTACCCGAGTCGGCAGCCACCTCGTCCACCCGGAGGGTCTGGCCTACGACCGTAGCGAAGATGCCCCGGCACTCGGCCGGCAAAGTGGCCACGGAAGGCGGCACACCGATCACGCGAACCCGATCACCCGGTCGGACCGCTCGCACCACGGCTCTCCGCCCCGCCAATGCGGGTTCGTTTTTGTAGGTCGGGTCGAGGCTTTGGGAGACCCGACAAAGCCAGCCAGAATGCCACGCTCAGGACTGAAGAACCTCCACTACTGCCTCCCGCACGCGATCGTACACAATTCGATGCCGGTCCAACACCTCCCGCAGCCGTGTGTCGGCGAGTTGGACGATCGCCAACAGCAGGTGCTCGGTACCGACATAACTGTGGTTCAGCCCGAGCGCCTCATGCTCGGCCGATGCTAGCAACGGGGCGAGCGGGGCGTCGTGGTCCACGACGATGCCGCGCTGGCCCGACGGAAGGGTCTGCAATTTCGGCGGCCCCATCTGCCGACGAAACTTCGTGCTGGCCGCACGGAGTGCATGATCGACGTCCCGGGCGACCACGTCCACTTCGACCCCCATTCGCTCCAGCGCGACGAGACCAACCTTTCGCTCCCAGCGGAGGATCGACCAGAGGGCCAGCATCGGGACCGTCTGCTCGGTGGCAGCAGTGGACATGCTGCGGTCAGCAGCCCGTTGCCACAGTTGCTCGACAATGTGAATAGCCGAACTGGTGAAGTGGCGCGCGGACAGATCCTGGTTCTGCATCGCCTCGCACCTCCGATTGTGTGGCCTACCGCCCCGTGGCGTCCGCCCCAACCGACGCCTTCTTCTCCGAATTCCCCTCGTGTCGTTTGGCCGCGCGGCGCTTCCCGCGGGTCAGGTCGTGGAGGATCTCCTGGAGCACATCGTCACCCCCCTTGCCGTCGGCGAGGGCTTCGTAGTTCAGACGGATGCGGTGGAGAATCACGTCCGGAGCGAGGGCATACAGGTCGTCCGGGACGACGTATCCCCGGCCACGGATCAACGCCCTGGCGCGGGCCGCCTTGATCAGCGCGATCCCGGCCCGCGGACTGGCCCCGAGTTCCACATCGGGATGGGACCGCGTCCGGGTGACGGCATCGACCACGTGCTCGACGAACGTGTCGCTGACGTGAATCCGGGAAGCTGCTTCCATCGACTCGACAAGGTCGTCAACGGTCCCGACCGGCTCGTCAGTGAGTACATCGAACTCGGTCCGCGCGGTGGCCCCGCCGGACTCGCGTTTCACACCCAGAGACATATTTCGCCGGAGAATCTCACGCTCCTCGTTCGGGGTCGGGTACTTGAGCCGGTGGCGGAGCATGAACCGGTCGAGCTGAGCTTCCGGAAGTTCAAATGTACCCGCCTGCTCCACCGGGTTCTGCGTGGCGATCACAAGGAACGGGGAGGGAAGCTTGAACGCCTCCTTCCCGATTGTCACTTTGCGCTCTTGCATGGCCTCAAGGAGCGCAGATTGAACCTTCGGAGCCGCCCGGTTGATTTCGTCAGCAAGGAGCAAGTTCGTGAAGACTGGCCCCTGATTGACACGGAAGTCGTTCGTCCGCTGGTCGAGGATTTCCGATCCGAGGATGTCGGACGGAAGCAGGTCGATCGTGAACTGGATGCGGGCAAACTTCAGATGGATCGACTTCGCCAGGCACGCCACCAGAAGCGTCTTGGCCAGGCCGGGAACCCCTTCAAGGAGAAGGTGGCCGCCGGTCAGAAGCGCGATGAGAATCCGCTCCACAACAATGTCCTGACCAACCACGACTGTTCCGATTCGGCTTCGGACACCATCGAGGAACCGAACAATCGCGTCCGGTGCGGGGTGCCCATTGGGCGATCCGGAGTGATTTGGCTGTGGCTGTGGCATGGGCTCTCCGGGGTGTAACAGCAGGGGCTGTGGGATGACGCCGCCGGGAATCGGTCGTTTCGCGCAACCCACGTAGAAATGTAACCGACCGGTAGACCGGTGCAAAGTGTCTTAACGTCAAACTCATCGTTTGCGTTGGCCAGTTCGGGTGGTTTCCCTAAGTTTTGATTGGGTCAACCCGGCCGTTCCCATCTGCAACGATCGGACTTGCCGTGTGGTCTTCGACCCAAATCTCTCCCTCGATTTCGTCGATCCAGGTGGGTTCCAGGGCTGTTTCTCTGGTCGACCCGCCCGTTGCCATTGGAGGCTCTCATGTCCCGGTCGGTCATTCCGTCTTTATTGGTGCTCTTCGCGTTCGCGCCGATGGCGGTCGCGCAAGAGAAAGTGGCCTCTGTTGAAGGAGTCACTGAATACCGATTCCCGAACGGTGGGCGCGTCCTGCTCTTCCCGGAACAATCCCGCCCGACCATCACCGTGAACCTGACTGTCCTTGTCGGTAGCCGACACGAGGGGTACGGCGAGACCGGGATGGCCCACCTGCTCGAACACCTCGTGTTCAAGGGCACACCCACCTTCCCGAATGTCCCGAAGTCTCTCCGGGACCACGGAGCCAGCTTCAACGGGACCACCAATGTCGATCGGACAAACTATTTCGAGACCGTCCCCGCGACCGACGAAAACCTGGACTTCGCCATCCACCTGGAATCCGACCGGCTGGTCAACAGCTTCATCAAGCGCGACGATCTGGTCAGCGAGATGACGGTCGTCCGCAACGAGTTTGAACGCGGGGAGAACAGCCCGCAGGGTGTTCTCTCGCAGAGGATTCACGCGGCGGCTTACGAGTGGCACAATTACGGCAAATCGACAATCGGGAACCGCTCCGATATCGAGCGTGTGCCGATCGAAAACCTCCAGGCTTTTTACAAGAAGTTCTATCAGCCGGATAACGCGGTCCTGATCGTCACCGGGAAGTTCGACGAGGCCAAGGCCCTGGCTGTGGTCGCGAAGTATTTCGGTTCGATCCCGCGGCCGACCCGGGTGCTCGACAAGACATACACCGAGGAGCCCGCCCAGGATGGCGAGCGGACAGTGATCCTGAGGCGAGTCGGATCGGTCGGTTCGGTTGGTGTGGCGTATCACGTCCCATCTGCTGCGCACCCCGACTGGGCACCACTGAACCTTCTCGGCGGCATCCTGACCCAATCTCCGAACGGCCGGCTCCACCAGGCGCTCGTCGAATCGAAGCTCGCCTCGGGCACCAACGCCCGGAGCGACAACAGCCACGACCCGGGCCTCTTTTTCGCTTCGGCACAGCCCGAACCCGGCCAGCTCGAAGCCACTCGGGACGCAATGCTGAAGGTGCTTGAGACACTCCCCACCACACCCTTCACGCAGGAAGAGGTCCAGAAGGCGAAGGTCCGCAGCAAGAGGAACGCCGAATCGCTCCAGTCGAACAGCTCGCAGATGGCCCAGTCGCTCAGCTCGGCCTCGGCTCTCGGTGACTGGCGATTGCTCTTCATCCAGCGAGATCGGATCGCGGCAGTGACTGCCGCCGATGTGAATCGAGTCGCCAAGACCTATTTCCAGCCCCACAACCGGACGGTCGGGATTTACATCCCCGAGAAGGAGCCACGCCGCCTGGCGATCGAAGCGGCCCCGACGATCGAATCGGTCGTCAAGGACTACAAGGGCGGCGAACTGGCGGCAGCAGGAGAGGCGTTCGAGCCAACCCCGGCGAACCTGGATGCTCGCCTCAAGGTGATCGATGCGGGCAACCTCAAGGTGGGGCTACTCCCCAAGAAAAACCGTGGTGAGACGGTCTCTCTGGTGCTGACCCTGCACTATGGAAACGAGGATTCGCTCAAGGGACAGACCGTCGCGGCCGGGATGCTCCCCCAGCTCATCATGGCGGGTACGAAGAAGCACGACCGGCAGGCACTCCGGGAGCAACTCGATAGCCTTGGCGTGCGGATCAGTCCGGGGCTGGGTGGCTTCGGTGGTGGCCGCGTCCCCCGAGGTGGCGGTGGTGGCGGCGGTGGAACCGCCGGACAGCTCACGTTCTCCATCGAAGCCAAGCGTGACACCCTGCCCGCTGCCATCGACCTGCTCGCCGAGATCCTTCGCGAGCCGGCTTTCCCGGCGGCCGAATTTGAGACGATGAAGCGGGGGTCACGGGCCAGATTGGCCGGGTCGGCAACCGATCCTGCGGCTCTGGCGAGCAATCGACTGGCCCGGGCGCTGTCAACCTATGGGAAGGACGATGTTCGCTACGTGCCGACGCTGGATGAGAGCCTCGCCTTGTCCGAGGCAGTGACCCTGGAGCAGGTGAAATCGCTCTACGAAACCCAGGTGGGGGCGACCAAGGCCGAGTTGGGTGTAGTCGGGGACTTCGACCCCGAGGCCACTGTTGCCCGGGTCCAGGCCGCGCTGAAGGGCTGGGAGTCAAATGTTCCCGTCCGGCGAATCGAGCGAATCGCAACGGCCGACCGGACGGGTTCAAAGGAAGACATCCTGACCCCAGACAAGGCGAACGCGGTGTTCCTGGCTGGGCTGTCGTTCCCGTTGCGAGAATCCGATCCGGATGCCCCGGCCCTGCGGCTGGGCAATTTCATCCTCGGCGGCGGCACTCTGTCGTCGCGGTTGGGCGACCGGATTCGGCAGAAAGAGGGGTTGTCATACGGTGTGACCTCATCTGTTGCGGTGTCTCCACGTGATCCCTCGGCCTCGTTCACCGTCAACGCGATCACCAACCCGGCGAATATCGACAAGGTGGAAAAGGCAGTGACGGAAGAACTGGCCCGGTTCCTGGCCGACGGGCCAACGGAATCCGAACTCGCCGACGCCCGGACAGCTTTCCTGGAGGCCCAGAAGGTCGGACGGACGGGAGACGCTGCGATCGCCGGTCAAATCGTGACGAACCTGAACCTCGGCCGCACCTTCGCCCATACAGCCGAGGAGGAGAAACGGCTCATGGCCCTCACCCCCGACGAGATCGCCGCGGCGTTCCGCAAGCACATCGACCCGAAGAAGATCGTGATCATCCGCGCGGGTGATTTCAAGAAGTGATCATTATTGTCAAACGTAGCATAACTCCTATCGCCCGGGGACTGCTGTGCGACCGGGCGAGATCAAACACTAATCCTGTGGAACGGGATAATCTAGCACATCCACCGGTCCTGGTTGTCGAGGCTTTTATTGGGCGGGCAAACACGACAGTCGATCTGCAAGCCATTCAAGTCACGTCGGCCGATATAATCTTTATTTCCTGACAGCGAGTAACGACAAGAGGCCCGGTGTGATGAGTCGGGCAGCCAAGACATCCAAGGTTGTGACCACTATCCCTATGACAACCGGCGGTACATAGCCACGGAAATGACGAATCGGGACGCGAAGGATCCAGAGCCAAGTTGCGCTAGCGACGACGATCACGAAGGCGATTGCAGGCGCGATGCCAAGAGAGTGCTCCTCCATTTTTGTAAAGAGGGACGCGAGCAGGTAAAACGGCCAAGAGAGCAGCATCATTTTGGCGTTGGTCGCTCGTCCCATCTCCTTTGCTTCCTTGAGCGTGAGCCCACGGAAGGGGAACTGTTCGTAATCTCTAGCAAGGAGGTCAAATAATGGTAACACCAGCACCGATAGCCTAATTCCCGCCACAGCAATTACATACCAGTCCGTCACAGCAAGCCTCGCTTCTCACGATACGCCAAAGGTAGCATCAGCTACGCAGACCCCCTGGTATTGGGAAAATTGGTCTTTGATCTCAAAGCGGCCTGTAACGATCACAAGACCACAGGCGTGGGCTTCAAGGGAGGCTACCGTAGCGGTCCTACGTTGGGGAGTTTTCGCCGTGTATCGACTGACCCGCCCAGGTATCTGAATCCTTTGCTGCTTACCGGACACTGAAGCGACATTAATGTCAGAGGAGTCAATATGCGTAAACTTCACATCCATGGGCAGGAGTGAGACGTTTTGCAATTCTGCGTCTACCGTCGGATGGGGCGGAACGACGGTGGTCAGTTGGACACTTGGCGGGGTCGCTTCGACCGTGATGCCAACTCCAGCACACCAAGACATGATTAATTTCTCCGAATTAAATATCAATCGATCACAGTTAGTGGCGACAGAGCAGCTAATGCACCAGCTACTTTGGAACCATCCGTAAAGACTTTTAGGGAAATTTCTGTCTCGGATCTCACATTACGACTGAAGTGGTGATCTCGAAACAGGGGGATAAAATCTCGCAACATCACTTTGGGTAAAACACATGAACAATGAGAGGGAGCATCGTCAGCAAAGATAATTTCTAATATTAGATTATTGTAATTTAGCAGTATAAAATCTGGTTGATCACCTGGGTGTATAATTTGTGTTTGAATCCGCTGTAAAATTTCATCTAGTGGATTTGGGGATATAATATCATAGGGATAGAATGTATTTTTCATCCAGAATTCGAGTAGAATTTTGCTGCCGGGGAAATAACTGTAGAAGGGCAACACCCTGAATAACCAGGTATTGAGTATTGATGAGTACGCTACCCCTCGCTGAAGAACAGAACTACGTCGTCGCTTGGCACCTGGATGCTCTAGCGGCCAAGAGACAATTGCCTCTGATACTTGAAGATCTATTTCGATTAATACGATATCTTCTCGGATTGGATTAGTTATATCAGGTTGGAGGCTGACAATCCGAGATATCCTTGTCTTGGATCGAGTTTCAGCGAGCGAGACATCCCACATTTGATACCTACGTAAAATTATTGATGGTCAGACAATTAATTCTTATTTATAATAAGAGTACAGCAACTCAGCTGCCCCCCTTTCGACTATGCTTGGATAATGACAGGCGACTCTATCGCTGTCAAGTATTTTTTTGGAGGAACAGAGGCGGATCCAAAATTAGCCACATACCACGCCTTGCGGCCGGAGGCCCGTCAAAATACGATAAAGGAAAGAAATCCACACCGCCCGGGGGGATCATGGCCCGGAAAGAATCGAAGCCGCCGAAAACTTCGCCGAAATCTCAGATCGTTGCGTTCAAGGTGGAGGAGGAGCTGGCGAAGTTTCTCGATAGCCTCCCGAACAAAAGCGAGTTCATCCGGAAAGCCATCCTGGCTCAGTTCGGGATGACATGCCCCCTCTGCACGGGCAGTGGAGTGGTCCCACGAGGAATCCACGGCCACTTCAAGCCGGTGATTGTCGCACACAGCTCTCGACCGTGCGAGAAATGTAAGAACGTCGTCGAGATTCCGCTCTCGGCCGACTCGATCGCAGTCGGCGACCGCACCCGCCTGGAGCAGTTCCTGCACGGTGGACCGCTGTATTGCGAGAGATGCTACCCGACCGTCACCTCATGTGACGATTGCGGCTGGCATGTCCCAACCGAGAAGATGGTGGAACACTTCAAGAAGGTCCACTCGCACAGTGCTTGATGCAGGACTCCGCAGAGGCTGTCCCATTCGAGGGGCGATCATCGGTCTAACGGGAGGGCGAGGCTCCTGCCGAGCGTGAGGCTGGTGAAGCTCGGCGACTGCTTCATTCCCGGGGCGATCATCGGTCTAACGGGAGGGGGGGGG
>PLDW01000033.1:714-9426 GCA_003136315.1 Gemmataceae bacterium | reverse complement strand
CGGCAGGAGCCTCGCCCTCCCATCTGTACGTCTAAGCGTCTTTCCAGGGATGCGACAGCCTCAACGGCTTCCTGTATAAGAACAAAGGGGGAGCCGGAGGGCGGTTTGACTCTCCTCCACCTCCCACTCAAGGGTTTTGTCCGGTAGTCCTAAGACCGACCGGCCTGCGGCCGGAAGAATCAGGGATTTGAGCCGCGGAGCGGCGGCCGTTCTTGGCCCAGGGCGGAAGCCCTGGGAACTCAGGCGAAGTGTCGGGCTACTCATGCCCGGGACGCCACTTCCAGAGCATCAGGCCAAGTGCCACCAGCGGGGCCGCACCGATGACCCCGAGGACCAACTCGAATGAGCCTGTCACATCGATGAGCCACCCTTCGATCCGGTAAATCAAGGCGAGTGAGATGTGAGCACACGCTCCTAGCGTTCCAGTCACCTTCCCCTGGTGCTTGGCTGATAACTCCTGGGTCAGTGCAAAGTACGTCGGGAACATCCCGAGTCCGCCGAACGCGACTGCGAGCAACCCGACCCGAAGCGGTGTCAGCGGAAAGACCACTCCGGCGACCACCACCTCCGCCCACGACTCGTCGGGCAAGACCGGAACCAACAGGCTCGCCAGGGTGAGGACGGCACACCCTGCGAATGCGAGCATCCGGCTGCCGTGGAGACTCATTCCCAGCCAACACAGGAGGAGTGTACCCAGCCCGACTGTCCAGGAACCGATGTCGGCCGTCAGGTAGTAGAGGGTGGTGAAGCGGCTCATCTCGGCCTCGGTGAACCCCCGCTGCTCCTGGAGGTAGAGTGGAAGCCACGTCCGGTATCCGTGCCAGGTCACATTGATCGCGATGACCATCACGGCCAGGGTCCAGAACCGCGGATCGCGGAAGACCGCGGTGAATGCGGACGGGGCGGTGTCCTTTGTCTCAACGGCAGTTGCGGGAGGGGCGAGCATCCGACCAGGCACGGTGAGAAACCACAGCACCACCCACACCACCCCCAGGCTTCCGATCACCCGAAAGGGGAATTGCCACGTGTTCCCTGGGCCACCGGCGACCACCTCATACGATCCCCCCGTAACCGCCATGACCGCGTTGCGGTGTGGCTCACCCGGGTCGGCCCAGCGAAGCAACGCGAGGACGAGAAGTGGAGTGATCACCGCCCCGAGAGCGGTCCCGCTCTGGAAGAGGGAATTGCCAAAGGACCGCTCTTCAGGCCGAAGGATGGCCCGGGTGGTGCGAATGCCGCACGGCCAGTTCCCTGCTTCAAAAAGTCCGAGCAGGAACCGGCACGAGAGGAGAAACCAGAATCCGGGAGCAAACCCCGTCAGAACTCCCGCGGCGGACCAGCCGAGAACCATGACGGGGTAGACCCAGCGGACATTCACCCGGTCGACGATGAAACCGGTACACACCGCCCCGATGGCGAATGCCAGGGAGAATGCGCTTTCGAGTGAACTGTAATCCGTATTGTCAATGCCGAGGCCGACCTTGATCCGTAAGGCCGTCTGGTTGAGGGCCATGCGGTCCATATAGTTGACCACCGTGGCCAGCATTAGCAGCAGGCAGACCCACCATCTCCAGAGGGAGGCCGGTGGGGCGGCGGAGGGTGGGGCGGGATTCATCGGCGGTGGCCTGGGCTGGGTCGGGTCAGCCATACCGCCGACGCCGACTGGGAGAGCGGGGCGGGTGTCACGACACCTTAGCAGTTGGTGAGAGGAAATCTACCAGTGGGATCGGGTGCCACGNNCCGTGAAGGCCTCACACGGGCGGGCAAGCCGCCCGTGGCACCCCCCATGATCGTGGTAGCTCATTTCCTGGCGTCTGCCTTACCCGGTCACCAACCGGCCGGCCAGCAGAAGAGTCAGGCCGGAATGCCGCTGATCGCGATGGGAGCATACGCGATGACGTTGACGAGAGGGGGAATCAGAAGGCCGGTCCACCCTGGCGCGGTGGTCGCGCTGGTGCTGGGTCTGGTGGCGTCGGGGTTGGCCCTTTATGGGTCGTTCCTGTCGGAGTCGCATCTGGCCGGCAGCCCGTTGAATATCGCCCGCGGCGACCCGGGGCTTGAGTCTAGCCGAAACTCGAAGAGGAACCGCTTCACGATTCCGTTCGTGGCGTACTTCCTCCCGTTCGGGCTCGGAGTGACGGCTGCTCTGGCCGGAGGCGCAGCGATGCGGGCGATCGACCTGCGGCCAGGAGTCTTCTCCGGGAGCCTTCCGGCCGTATTCGCCATCCTGATCGGTGGGCTCTCGGCCGTGGTCAGTGGGTGCATGATCCTGGCGGTCTACCTGTGGAAACACATCCCCGCGGCCTACACCACCTGAATCTGCCCTGGGATACAGGATGGAACGCTCCAGGTGGCGGCACCCGATCACCTACTGCCGGGTTCTCTCATATCGATTCTTGCTGGCATCCCCCCTCGCGGCCGGATAGAACCAATCACCAAGCCCCGGTCGCCTCGGTCGCCGGGTCTTTCCTATCCCCGTAAGAGGTAGTTGCCGTGCTCCGCCGGTATGCCCCCTGGCTCGTCCTTACCCTTGCTTTCGGCGTTCTCGCGATCACTCGTCCCTCCGTGGCCGATGACCCACCGGCCAAAGAGAAAACGAAATCCAAAACCGAATCCAAAACCGATGCGGACACCGGATCGAAACACGCGACCGTGAAGGTCGAGAAAGGGCCGCTCACCGAGGCCGTGACTCTCAAGGGAGTCGTCCAGGGGGTCGAAGCCGCTGAACTTGCGATCCAGTTCAAATCCTGGACCGGGCAACTGGTCGTTCTGAAGGCAGTCGAACATGGAACGGCAGTGAAGGCCGGAGCTATTCTCGTCGAATTCGAAACCGAGAAGCTCGATCAGGCCATCCGAGACGCCCGGCAGGAACGGGAACTCACGGATCTCGCCATCCTCCAGGCCGAAGTGGAACTCCCGCTCCTGGAGCGGCAGAACCCGCTCGACCTGGCCGCCGCCGAACGCGCGAATGTGGAGGCTTCTGCCGACCTGAAACAGTTCCTGGCTGTCGATCGCCCTCTGGCCGAGGAAGCCGCTCACTTCATGCTCAAATCCGCCAATTTCTACCTGAGTTCGGCCAAGGATGAATTGAAGCAACTCCAGAAAATGTATCGAGATAAAGACTTGACTGAGGAAACGGAGCAGATCATCCTGAAGCGCTACCAGCAACGGGTCGAGATGGCGGAGTTCTATGTCAAGGAGGCCAAGATTGATCACGAGCACACCCTGAAGGTGGCCCTCCCACGTCGCGAGCAGACCTCGAAGGAGGCTGTAGCCCGGGCCGAGCTCGCCCTGGCGAAAGCTCGTGACACCAACCCACTGACGATC
This sequence comes from Gemmataceae bacterium, assembly GCA_003136315.1. Lineage (GTDB taxonomy): Bacteria > Planctomycetota > Planctomycetia > Gemmatales > Gemmataceae > Urbifossiella. Next base: position 6,099 of record PLDW01000033.1, on the reverse strand, counting down.
CAGCAGAAGCGACTCTCACTGGCCAAACTCCGGTTCGAGCAAGTGCGGGCAAAGGAGAAGCTTGCCGAACTGGAGGCGGACCGGGCCGCGCTGATCGTCAAGGCCCCGACCGATGGCCTGGCCTACCACGGCCGCTATGTGCATGGACAGTGGATGGTGCCGAGCGGGTCGCAGGGCCACGCCCTTCTCCACGGTGGGCACATTAACCCGGGAGACGTCTTCTTCACAATCATCGCACCGGGTAAACTGGTGGTACGGGCAGAGGCCGAAGAAAAGGAGTTGCCCGGACTGACCCCCGGGCTTGCGGGTCGATTAACGCCCACGGCGTTTCCGGACGACAAGCGGGACGCCCGCCTGGCTCGTGTGGCCAAGGCCCCACTGAGTGGGAAGTTCGAGGTGATGATCGAACTGGAGGGGAAGGCCGGGGGGTTGGTGCCGGGGATGACGTGCAGCGTCCGGTTCGTCACGGCCCGGAAACTCGGTGCCCTGACCGTTCCGTCGTCCGCTGTGTTCGAGGATGTTGCCGAGGACACCCACTACATCTACAAGCAGGTCGGGTCGGGTAAGCCGGAGAAGAAAACGGTGAAAGTCGGGCGGACGGTCTCGGAGCGTACCGAGATCCTCGACGGATTGGCCGAAGGCGACGAGATCCTGGCGTCGAAACCTTGATTGTTGCAACCGCTGGAGGATGTCCCATGAACCGCCGAGTGATCTTGTTCGTCATTGGCCTGACTTTCGGGTTCGTGGCATCGGGTGCTCGCGCGGAAGATCCGCCAGCCCCGAACCTCAAACCCAAGCCACCGACCCCGGTGCCGGTCGAACGACTCGACGCTGCGATCCGTCACGGGGTCGAGTTCCTGGTCGCCACGCAGAACAAGGACGGTTCATGGGGCAGCCCGGCCCTCAAGGGGGGGGTGCCGATCACCGCGGGGATCGGCTCACACCACGCCTTTGGTGTGGCGGTCACGGCGATGTGCGTGTCCGCCCTGATCGAAACCGGCAGCGACTCGGCCGACGTGCGCCGGGCAATCGAGCGCGGCGAGGCCCACCTGTTCGCTGAACTCCCGAAAGTCCGCCGGGACGACCCCGACCTGATCTACAACGTCTGGACTCACGCCTATGGGATCCAGGCTCTGGTCCGGATGCACCGTCGCTTGCCGGACGACGCTGAGCGGAAGAAACACATTGAGGAGTTGATCCGCGGCCAGTACCAGAAATTAACGAAGTTCGAGTCGGCCGAGGGTGGGTGGGGATATTACGATTTCGATGCCGGGACGCAGCGACCGGCCTCGAATTCCACAAGTTTCGTGAACGCAGCGGTCCTCGTCGCATTTCATGAGGCGAAGGAACTGGGTATCGCGCCACCGGAAAAGGTTCTCGCTCGCGGGATCAAGATGACCAAGGCCCAGCGGCAAGTGGATGGAACCTACCTGTACGGGACGTATCTCTGGGCCGTGCCGACGATGGGGATCAACCGTCCTGGTGGGAGCCTTGGGCGATCACCGTCGTGCAACCTGGCACTCCGACTGTGGGGCGACGAGAAAGTGACAGATGCCGAGTTGATAGTCTGGCTCGACCGGTTGATTACTCGCAACGGGTGGTTGAGCCTGGGGCGGAAGAAGCCCATCCCTCACGAGTCGTTTTTCCAGGTGGCCGGGTATTTCTACTACTTCGGCCACTACTACGCTGCGATGACCATCGCCCAACTGCCGGCCGCTAACCGTCCGTTCTACCAGGACCACATCGCCAACATCCTGCTGGACCTCCAGGAGGTGGACGGCTCCTGGTGGGACTATCCCTTCTACAACTACCACAAACCGTATGGAACGGCCTTCGCCCTGATGTCGCTGGCCGCGTGCCGAAAGGCGGACGGGAAAGGGAAGTGACGGAAAGGTTTTAATACAGGAACCCGCAGAGGCTGTCACATTCCCGGAACAAACATCGGTCTAACGGGAGGGCGNNGCGACAGTCTCAACGGGTTCCTGCATAAGGAGAGGTCTGGGTGATTGTGTGGTCTCCACATGGGTGTGTTTTCAGCCTGAAAGGCTGAGATCTCTCAGCCCAGGGCAACGCCCTGGGTCGCTCGGCTACCCCTTGAGTCGTCTGGGTTTCCCCCAACCCGTCGCGTCACTTCCGCTCGCCAATTGGCTGCACCGCCCGGCGGTCCGGCCCCTTGTACAGGGCTCGCGGGCGGATTAGACGGTTGTTGTCGAGTTGCTCGATGACATGGGCGGCCCAACCAGTGATCCGGGACATGGCGAAGATTGGCGTATAAAGCGGAATTTCAAGCTTCATCGCGTGGTAAAGCCGGCCAGCTGGCCAGTCCAGGTTGGGGTGCATGTTCTTCTCGGCCGCCATCACCTTTTCAATGACCTCGGCCACCTCTTCCAGCCCGATTGAACCTGCTGCCTCCGCGGCCTTCCGAGCGTATTCCTTCAGGATGCCTGCCCGCACATCACCGGTCTTGTACACCCGATGCCCAAAGCCCATGATCCGTTCTTTCCGGGCCAGAGCGTCCCGGACCCATTTTTCCGCTGCCTCGGCGGTGCTCCCTGCTGCCGTCAAGATATCCACCACCTTCTCGTTCGCTCCACCGTGGAGCGGCCCTTTCAGTGCTCCGATGGCACCGGTGACCGCAGCATGGAGGTCGGATAGCGTCGAAGCGATGACACGCGCTGCGAATGTCGAGGCGTTAAACTCGTGCTCGGCGTACAGGATGAGCGACACTTCGAGTGCCTTGACTTCGGCCGGTGTCGGATCGACTCCGCGGAGCATGAAGAGGAAGTTCGCAGCGTGCGGCAGATCCTGTCGGGCAGGGTGGGGAGTTCCCCCGCGGCTGAGCCAGTAGTGATTGGCGATCACAACCGGGATCTGAGCGAGCAACCGCTCGGCCTTGCGAACGTTTGCGACGTGGGACTGATCATTGGCATCCTCATCAAAGTGGGCCAGAGCGCTCACGGATGTGCGAAGGGCATCCAGCGGGGTGGTGCTACTGGGGAGAGCAGCCAGGAGGTCATTGAGTGGCGGCGGCAGCCGCCGGGCTGCTGCGAGACGGGTCTGGAACGCAGCCAACTGTGGGGCCGTTGGAAGTTCGCCGTGGAGAAGGAGGTAGGCCGTCTCGTCGAAGGAGGAGTGCTCCACAAGGTCACCCACGGCGTAGCCGCGGTAACTCAGGCCGCCTTCGACACTGCAGATCGCCGTCTCACCCGCGATCACACCTTCGAGCCCGGGAGAGTAGGTGGGAGAAGACATGCATGACTCGTTGAAAAGTCGACCCCCGGCCAGGATGCCGGGTTGGCCAAGGGAAATGTATGAACTCCGGGCCAGGTTCACTCCGTTTGCGCACGGGGTAAGGCGAGCAGCAGAAGAAAGCTGACCCGGTTTTGGGACTTGGCCACGCCGGGCCGCCACGGAGAGCGGCCCCTACGCATGGATAGGTAGGGGCCGCCCTCCGTGGCGGCCCGGCTGTCCGTGACGGGTGGTATTCCTCCAAATGCCGGTCGCCTAACAACTTCGCGCGAACGTGCCGGAAGCGATCAAGAGCGTCCCGCGATGGTTTGCCAGAAAAAGAGATCAAAAAGACGACACTTCTCGCTCGACGCGACAACATCACTCTGGTTCCCACGCTCTGCGTGGTGCATGGCGCAGGGACATGGGGCGTGTTGCACCCAGGCGGTTCCGCTCTTGCTATCGTCACCGATACCGCGTCGCAAGCGTTCTGCCCGCGATCCATTCCGTAGCCCCGCTCTGCGATGACCAGCAAGACGATTTCCAACACATAGACGCGCTATTGCCCGCGGGCCACCAAGCAGGCTGACCACGGCTTCGTTGGCCTACCCGGTGGAATAGATGAACGGGCGGTGGTGCAGGCGACGCGCGCAAAAGAAGCGTGTGGGATGCTTGCAATCGGCCGGGCGGGGAGCGAGAATCAACACCTTCAGCCGCTGGGCAGAGAGTGCCTGACGGTGCCCCCTTGCACCTGGGAGGTCGGCCATGCCAACCCGTCGCGAGTTGTTCCAACGTGCCGCCGTCGGGGCAGCGTTCTTCGGCCTATCCCCAGCCCGGGCAGAACGCGCATTCGCCCACGAGGCACCGCAGTTGCCCCCGCCCACGCTCCTCGACACCAACCCGGACCGGTACTGGGCCGACCTCCGCCGCCAGTGGCTGCTCGCCCCGGACCACATCAACCTGAACTGCGGCTCGGTCGGCTGCTCGCCGCTGCCGGTCCTCAATGCAGTGATCGATCACCTGCTGTCCGCCGAGGAGTTCCGGGAGCCGGCCTACCCCTGGTTCGGGTACGAGGAGAACCCCAGGCTGCGGGAGTTGCGTGACGCGCTGGCAGCCTACCTCCACTGCAAACGGGACGAGCTGGCACTGGTCCGCAACGCGACCGAGGGGAACAACGTGGTCTGCAACGGCCTCGACCTGAAGGCCGGGGCCGAGGTTCTCTTGACCGACCAGGAACACCCCGGCGCCCGGTGCTGCTGGGAGCAGAAGGCAGCCCGGTACGGGATTACACTGAACACCGTCACCCTGCCGAGGCCGCCCGCCTCGGTGGATGAGGTCGTCGAACGATTCGCGAATGCTCTGACCCCGCGGACCCAGGTTGTGGTCTTGAGCCACATCACGACCGCGACCGGGCTGGTCCTACCGGTGAAGGAGATCTGTCAACTGGCCCGCGACCGGGGGGTGCTGTCGCACGTAGACGGTGCTCATGCGATTGGCCAGATCCCGCTCGATCTGCACGACCTGGGGTGCGACTTCTACGCCTCTAGCCCGCACAAGTGGCTTCTCGCCCCCAAGGGAACCGGTACCCTTTACGTCCGCGAGGAACTTCTCGAAAGGCTGTGGGTGACCATCGCCACCGTTGGGTGGCGGGACCACGCTTTGAAGGCCTACCGGTTCTCCAACTTCGGAACCTCGAACCTGTCGGTCATGATCGGGCTGAAGGCAGCGCTCGACTTCCACCGGACCCTGGGACCGGACCGGGTCTACGCCCGCATCCACCAGTTGGCGAGCCGGGTCCGCGACAGGCTCAAGGAGTACCCTCAGATCAGGCTAACAAACGCGAGCACCGATGCGTTTTACGCCGGGATGGTCAGTTTCGAGCCAGTCAAGGGCGACCTGAAGCGCGTGCAGGCCGAACTGGCAGCCCGCAACGTCAGGGTCGCCGGCAATCAGGACCGGCTCCGGGTCGCCACGCACGTCTTCACCCAGTCCACGGAACTGAACACCTTCTTCGACGCGGTCGATCGCGGCCTGCGGGGGTAATCGAACCAGACAAGCCTGTCGGGGTCCGAAACGGCCCTCTCAGACAGGAACCTGGTAAGGTTGTCCCATATGGGGTCGGAGTCGGTGAAAGTAGGCGACTCGCTCCGCGAGTCG
>PLDW01000033.1:0-685 GCA_003136315.1 Gemmataceae bacterium | reverse complement strand
GATCGTGGTAGGTCATTTCCTGCGTCTGCCCGAGACCGCTCCGTGTCCTCGACCCCCAACTCGACCCCCTCTGACCCGATGACTACGCCTTCGCGCCGGGGTTTCGCGGGGGGACGTGCGTGGCGTGAGAGATCCCACCCGTGTCGAGGCTCGTTTCGACCGAAGCCGGTTTACGGTCGGCAGCGGGCAAGCCACCCCGCATAATCACCGGTTAATGACAATTTAATAACACTTTATTGACAGGTTATTGCCGCTGAGGTACGGTCCCCGGCTGGAGGATCGCCATGTTCCAACCCCGTTTTATCATCACCCCAGCGATCACCAAAGCACTCATGGCGATCGAGGCCGACCGCCAGTTGGTGGCCGGGCTCCCTCTCACGGCCCGGATGCTCGACTCCCTCCGCCGTACCGCCCGTTTGCTTTCCACCCACTATTCCACCCAGATCGAAGGGAACCAACTCTCCCCCGCCCAGGTCGAGGCCGTGATCGCTGGCGAGGGCAATTTCCCCGGCCGGGAACGGGACGAGGCCGAAGTCAAGCACTACTACCGCGCTCTCGAACACGTCGAGGCACTGGGTCGGCAGAAGGGGGCGATCACCGAGCGGGCAATCCGTTCCATCCACGGGCTGGTGATGACGGGACAGGCCAAGCCCACCCCTTACCGGCATTGGTCTCTACAGGCTTC
>PLDW01000134.1:24389-26197 GCA_003136315.1 Gemmataceae bacterium | reverse complement strand
GTTACACCGCGTGGCTTGGATCCCAGTGCTGACGCCCTTGGCTACTATCTGCCGCCTCTTTGAGGCTTCGAGCCCGACCGGTTACGCCCATTCTGTTTGCCTGCCACACTTGCGGGAACGCGTGCTGGGGGTTAGGTTTTCCCCATGCCTGACCCCACCCCGTCTTCTCGGCAGTTGCTTGGGTTCGCTGCCGCGGTGGTGTTTCTCACTGCCCTGAACTTCATCCGCCAGTTACCTGAAGTCCACTCCCTGGATGCGTTCGTCTTCGGCGACCCCGGCTTCGCACTGTCTGTTGATGCGATGCTCGACGAGGGCCGCGAGCCGACCGAAGACTTCGCGTACTTCTACGGTCTGCTCGGGGTGGTGATCGACCGGGTGTGGTTCGCTGGGATTGGCCGCACTGCTTTTGCCGATACCGCTCTGCTGGCCCTCTGCAACCTCCTCCTCGCACTCGGGCTCGTGCGGTTCGCACGGGCAATCGATCTTCCTCGTTCGGTCTGGTGGCTCCTCCTCGCTGGGGTTCCCGTCGCGATCATGCCGATGCGGTACACGAGCCCAACCCACGCCATCGACGCTGCGCTTCTCGTCCACGCTCTGGCATTCCAGGCTCGCGGGAACCGCAGGGCGGCCTTCGTGCTGGTCGTGATCGGTGTGCTCGTGAAGTCGGCCCTGGCATCGGTCTACGCGACCGGGTTGCTCGGGCTCATCCTGCTCGGTCCGCGCCAGGAACCGACCGGGTGGCGACAGCGAGCGCGGGAGTTGATCCCAGGGGCGGTCGTGGGGCTGGTCCTCACGGGTCTGCTCATGGTGCGGTTTGGGTGGGGGCCGGTGGTGTGTACTCTCTTCCCGATCGCCGGGGCGAAGACTTACGCGGGAGAGCGGTTTGGGTTCTTCTTCGGAATCGGCCGTCAGTTCTGGCTCCGCACCCCCTTCGACCCAGTTTACTACCTCTTCGGCCCGGCCGGGTTCTGGCTGCTCGCCTCCGCCGTGATGCTGACCGGTGTCCCGCAACTGATTCAGGCCCGCCGCGATCCGCGAGCGCAGGCGATCCTCACCGTGGCCGCTCTGCATCTGGCTTTTGTCTTCTTTCTGTTCGGGCATGACCTGTCGTGGCTCTATTACTCGTTCCTGCCCGTGCTCGGCGCGTGTGGGGTGGTTGGGCAGTGGGAGGCCGCCGGAACCTGTCCGCGCTGGCTGCGGGTGGGGTTGCCGGTCATCGTGGTCTGCGGCTGTGTCGGGTTCGCCGTCCACGGATGGACAATCTGGAAAGACACCATCTGCACGGAGGCAACCGGCGGGCTGTTTGCCCGACCCGCGGACGCCGAGGCATGGGGGCGGGTGCGTGGACTTGGCCGCCACGAGAGGGTGCTGGTATTCACCCCGTCTGGGGCTGGACGTGTTCTGTTCCCGGAGGTCGACAGCATCCGCTCATCGGCCCTCCTGCCGGCAGTCGCCACTCCGACCGAGGTGAACGCCCTGCTCGCCCGGCTCTGGACCGCCGACGCTGTGGTCGTCCACCCGGTGACCCGACCGATGTTCGACCACTGGCCCCCATTCAAGGACGAACTGGAAGCGTTCGAGGATGATCCGCAGACAACCGGGGACGCGATGTTCCAGGTGCTGCGGCGGAAGGGGGCTCACCACCCGGTTCGGCCGGGCGGGGGCGTTGAACGTCCACCCGGTGGGGAATAAGATACCCCTTATACAGGAACCCGCTGAGGGTGCCTCATCCCGAGACCAAACATCGGTCTAACGGGAGGGCGAGGCTCCTGCCGAGCGTGAGTGGTCCAGCTCGGCAGGAGCCTCGC
>PLDW01000134.1:0-24366 GCA_003136315.1 Gemmataceae bacterium | reverse complement strand
CCATAGATGCGACAGCCTCTGCGGGTTTCTGGATTAGAACGTGTTCGGTCCTCCCTCGAAAGGCCCGCTCGATGCGGCATGTGTTATCGGCCCTGGTTCAGAATCGCCCGGGTGTCCTGGCGACCATTGCGGGGATGCTTCACACCCGCGGGTTCAATATCGACAGCCTGGCGGTCGGCGAGACCGAGCAGCACGACCTGTCCCGCATGACATTCGTCATCCACGGGGATGACGCCGTGCTCGATCAGGTCCGCAAGCAGTTGGACAAGATCGTGACGGTCGTCCGGGTGGACGACCTCAGCACGGAAAACTTCGTCGAACGGGACCTGATGCTGATCAAGGTCGGGTGCTCGGCGGAGAAGCGGCCGGAAATCTTCCAACTGGCGGAGTCGTTCCGCGGGCGGGTGGTCGATATCCAGCACCATAACGTGATGCTCGAGATCAGCGGGACCGAGGGTAAGGTCGAGGCGTTCATCGAGTTGATGCGGCCCTACGGGATTCTGGAACTCGCTCGCACTGGCCGCATCGCCCTGGTCCGCGGAGACACGAAGACCCAGGCGACGGAGGAGGGGACGTGAGTGCCACCCAGCCCGAGAAGATCGTCCTCCCCACCCGTCGGCTGGATGCGGGGCAAGTCGAATTGCTCCGCAGCCTGAAACCCGGTGACCGCATCAAGGTCGTGCAGACGATCCGGGTCGGCTCCCGCAAGTGGGAGGCGATTGCAGACGGAGTGTTCCGCGCGATTGCCTACCTCGAAACCGGGGTCACGACCGACCGTGTGAAGGAGGACGACCTCGTCGTCCCGGTCGTCCGATTCACCAAGCCAAACGGGGAGTTGACCAGCATCTCGATCGACGAACACACGAAGGTGACGAAACAGTGAGGCGGTTGGGGGCTCGGAGAAGTCTCGAAAATCGCCCGTGTTTCACCGGTGAAACACGGGCGATTTTCTTGTGATTCCGACGCACGGTAGAGATCGAACCCGCTGCCCCAATGGTCGTTAGGGGAGGGGCAGATGGAGGATGACCACCTGCCAGGGACAGGCCGGNNCGTGGCGGCCCGGCAGGGGCAAGTCCCAAGGGCGCGTAAGCTTTTTTCTGCCGATTGCCTTATTCCCCCCCAACCGCCCACGGCTTGGTGAGACGGAACACTGCCACTCGCAACCTGGGGTGGTCGCGGCCGACGATCGGTGCGACCCCGCCGTAGAAGTTCGGGATCGTCTGGGCGGAAAGCCAGTCGTCCCAGACGATCGGCTCCCCAACCTGTTCCACCATGTCTGGTGGGGGACTTTCTGCCGCGTTGACCGAGTCCGGTCGGAAGAAGCCGACCTCGTCCGGATACACCGTCAGCACCAGGTAATCCCCGGCAGCCAACACTGGCCCACCCTTGTAGGCCGGGCTCAGCCCGGCCCGCTCACAGTAATACTGAAAACCCCAGTGGCCCATGTACCATCCCTTCGCGGTGGGAGCCTGCTGGCGGATGACGGCGATGGCCCGTTCCGCGCACACTTTCTCGGGGTAGGCATCGAAGAGATCGAGCGCAGCCACCCCGATCCCGACCGCGACCCCGAACGGGACCACCCAGCCTGGCGGTTGGCGGGCCGGGCGGGTCCGGTTCACCCGGCTCACCACCCGGGCCGCGAGCACCCCCAGCGCGACCGTCACCCCCATTACCCGGCGGGCCGCCGGGAATGGAGTCAGGACGAGATACCCCACCAGTTCGATCACCACCCACCCGACGACAAACCAACTATCGGCTGATCGGCGGAACCCCCACCGCGGACTTCGCCGGGCAAGAAGGATGGCTGCGCACCCGCCGGCCGTGAGGAGCACGATCGTGCCGGTCGTCCGCCAGACGGTCGACGCGAGTGAGAGCTTTTCGTGTCCCGTTTCACGCCCGGAGAGCAGGATGGTGTCGTGGTAAGGAAGCAGGGCGATCAGCCCGACCCCGATAACCCAAACCCCGGCACTCACCCCCATCAGCGTCCTCGGGAATCCGACCGCCCGACCGGCGAAGAGCCCGATCCCGACCCCGAGGCAACCCAGGTGGGCTGACAAAGGCGCGACGAGAGCGAACTTGTCTTGAACGAAGCTGGCGAACCAACTCTGTCCGGGTTCAGATTCGGCTTGCCGGGTCAGGTGGTGGACGAAGTGCGAATCCCCGTACTTTTGAGACAGGAGGAACTCCCACCCGGCGAAGGCCGCCACGGCCGCGGCCACAGCCACACCAGCGAGCCGGAAGCGGCGGTGGGTGAGTCCGTACCACCCGATCACGCCAGGGACGAGCAGGGCGGTGTACTTGGTCTGCATTGCCAGGGCCGCGACCACACCGGCCACCACCGCCCGCCAGTCTCCCCCCCGATCCGCGGCCCGGAGCGTCAGAACGACCGCGGCCAGTCCCAGCGCGGTCGCGGGGACATCGAGCATTACATTCACCATCGGCAGGATGGCCGGGGACAGGACCACCAGGGGGAGGACAGCTCGTTCCGTGCCGCGCGCGAACCGCCGCAGCAGGTCGCGTAGCGACCACGCGAACAGCCAAACGAATGGGAAGAGCCACAGCTTCAAGGCTGCCGGGTGTTCGCCGAACAGGGCGATTCCGGCCGCGAGCCAGTACGGCACCACCGGTGGGCACAGGACGTACATGGCTGGCCGCGGTGTGGAGTACCAGAACATCTCGAACCCGTAGGGATCAAGCGGGCAGGCAGCGATATGTCGGGCGTAGGTGAGGTAGGCGGTGTCATCGACGAGGACAGGCTTGGCAGCGTTCGCAACGGTGACGATGGCGGCCAGGGCCGCTGGCCCGGTGATCCAGTTCCCGCGCACGCGACCCTCCCGATCCGCCGTCTGCCCGACCCCGGGCGGGCGGTGGGATACCGTCGCAGTCAGTCAGGGTCCGAGCTGGCGATGAGGTTTTAAAATAGCGTCTGGCGTTGGGGAATCCACATGGTGCCGGTGGATGGCACGGAGGATCGGCTAGACCCACCACTCAGCATGCACCATTGCAATAACGCCTTTATGTTCATCGCTCCAGTTTAGTATTGATATGTGTCTGTCTTGTGAAATCACAACGGCAACGCATTCCTTGTTAGCCGCGACGAATCTTACCGCAGACTGGTGACGAGTGCCGCCGAAATTCTCAAGAGGACAGGGTTCGAGACTCTGCGGGCCAGGCGCTGGGTCAAACGTGTACAATGCCTCCACAGATGCGTCACGAGCCATGATCTTGGCACCAAAGCCGATGACTTTCAGGTCATGGGTCACGACGATGGCCCCATCGCAATTGGCCAATGGACCGATGTGCTGAACTGCTTCACGCGGCTGCCACGGTTTGCGAGTGGTCGCCAAAACCACAGCGCTTTTATCGTCGTCACTCATGTTAGATGCATATATGCGAGACATCATGTCGCCTCGCAGTTTATCGAATGATGGCAAATTTTGTCGAATCCATTCGTGTGCAGTGATATCTGGGCTAGACAATTTAAATGCAAATGGGTTAATTGAGTCAAGCCAGTCCCCATTTTCTCCAGGAACGATCAATATTGTCCCACCGTGGCCTTGATCGACAATCAATATTGATAACTCCGATAAGAGAAGACATTCATACCAGATTTTTTGAGATTCGATAACGCTTGTTTGCGACGTAATTTTATGTACAATATTTTGCAGATATGCTGCTAGATTGATCTGCCCGCTACCTCCCATAATATATGCAGTTTGCCCATAGAATACAGCAAAGGGTTTAAGTGGGCCAGCGTTAATACGAACTACACCAGGATCGGCGATTGATGCCATAAGATCATCAAGTCCACCAAGCGAGGTTCTGCTAAATCCCCAGATTTTCAGCCCGTCTACTTCCGATGAAACGAGCAAGCTGCCATAGTATGGCAAAATGTGTGTCAGCTTGGCAACCTGGACTTCGTCGTATTCGACTGGTGAAGCAAGTTTGATCGCATTGGGAACTTCGCAGTGAGGTGTGAAGACAATCCGTCCGCGGGTTGGGCGATCCTCGTTACTGCGGAGACTGGCCCAGAACGCGACTTCGACAAATTTGCGGATATCATCAAGGGGAGGGGTACATGCCGGTGTTGAAGTTTGCGTGCGAAACGTCGCAAGCTCAGCTAATTGATCGTGTATTCGATGTATAACATCGTCGCTCGCGCTGAGCCAATCACGGATGGAATCGCGGGTTGTCATTTCAGTAGAATAAGAGGTTCATCCGATTCAGGGAAACGAATCTTTGCGTCGCGAGTGCGTGGCATTTTCTTACCTGCCCGCTTGTTGGGGAGGTCGGCGGGGCTTTGTTCGCCGTGTAGGGGGTAAACATTCCACGGACGCCAAGCCTTACCCCCCACCCACCTGCTTCGCGGCGACCTCCCCCACACAAGGGAGGAGGTGAGAAAGCCCAGCCGGTTTGACGGTCCCCTCCCCTACCCTCACTCCCTGTTCATAGCAGTCCCCAGTGGGATGGTCAGCCGGTTCAGCGCGATACCAACCACGCCGTTGACGAAGCCCTCGAAAAAGCTCGGGTCCGCCGCGTCGGGACCGGGTGAGCGGGTCGTTGGCGCAACAAGTGTACCGAAGCCTGTCGTCGGGGTGTCCGCCGTGTGGAACTCCCGGGCAAACAGGGAGGGTTCACGGCCCTCGACATACGGGGGGGCTGGGAGGTCCGGGGGCTTGGCGGTGGCCGCACCCGTGATCGTCAACGCACCAAACAGACCGAACAAACCGAATCGTACCGCCATACGTGTTCCCTCGACGGACCACAGGGGCGCAGCGTGATACGGCCCCGGAAAATCGGGGGAAGATACCGCTCGTTTTCCATCTGGCAAGACCGAAATCCCAAGGCCAAATTGATCGCCGGACTGACCTTGACGCCCCGACTGGGTGCGGTATGCTCCCCGCCCAATCGGGATACCAGACGAGTGAGCGGGTTGCAGCGGTCATGGGTTCGGGGGAACTCGGCCGGGTCAACACCGGGCCGGCTGACCGGCGAGAGGGGGAGCGGTATGAACCGGATAGGAATCGTCGGCATCGGGCTGATCATCGGCCTGGCCGGGTGTACCGCGTGGGACAAGAAGGTCGACAAAACTCCCACTCCCACTCGCGCTCAAATGGGGGAGGATCCGGCTGCGGACGCGGAAGCGTTCGCCACTGTCGGGATGAAGACACTCCCCGACAACCTGGGGCCGATCCCAGTCAGCGGGGTCGGGCTCGTGTACAACCTTCAACCCGGGACCGGCAGCAGTGCCCCTCCTGGCGGCTGGCGTCAGATGCTGGAGAACACTCTCAAGAAGCAGGGATGGAGTAACATCAAGGAGTTGCTCGACAGCCCCAAGCAGACGACATCGCTCGTGCTCGTTTCTGCACTCATCCCGCCCGGTGCGCGAAATGGCGATCCGATCGATGTCCAACTCAGTGTTCCGGACGAGAGCAAAACCACCAGCCTCAAAGGCGGAACGCTCCTCGCCTGTGATCTGGTCGACTTCGACACGACCGAGAACCTGAAGACAATTTCCAAAGAAGGCCGGCCGTCCGGTCCGGGGGGGCAATTGCTCCTCGGCAGCCCGTGGGTCAAGGCTGCGGGCTCGGTCGTGGCCGGCGAGTTTGTCTCCACCGAGACTCAGCCCGGCACCTCTCCCCAGGCCAACGGCGAGGCACCGAGCCTGCGGACCGCCGTCATTTGGAACGGGGGCACGATTAACCAAACTCGACCCTATTTCTTCCTGATGAAGCCGGGTGACCAGAACTGGCGGATGGCTGCGAATGTGGCCGAACGGTTGAATACCACCTTCCACGGGGGGGCAGACCAGGATCGGAAGATTGCCGAAGCCAAGCGGCCGGATCTGGTACTGGTCAATGTTCCTTATGCCTACCGCTTCAATCATTACCGATTCTTGCTGGTCAGCCGGCACGTGCCGATCGCGCCGGTCGCGGCGGACAGCATGTATCGGCGGCGATTGGAAAGCGAACTATTGCGCCCGGAGACCACCCTGGTCGCAGCAATCAAGCTGGAGGCTCTCGGTGGGGATAGCCGACGGGCCTTGCGACAAGGGTTGGAGGTTCCGAATCCGTGGGTCCGCTTCGCGGCTGCCGAGTCGCTGGCCTACCTCGGCCACACCGACGGTGCAGCCGACCTGCAGAAGTTGGCCGAGGAGCACCCGGCTCTCCGAGCCCACTGTCTGAAGGCCCTGGCGGTGATGGATGATGCAGCGTTCACCGATCGGCTGGTCGAACTGACCGCCAACCCCGATCCGGCCCTCCGTTACGGAGCATTCATCGCCCTACGCCTGGCGGACCCGAACAACTCGGCCGTGCAGGGCGAGTTGCTGAACAGTTCGTGTTGGCTCCACCGAGTTGCTCCGGGATCGCCTGGGCTGATCCACCTGGCCAGTAGCCGCCGCTCCGAAATCGTCCTGTTCGGGGACGGGGTGAAGTTCCGTGGGCCGGTCTCGCCGCTGCCGGTTGGGACCGATTTCACCGTCTCGATGCCGGCCGGGGAGGGTCAGATGAAAGTCACCCGGATCGTCAAGGAGAAGGGCGAGCACAACGTGCTGGAGAGGCGGTGCGACGCCGATCTGTATGCGGTGATCAAGACCATCACCAACCTCGGAGGTGGACATGCCGAGGCGGTCGAGTTGCTGCAGCGGGCAGATTCGGCCCAGGTACTGACGGCCCGGGTCGTGGTGGATGCGATCCCACTGGAGATGTCGGTGCTGCAATTGGACAGTTTCGCCAAGAATGACCCATCGCTGGTGAAAGCGAATGTTGAGGTCGCACGGATCGGGACCGTCAAGATCAATCCGGAAACGGTTGGGGTGGACCTGCCGAGCACGGACGAGGTGAAGCCTGCCGCTGCCCCCCCGGCCCGCCCGCCACTGGCACGGGAGCCCGGCCGACTCTTTGGGCCAAAGCGACCACCCGAGCCGGTTGTCGCCGACCCGCTCACACCGGTCACCGCCGACGATACGACCACGACAACCCCCCCACCGAAGCCCCAGGATCTGAGCCGAAACCCCGGCACGCTCTTCCCGCGCTAGTTGGTCTGTCGATGGGGAAAGCATGGCAAGACCGTTGGACGACCCCGGAGGGGTCACAGCGATTAGCCGGTGGTTGAGCGAACCTCCACCACCGGAGGCGGGTACGATGACAATGACGCAAGTACGTTGACCCAAACGACTCCGGAGGGGTCACAGCGATTAGATTAGCCGGTGGTTGAGTGAAGCTCCACCACCGGGGGAGGCGAGGGTGACGATAACGTGAATACAATGCCCTAAATGACCCCGGAGGGGTCACAGCGATTAGCCGGTGGTTGAGCGAAGCTCCACCACCGGGGGAGGCGAGGGTGACGATAACGTGAATACGATGCCCTAAATGACCCCGGAGGGGTCACAGCGATTAGATTAGCCGGTGGTTGAGCGAAGCTCCACCACCGGGCACGGGTACGATGACAATGACGTAAGTACGTTGACCCAAACGACCCCGGAGGGGTCACAGCGATTAGCCGGTGGTTGAGCGAAGCTCCACCACCGGGGGCGGGGGCGTCGGGGTTGAGGTGGTTGCAACCGCCAGCCGGTGGTATCGCTGCGCTCAACCACCGGCTAATGGCTACGACCCCTCCGGGGTCGGGATCATGGGGGATGCCCGTCGGAGCAACTGTGGCCCCAGGCTAGACGATTCTTCTTTCTGCCATTTGCCTGACTGACTACAAATAACTGCAAACTGCCCGAACGCCGGTGAGCGATGCTGAAGCGCCTCGAACTGGTTGGGTTCAAGTCGTTCGCGGATAAAACCCGCTTCGACTTCGCTGCGGGGATCACGGCGGTGGTTGGGCCGAACGGGTCCGGGAAGAGCAACGTCGTCGATGCGGTGCGGTGGATTCTCGGGGAACAGTCGGCCAAATCCCTCCGCGGGGGGGAGATGGCCGATGTCATTTTTAATGGGTCGAGTTCCCGTAAGAGCCTCGGGATGGCCGAGGTGACCGTCACGTTTGACAACGCTCGGCGGCTGCTGGCGGTCGATGCTGAGGAGGTCCAGATCACCCGCCGGGTGTATCGGGACGGGACCGGAGAGTACCTGATCAACGGGCAGATGTCCCGGCTCAAGGACATCAAAGAGATCTTCCTGGGAACCGGGGCCGGTTCTGGGGGATACACGATTATCGCCCAGGGCCGGGTTGATGAGTTGCTTCAGGCATCCACCAAGGACCGGCGGGAGATTTTCGACGAGGCGGCCGGGATCAGCCGATTCAAGGCGAAGAAGCTGGAATCGCTGCGGAAACTCGCGGCGGTGGAACAGAATTTGACACGGTCGAAGGATCGTCTGGATGCGCTGGACGCCCAGGTCCGGGCGCTACGGCTTCAGGCGGCCAAGGCCCAGCGGCACAAGGAATATGCTGACCGGTTGCGAGATCTGCGAGTTGGGCTGGGGGGCCGGGAATACCGCGACCTCACGGTGGCGCTGGATGCCGAGTTGCGCGCGCTGGCCGATCTGAAGGACGAGGTGGGCGGGGCGACAGCCCGGACCACTACCCTGGAGCAGGCTGTCCGGGAACTCGACTGGGAGGTCGGGAAGGCCGAGGAGGCTCTTCGCCACCAGGAGGGACGCCTGGCCGAGGCCCGACAGCAGATCGCTGGGTTTGATGCCGCTCAGAAGCACGAACGGGGGACGGCCGATGTGTACGAGGCCGAACTCCTCCGTGTCGGCCGATCGCGGGCGGACCTGGGACTCCGGATTCGGGCGCTGGAGGCCGAGGCAGCGAAGGCTGCGGGGGAGGCATCCGCGGCCGACGATCAACTCCGCGCTGCACAAGACCGAGCGGACGCGGCGGCGACTGGGCTTGCCACAGCAACCGCGCGGGCGGCTGACCTGGACCGACAGACTCAGGATGGCCTGGCACGACAGATCGAACTCGTCCGGGAGTCGGCCGTCGCCCGGTCAAAAGCCGATGCCGGGAATGAGCAAATCAAGCGGCTGCAAAACGAATACACACGGAAACTCCGGGACATCGACCAGCAATCGGCCCGTCGGGCCGCGCTGGAGATCGCCCTGGATGGGCTCTCCCGGGCGGACGCGGATCTTCAGGCCCGGCTCGCAGCGGCGCGGGAACGACTCACGACTCTGGCCACCGAGCGGGATGGGCTCCAACGGGCGCAGGACCGGCGACAGGAGACGCTCGCCAATCTTCGTGTCCGGCAGGGCGACCTCCGCGGTCGGATCGAGGTGCTGGAGACGTTGGAGCAGTCGCTCGAAGGCATTGGCGCTGGGGTGAGGGATGTCCTCCGACGGATGAAGATGGAAAGATCGATGAGCTCCGGTGCGGCCGGGGCGAATTCCTCTGTGGACCCGTCCGCCTTTTCCGCCATTGCCGGCCTCGTTGTTGATTTATTGACGGTTCCCCGGGATCTCGCTCCCCTCGTCGAACTCGCACTCGGGGACGCGGCTCAGCGATTCGTCGTCCGAGACCCGATGGCGGTGGATGCGATTGCTGCGCTCGTCGTGGGGGTCGCTGGCCGGGTCGGATTTGTCCCACTGGGGAAGCCACACGCATCGCTTCCCTTCCCAGAGAAGTCCGGGGGTTCCGATCCGCTTCGCCCGAATGCATTTTCTCGCTCGGGAGAGGGATTGCGGACACTCGCGGCGGGAGTTCGCTGCGACCACCCGGACCTCGCTGGCCTACCCGACCAACTTCTCGGACACACCCTTCTAGTCGACACTCTCGCTGATGCCCGTCGACTCGCAGCCAGCCTCCCCGGTTACCGATTCGTCACCCGATCCGGCGAACTGTTGGATTCGGATGGAGCGCTGACAGTCGGTCCACTGACCGCTGGAGCGGGAATTGTCTCACGGAAAAGCGAACTCCGCGACCTGAGGGGTCAGTTCGGTGTCCTGGCGAGCGAGGTGTCCGCGGCCGAGGTGGAACTCGCCGGACTGCGGCGGAGAGCAGACGGGGTGGGCGGAGTGATCGAGGCAGTCGAGGCCGAGATCGGGCTCCTCTCGGGCGAGGTCGGGGGGCTTCAGCAGAAGATCGTCGGCCAGCGCGAGCAGCTTCAGAACCTTGAAGAGCTGGTCGAGATCGGTCGCAGTGAGGCCCGGATGTTGGAGGAGGAGGTCCAGCGGGGGGAAGCCGAGTGGGTGGCGGCCAAACTGGAGGCAGAGGAAGGCGAGCGGGCAGCGGCGGCGTTGACGGTCCGACTGGCGGAACTCCAGGCTGCGACCCGGGACGCCGAGGAGGCCCGTCAGCGCTGCCAGGAGGCCCACACCGCAGCGCAGGTGGCGCTGAGCCAGGCGGTGGCCAACCGGGATCGCGCTCGCGACTGGCACGCACAACTACAAGCCGATCTCCGAAAGCGAAAGATCGAGGCGATCGACCAGTTAGCCGCGTTCCAGAATGCCCGTGGGCGGCTGGCCGAGAGTATCCTCGCAATGCTTCATGCTTCAGCCGGAATGGCATATGCCTACCGGGAGAAAGAGGACCGGGAACGACAGATCACCGAGTTGGTGGCAAAGGCAACCGCCGACCGGTCAGCACGGGAGCGGCTCCGGGATGAACTCCAGGCTTTGCGGTCCGGGTGGCAGGAGAAGCAGGCGGCGGCCCACGCGCGGGAACTGGTCGCCCAGGATCTCCGGGGCCGCCGGGATGCGGTGGCCGCTCGCATCCGGGAGGATTACGGGATCGATTTGTCGGCTGCGGATGCCCACCCGACGGTGGAAAGCGTGCCGGTCGACTCTTCGCCCGAGACCTCCGATCCAGCAACGGAGAGTGACCCGGAAGCCGCGCTGCCCCCGCCTGAGCCAATTCCATTCGACCTGGACCTCTCGGGTCCAGCGGCACAACAAGAAATCGCCGAGTTGAGACGGAAGCTGGCCCGGCTCGGAAGTGTGAACATGGAAGCGCTCGAAGAGTTGACCCGGGTGGAGACGGAATTTAACGGATTGAAAGCTCAGCACGACGATTTGAATGCGGCCCGGGCATCGCTTCAGGAGGTGATCGACACCATCAACGGGGACAGCCGGAAGCTATTCACCGACACCCTGGGAGCGGTGCGTGGCTATTTCCAGGAGCTATTTCGCAAACTCTTCGGTGGGGGGCAGGCCGACATCGTCCTGGAGGAGGGGGTCGACGTCCTGGACAGCGGGATCGAAATCACCGCCCGCCCGCCGGGTAAGGATCTTCGTGCGCTGTCGCTCCTGAGTGGCGGCGAGCGGACACTGACAGCAATCGCGCTCTTGCTGGCGATCTTCCGGAACAAGCCGTCCCCATTCTGTCTGCTGGATGAGGTTGACGCCGCGCTGGACGAAGCGAACACCCAGCGCCTGGCGGGGGTGTTGCGGGAATTCCTGGACCGGAGCCAGTTCATCGTGATCACGCACAAGAAGCGAACAATGGCCGCAGCCGACCGGCTCTGGGGCGTGACAATGCAGGAGAGCGGGGTGAGCCGTCTGTTGCCGATGCGGTTTGAGGACTGGCCGGAGGAGCAGGAAGCGGCGGCGGAATCCGCGGCGTAGCGGTCCGCTCCTACCACTCGCAGCTTTCTGACCTGCCCCGGATCGGCTAGAATCCCAAATATGTTTGGGTGGCAGCGGTTAGACCCGGGGTCGATCTCATGGGAATCAAATTCGTCAGCGGTCCCTATGACGGCAAAGAAGCCGAGTACACGGACGTGGTGCGGCACGCGGATCTCCTCCCCTTCAAAGGTGATCTCGGGGAGAGACTTTTCGTACTCATGCCGACGCCGGAAAGCTGGGATCATCTGCTCCGGGGCGAGGAAGCGGAAGCGCCCCCAAAGTACATTTACGAGGAGGAGAGGACGCCGGACGGCCCTCGGTTCAAGTGGGATCAGGACGGAGGGGCGATGGAGCAGGCCAAGTGGGAATCCAGGTTGAAAGTGAATCTGCGAGCCAGGACGGCCCTTTCCACCTTCGCAACCGAACTCCGCAATTCGATCGTCCGGGTGGTCGCCGCACTACAACGGGTGCCACCCGAAAAATGGTCGAAGGATCAGGCTGAGCGGATCACCGATGACGCGCCGGTCTACCTCGTCGTTCTCCCCGACGCGATGCGCGCGTTTGTTCGCGTCCTCGACACCGGGGAACTTGAACTGGTCGACATCATGAGCGAGGACACTCTCCGTTTGTTCCGGCAGCGGTTCGCCGGGGTGAGTGCGGCCGGATGAAAACATTCGACGAAATCACGTTCGACTTCGAGCAGTGCCGGGCGCAGTTCGACGAATTCCGAATGCTACTCGAAGACAAGGACGAGTTGGCCGAGGCCGCCGACGTCCTCCCGTTCTTCAGGACCCGGCTACAGTTGTCGGCCCTGCTCGGAATGTTTAACCCCCGAATCGCATTGGCCGACAGGGTTGCCTACGAGTTCGACATCTTCGGTGACTTCAAATGTGATTGGGCGGTAGGGGAGTGGGACAGAGGGTCATACTGCTTCATCGAGTTCGAGAACGCGGAAAAGAACAGCATATTCGAGAAGAAAGGGACGAAGGCAACGAAGGAGTGGGGGCAGCGATTCGATCACGGGTTCAGTCAGATCGTGGACTGGTGCCACAAACTCCACGACCGGGCGAGGAGCGATGACTTCCTCGCCCGATTCGGGAAGCACTCCATCAATTACGAGGCCGTTTTGGTGATCGGTCGGGATCAGCACCTCGACGCTGGGGAGCGGGCGCGACTCAACTGGCGGAGCGAGTACGTCGTGGTGAATTCGAAGAAGGTCCACTGTATGACTTTCGACCAGTTGCTGAGCCAGCTCTCGACCCGGCTGGGAACACTCTCGATGACGCCTACCCCCCTCAAACCAGTAGAACCACCGAAGGCAGTAGGACCGACACTTGAGATCGCCAAGCAAGCCGAGCCCCCGCCGTTACCTCCGCCCGCGCCACAGGCGTAAAACCAGATATGCCTGATAATCGCGACACGCTACGGCATCGCCTACCCCCACGAGGTGAGACAGGTCCGTCTGGCGGCTGAGTGGTTCTTGGTCAATTCCGAGGCTCTTTGAGGACAATCGCATGCCTCGCGTGAAACTGGGATTCGATCATTCCAAACGCCCGGCGGTGGGAAAGCTCGTCGAGCGCCTGATCGACGAGATCAAGAGCGATCGGGAGTACGGCCAGCCGTTCATTTACGAGCAGCAATTCAGCACCGGGAAAATCCGCGTTCTGGTCGTCTGGGACGAATGGAGGAATGTCTCGCTTGAGGAGCGAACCTCGACAATCTTGGCCGCGTACGAGCAAGCCGAGGGGAAAGACTACCGCGCCAAAATCGCCCTCGCGAGCGGGCTCACGGTCCCCGAGGCCCACGCGGCCGGGATGCTGCCGTATCACGTCTTTCCTGATCTTCGCAAAAGCGACCCCCTCACACTGGAGGAGTGCCGAGAGGCCATGTTTGCGGAGGGCGCGAGCAAGTTGATGGGTCCGAAGATTCTCGAACTCCACTTCGCCACCGAAGAAGAGGCAGAGGCAAGCCGTAAGAGGCTCATTGCGAGGCTTCCCAGGAGCGAAGAAATCTGGACGATCACCAAAGAGTTTACGACTCAGGACTTTGCAAACGCAGACGACTTCGCGGAGAGTGGGGCAGAGTGAAAGATCCGGGCTTGCTCACGCCATAGAGTGTGGGAACCGAAGCGGTATCCGCTGCGGAAAGGAGTTGCGTCGCTCCATAGACTGCATGGATTCGGTAAATGTGGTCTCGCCGCGGCTCCGCTGCCACCTCCAGCTGCTTTCTGACCTGCCCCGGATCGGCTAGAATCCCAAATATGTTTGGGTGACGGTAGTTGGACCCGGGGTCGATCTGATGGGAATCAAATTCGTCGGCGGTCCCTACGACGGCAAAGAAGCCGAGCAAACGGACGTGTTGCTTCACGCGACGACTCTCCTCCCCTTCAAAGGGGATCTCGGGGAGAGACTTTTCGTACTCATGCCGCCGCCGGAAAGCTGGGATCGTCTGCTTCGTGGCGAGTCGGCGGAAACGACCCCGATGTACCCTTACGAGCAGGTGGTGACGCAGGATGGCCTCCGTTTCGAGTGGCCGGCTGACGGGGCGCTAGACCAAGCCCTGTGGGAATCCCGGCTGAAAGTGCATCAGCGAGCCCGAACGGCCCTTTCGACCCTCGCCACCGATCTCCGCAGTTCGATCATCCGGGTGGTCGCCGCCTTACAGCGGGTGCCACCCGAAAAGTGGTCGAAGGAACAGACCACGCGGATCACCGATGACAAGCCGGTCTACCTCGTCCACCTCCCCGGCGCGCTGCGCGCGGTCGTCCGCACCCTCGACACCGGGGAACTCGAACTGCTCAACATCGTCCGCGAGGACATGCTCCCGCAGGGGAGCGTATCGATGAGCGATGTCATAACCCGAGAGCCGATCCGGGTCTCCACCCACACGACGGCTGGATCGTCCATCATGCTACCGGCGGACCAAGTCGACCGGGTTCGTCAGATCCTCGATCAACACAGCATCTCGTACTGGGTGGACCACACGATTATCTCGGTGGACGGAAACCCACCCACCGCCTGGATCTACCTCGGCCGACGAACCGACCCGAATCAGGTGCAACTCCTTCTCGATGCGACCTGACCGGAGGACAGCGGTGCCCATCGCAGACGACCTCCAGGCCATCGCTGAGCGCACGAATCGGGAACTCGATGCTGTCCACGACTTCTTCGAACACTCGAAGATTGTTTGGCAGTCATTCCAATCCCTCGTAAACTCAGGGCACGCCGTCACCTCTGTGAACGCGGCCACCGGTACGACAATTGACCAGATCGGGCTCGTCGCACTCACTCCGCAGTACACCCGCGAATACCTCGTTACGTTCACATTCCACCAGTTTGTCGCCAGCTTTGAGGCGTTCTTCTTCGGCTTCTTCCATCGCGTCCTACTGCACAACCCCTGGCCATTCGCCAGGACTCAACTCGACTTCGAGGCGGTGCTACGCTCAAAAGACCGTGACGACATTATCGGCGCTGTACTCCTGAAACAACTCAACGGAGTGAAGTACGAAAAGGTCCGAGATTGGTTCGACGCCCTTGACGCCGCGGTGAAACTCGGCTGCCCGACGGCCGAGGAGATCGATACCCTCGCGGAGGTGAAGGCAACACGTGACATCGTGGAGCACAACGCCGGAATCGCGAACGATGTCTACGTCCGCAAGGCGGGAAAGAAAGCTCGCCACGTGGTTGGGGATCATGTCGAGATCGACGAAAACTATCACCTTGAGAGTTGGCGGCTGATGAAAAAGATGGTCGCAGACCTGACCGCAGCCGCCATCGCCCGGTTGGGCAAGCCGTAGCGCGAATCTTGGCACCCGAGATGTGCAGGCCGACGGCTCTCACTACCTGACAGCAGTGGTGATAGGAGTTCATTCCGTCTTCGGCTCCCTCCTGGCGAAACGGTCAACTGCGCCCGCATGGTAATATGAAGGGATCATCAACAATCGCTGTCTCGCCCCCCACTTCTTGCCCGGGGGGACAGACATCAGACCCGGAAGCCGCTGGGAAAATCGAGTGAAGACCGAAAACCTCTACCCTTACCTTCTCCCTGGGCTCGTCGAGCCGGCCTGGGCCGACATCGCTATCCCGATCGGCCACGGGCTCTTTGCCACGCTGTTCGAGGATCAGGAATCCGATGGCGGGATCGTCCACGTGGCAGTCTCACCCGACCAGCTTCAGGCAGCCAACCTGAGTGCGGCCGACGCTCACCGGATTGCACTGGAGAACCTCACCCGCTTTGCCGACGAGAGCCCCGCACTCACGATCCAGGTTCTTGGCCGCGCGGGCGATCCCGTCCACTTCCTGCTCCACTCCGATCACCCCCGCGCCGCTGCGTGCCTGCGGCTCCCGGACCTCTTTGAGCAGGCCCGCGAACACCTCCAGACCGATGAACTCTGTGCCTGCGTCCCGCAGCGGGAATCGCTCGTTGTGCTTCCCAAGCGGGATCGGGCGTTCCGGGAGATGCTCGTCGGGAAACTTCGCGAGATCGAAGCCGATTCCACACATCTGTTGAGCTTTGAACTGTTTGAGTTGTCGCCTCAAGTGGTTCGGCCGTTCGTTGAAAGCTAGCCGGACGTTGCATTCCCCGACCATTTGTCAGGTGACAGATGTATTGGCTGGTTAACAGGGGCCGGTGTCTGCCCCGACGAGATCGAACGCAAAGCCCACAATATAGAACACGATTTGCCGCGATCTGGACCATTCCGCAAAGTTTCTCGATCTTCACCCAACTGGTCGGCATTCCGGCTGCTTAACGACCTCTCGTCCGCGTCGTACCCCACCCTTGCGGCCACGTTCCTCCCACTTGCGACCCGATAATTCGTCGGGCCTGCCGTGTGGCTAATTGTTCGTACTTTGGCCGCATTGAACGACTCGTACACCCACCTGCCCGACCGCGGCCTGTCCCCGCCGGTCGTTGAGAGCGGGTCGGGAGCCTATTTTCCCGTGAGGCTTTTCCACATGACCGTTCTTGGCACCCTGTCCCGGACGTGGGATTCGCTGTCCCACGCCTCCCCCCTACGGGACAACCGGTTCCGCCCCGAGCTAGAGCTCCTCGACCTTCGGGACGTGCCTGCGGTTCTCGTCGTGTCCCCGCCGCCCGTCTCCCCGCCCCCGCCTCCCCCGGTCGTGTGCGGGCCAGCCCCGATCTGCTGCCCGCCGACTCCCATCGTCTGCCAGCCGACCCCGATCGGGTGTCAGCCGAGCCCCATCGGGTGCTCACCGACTCCGGTCGACTGCCACGGCGACCAGGGCCACTGTGGCGGGGGTTGGGAAGGGACGAGCAGCTGGGGCAATTCCGGGTGTGCCCCCCAGCAGGGCTCCTGGTCCACCCAGGCCGGTTGCGGTGGCGCACTACTGGTCTCCTTCTGCTTCTGATCCGCGGTCGTCAAGCGGTGTACCCGCGTCGCGGGAGTGATGGGGATACTCTCTTGTTCAGTGAAACATCTGGAACCGGCCGACCGCTTCAAACGCATGGGGGAAGTGGTAAACGGCCGGTTTCCGGGCACCGGCTGGCCAGTTCAGGACCAGCACATCGAACCGGACCGGGACACCTTCGAGAAGCCGCTTGCGGGCCAGGAAGCGCAACGTCGCCTCGGTGATCTTCCGCTGCTTGCGGAGGTCCACCGAGGCAGCAGTTTTTTCCAGGTCATCGCCCGCGGTCGAGCGAACCTCGACCACCACCAACGTCGCCCCATCAAGGGCGATGAGGTCGAGTTCGCCCGCCGGATCGGCGACGTTCGCTGCGAGGACGCGGTAGCCCAGCCCGCGCAGGAACCGGGCCGCAGCTCGCTCGCTTCGTCGGCCGAACCATCGTCGCCACCACGGCCAGCGCGAGAACCCGCCCTCGGTCGATCCAGAGGCCGGGTCTAAGGGCGTCGGGTTCCGCCCGGGATGGGCCATTTCTTTGGAGGTTACAGGTTACAGTTTACAGTTTACCCAACTCACCCGGCGACTGACGTCGCCGGTTCGCCAATTCCCATGTTACCCCTTGCACCCGCTCATTGAACCGTGCCGGATTTCTCTTTCAGGGGGTGGTGACATTCAGATCCGTAATCTTCCCCGCGAATAGTTTCACCTTGGAGTAGATCGCGACAGGAAAGCCATTGTCGAAGCCAAGGCAGAAGTCTTCCTGCGGCTGTCGTGGAATCAACCCCGGAGCCTTACCCGTGACTGCTGCCTGGTCGCCAACAGTGAGCGTAATGGCCCCGTCCTTGCCGAGAGTTGCCGTGATCCGAACCGGGCCTTTGATTGGTTCCGATCGGACATCGGTAATCGCATTGTTCCCCCCCGTCCGCACCGAGAATACCACACGGCCCTCTTTCAGGTGCAGCGCGTATCCGACCATGCTCCCCCCGTGGGCCACAATGATGGTATCGCGAAGGTCGGTTTCGATCTGGCATGTCAGCGTGAAAGCCTTGCCCCCGATCTGTGGTGCCTCGGCGGCTGGGATGGCATCGCCCGGCTTCAGGGTGTGCAACGCCGCGGGTTTGACGTTGTCCATTGCCTTGGGCGCGTCATCGATCAGGAACAGCGGTTTGGGATCGATCACGAATCCACCGGGGCGACGGGCCTTGGGAGCCTTGCCGCCGATCTCGTCGTTCATCTTCGTGGCAAGAACCGTGAGTTTGTTAACGACATCAGGATGCGCGTCTGCGAAATCGATCGTTTCGCCGATGTCCTTGTCGAGGTTGTAGAGCCGAGGAGTGAATTTGAGCTGCTCCCCAGAACTTTGCTCCAGGGCATTTTGCTGGGCGACGAGCGTGAGTTTCCAGGGCCCCTGACGCACCGCTTCAAGGGTGTATCCGGAGAAATAATAGTGAGCCTCGCGCGGCGATTCCTTGCTCTTGCCGGACAGCACAGGCGTGAGGTCGCGACCGTCAATGACCGGGTTGGCCGGGAGTTTGCCCCCGGCGATCATGACGCACGTCGGCAACAAATCAATGGTCCCCGTGACGGCATCGCTCACGCTTTTCGGAGCGATCTTGCCCGGCCACCAGGCGATGGTCGGCACGCGAACACCGCCCTCCCAGGTCGTTCCTTTGCCACCCCGCAAGGGCAGTGCTTTACCGGCCTCCGCCCCCTTGGCGAGCCACGGCCCGTTGTCGCTGGTGAAGATCACCAGTGTCTGTTCCGCCAGCTTCAACTCCCGCAGGGTGTCCAGAACCTGACCCACGCTCCAGTCCACTTCTTCGACCCAGTCGCTGAAGAGTCCGTTGCCGGATTTTCCGCGAAACTTCTCTCCCGGGAAATTGGGAGGATGGACCGCCATATGGGGGAGGTAGAGGAAGAATGGGTTGTCTTTGTTTGCGCGAATGAAGCCAACGGCCTCTGTGGTAAACCGTTCCACAATGCGGCTCTGCTGCATGTCCGTCAGCAATTCGACGACCTTGTCATCGCGGAGCAGCGGGACGACTTGTCCCCCGGTCTCCTTCGATTTTCGCTTCATATCGTGGGCGTACGGGATACCGAAATAGTGATCGAAGCCGTGTTTCGTGGGCAAGAACGCGGGTTGATCGCCAAGGTGCCACTTGCCGACACATTGTGTGGCATAACCGTGTTCCTTGAGGCGTTTCGCGATCGTGAATTCCCTGGGGTTTAGCCCCTGCGTGTCCACGGGAAAGTAAGTTCCCGCGACGGAGACTCGCGGACCGTAACAACCGGTCAGGAGTTCTGCCCGTGACACCGAACAGACCGGCGATGCATAGAAGCTTGTGAGCTTCATGCCCTCGTCGGCCATGCGGTCGAGGTTCGGCGTCTTCTGTTTCGTGGCCCCGAACGGCCCGATGTCCGCGTAGCCCAGGTCGTTGATCAGGATGATAACGATGTTGGGATTCGTCTCCTCTATGGCTTGCAATGAGGCAAGCGGAGCAAGTAACGGAATGACTAGCACTGCGAAGAAGCTGCGCTTCATGGTGTCGTTCACTCCTTGCGATTCCTGGGCGGGGTCGACTCTTCACTGACTCACCAACTCCAACCACCTCTTCAGTTTCAAAGGGCGACACCTCGTGACCGTTCACCTGCGGACAGCGAGAGCCCAGCATCCAGCGCTGACGCCCTGGTCCGCCTGCATCTGCACATCGCCACCGGTCTGATCGGTCCAATCAGCCCCTCATGGTTTGGGTGACAACACAATGCGGGCGGAAAGGAGACCATCCCGGTGCGTGACACGGGGCTTTTTCTTGTCCGACGCAGTGCCGCCGAGTTCCTTGGGCAAGAATGCATTCTGTAACTCGTGACCCACACCATCACCATCGTCGTCGAGTTGCGGATGCTCACTCGCGACTTGCTCAGCGCTGGCGTAATTCTGGGCGATCTCCTTCGCCACGACGACATACAGATCAAACAAGGTCAGTTTGCCGTCCTTGTCCACGTCGTGATCGTCGAGAGTCAGGTCGGCGACCAAGAACTGCGCGAAGATGCTCGGGAAAGTCGTCTCGTTGGTCTCTGCATCGGCCTCCGTCGCGGCGATGACGACGCGATTGACTCGCGCCAGCGGGCGGACAAAATAGCCACTGAGCGACATCGTCATCACGAACACTTGCTCACGACAGGTGACGTCGGCGAAGAGCTTGCCGAACTCTGTCGCGGTGATGTCGGGTCCAGGCAGGTTCCACCACGCCTGACGACCGTCGAAATGGCAATGGCCAAGACAAACGACCCACAGGCCATCTTCCGGCCGGAGCACTTTTTTGACTTCGTCGATGGCCGCGATCACGGATTCGCGTGTCGCCGGGCCGGTCGCACTGGGAAGATCTTTCGGAGGATCAGCGCCAAAGACGATGTGTTGCCGTTCGGCCGGAATTCCCAGCATTTTGGTCATGCCATTGCCAAGCGTTTTCACGGTTGCGGTGAACGACTTGACGTGGTCGGCATCACCGGGGTGACCGCAGAAGATGAGCGCGTGCCTGAGCCCTGCCACGGCTTGAGCCTCGGCGACGGGCTTGGCAGGAGCATCCGGCTTGGTCTCGGCTTTTGCGGGGGGCTCGGGCTGGCCTGTAACCGCTGGTGAAGCAGCGGCCAAAACTAACGGTAGGAACCACGTCATATTATTTATCCTCGACAGGGATGACCTCACCCCACCAGATCTCGGGGGTCTGTTTGACCCGGGCGAGCAGCTTGCCATCTGGGGTGATAACCTTTTCCGGGTAGACCCGGTAAGTGTGATTCGGGTTGTGTTGAACGGGATTCGTCTCGCTGCGGATCGACGAGAAGACTTCCTTGTCCTTGCGTTTTACGTGCAGATCCCAGTCCGAGAATCGGCCGCAGACAAACTCCCACTGCAATTTTCCGCGGTTCTCTCGGGCTTCAATCAGCAGCAAAACCTCCGGGTCAGTCCCCGCGTTGGAGACGAGTGCAAACAGGGCTCCGTCGACCACACCGGTCTTCGCGGCAGGGTATCGGAAGAGTGGGGTTGAAAGGAGTCGAAGATCCCACTGTTTGCCATCGGAGTCGACGCTGTATCCGGAGAACTCCTGTGCCAGTCGGCGAAGTTGGATCAATCGCCCAGCCGGGGTGTCGGCTGGCGTCGGAGCGTCGGGGAGTTCTATCCGCGCAAGCCCCTCCTGGGGATTCCATTTGTTGAGCCCCTCCCGCGTGATCAGCAATTTCTCGGGATCGAGAGCGTGGAGTTCGTGGGTGACCTTCCGGCCAGGGGGCAACTGCCGATACGGTTCGGAGAAGATGCAGCCAAGGGCCGCCGGTCGCCCGTCGCGCAGCCAGAGGAAGACGGCCCCTTGTTGCCCCCCGCTGCGGGCCGGGTTCGACCACTCGAAGACGGGCTCCTTCTTGAGTACGAGGGGCTTGTCGGGTGCGGATGTCACCGCCATCTTGTAAGACTCGACCTCCTTGACGTAGATCGGAAGCATCTTCTTCGCCAGCATGTCCGCCGGATCGTCCGCGGCAATCACCAGCAGCAGTGAGAAAATGCCCATTGTCGGCCCTTTGGGTTCAAACGGTGGTTATTTGTCCTGGACGAGACAGCATTGTTGCTCCGATGCGGCTCAATATTACGAAGAACCACAGGTTACTTATCCTTGACGGGGATAATGTCGCCCCAGGGTCTCTCCAGGGTCGGGCGGACTCGGGCGAGTAACTTGCCGTCCGGAGTTACAACCTTCTCCGGGTAAAGACGGTAGAGGTGCTGCGGACCGTAGAGGGAGGTGTTCGTGTCACTCCGAACAGACGAGAAAACTTCCCTGCCCTTCCGCTGGACATGCAGTTCCCGATCAGAGAATCGCCCACAGGCGTATTCCCAGCGCACCTTCCCATTGTTCTCCCTTGCCTCGACGAGCAGCAATACCTCCGGGTCAGTTCCGTCCTCGGACACCAGTGCAAAGATCGCCCCGTCAATCACGCCTGTCTTGGCGGCCGGATACCGATAGAGCGGGCTCGGCAACAGGCGCAGCTCCAACCGCTGGTTCTCCTGCTTCCTGTCCTGATCAATCTCGTAGCCGGTGAACTCCGCGGCCAACTTCTTGATCTGGATAAACCGCGATGCGGGAGTCTCGGCCAGAACGGGCGCGTCGGTCAGCTCTTTCCGGACCAAACCTGCCTCCGGCTTCCACTGATTGTCGGCGCTCCGCGTCACCAGGAGCTTCTCAGTATCGAGAGCGTGGAGTTCGTGCAACACTTTGCGGCCAGGCGGCTGTCCGAACGGGTAAGAGAAGATACAGCCCAGGGCCGCGGGCCGACCGTCCCGCAACCACAGGAAAATCGCCCCCTGCTGCACTCCATCCCGGGTCGGGTTGGCCCATTCGAAGACAGGCTCCTTCTTGAGTTCCAATTCTTTCTTGGGTGAGGTCTCGACTGCCAAGGAGTACGCCTCGGCCTCCTTGACGTAGATCGGAAGCATCTTCTTCGCCAGTGTGTCTCCGGGGTCATCCGCTGCACACACCAGTAGCAGGGCGAGAATCCCCATCGTTGGTCCTCTGTTGCTCGACAGTATCTATTTCTCTTCGACGGGAACGATCTTTGACCCGCCTGGGGTGAGTCGGTTCCAGGCGAGCACCTTGCCGTCGAGAGTCACGATTTTGTCCATGTAGATCTGGTAAGTGTAATTCGGGTCGTGTGCGCCGGTGTTCGTCTCACTCGGGATCGAGGAAAAGAGTTCCTTATCCTTACGTTGCACATGCAATTCCCAGTCGGAGAACCGGCCACAGGCGTACTCCCAATGCAGCTTTCCGGCTCGCTCACGGGCCTCAATGAGTAGCAGAACTTCGGGATCGGTCCCGGCATTCGACACAAGGGCGAACAGAGCCCCGTCCACCACCCCTGTCTTGGCTTCTGGGTATCGGTAGAGCGGTGACGGGAGCAGCCGAAGCTCCCACCGTTTGTGTCCCCAGTCGAGGCTGTGGCCGGTGAATTCCTGCGCGAGTCGGCGCATCTGCACGGACCGTGGGCCAGGGGTCGTGGCTGGCGTCCCGGCATCAGCGAGTTCTGCCCGCACGAGCCCCGTCTTGGGTTTCCACTGATTGTCACCGGAGCGCGTGACGACAAGTTTCTCCGGGTCGAGTGCGTGGAGTTCGTGAACAATCTGCCGGCCTGGCAACTTCATGTCTTGTTCGGAGAAGATACAGCCGAGGGCCGCTGGCCGGCCGTCCCGCAACCACAGAAACACAGATCCTTGTTGTCCCAAGCCCCGGGTGGGGTTCGACCACTCGAAGATGGGCTCCTTCTTGAGTGCGAGCGGTTTGTCGGAGGCAGATTCGACTGCGATTTTATAGTCTTCCGCCTCTCTGACGTAGATCGGGAGCATCTTCTTCGACAGAGAATCCACCGGTTCATCCGCAGGAAGCATCAGTAATAGAGCAAGAATTCCCATCGTTGATCCTCCGCTACGGACGGTGTGTTATTTCTCATCGACGGGGATGGCTTCCCCCCACCAGATACTCGGAGTTGTCCGAACTCGGGCGAGCAACTTGCCGTCCAGGCTCACGACTTTATCCGCGTAAAGGCGATAGAGGTGCTGTGGGTCGTGTCCAAAGGCGTTGGCCTCGCTCCGGACCGATGACCAGATCTCCTTGTCCATCCGGGTGACGTGCAAGTCCCGGTCGGAGAACCGGCCGCAGGCATATTCAAAGCGCATCTTCCCGCCCTCCTCTCGGGCCTCGATCAGCAACAGGACTTCCGGGTCCGTCCCGGCAGTGGAGACGAGCGCGAAGAGCGCGCCATCCACCACGCCGGTCTTCGCGGCTGGGTAGCGGAAGAGTGGCGTCGGCAGGAGGCGAAGATCCCACCGTTTCTGCTCTTCGTTGTTGCTGTAACCACTGAACTCTTGTGCCAGACGGCGCATCTGGAGGAGCCGAGCAGCCGGAGACTCTGCTGGGATCTGGGCACCCGGGAGTGCTGCCCGAGCAAGCCCCACCTGGGGTTTCCACTGATTCTCACCGGGGCGGGTGACCACAAGCTTTTCCGGGTCGAGAGCGTGGAACTCGTGGACGATCCGCCGACCGGACAGCTTCTCCTCCGGCTGGGAGAACACGGACCCAAGTGCGGCCGGTCGGCCGTCCCGCAACCAGAGGAAAACGACCCCTTGTTGGAGTCCTTCCCGGGTCGGGTTCGACCACTCGAAGACGGGCTCCTTCTTAAGTTCGAGAGGTTTGTCGGGGGCGGATTCGACCACCATCTTGTAGGCTTCGGCCTCCTTGACGTAGATTGGGAACATCTTCTTGGCAAGAGTGTCCCCGGGGTTGTCCGCAGTACACACCAGAAGTAAGGCCAGAAACCCCATAATCGATCCTCATCTGCGGGACGATCATTCGGTTGATTCAGTGTCGTCAGGGCTGAACCGAGCCCCTCAACTTCTGATACAGGTACCCGCAGAGCCTGTCTCATTCCCGTAGTAAGCATCGGTCTAACGGGAG
>PLDW01000189.1 GCA_003136315.1 Gemmataceae bacterium | reverse complement strand
ACAGCGGGCGTCACACTGAACATCACCGGCTTCAATACCCAGATCGGTTCCCTGACGGGCGGCGGCACGACAGGCGGCAACGTCACTCTCGGTTCCGCGACCTTGACCGTCGGCGGCGACAACAGCAGCCCCGCTGCCTATGCCGGAGTCATCAGCGGCTCTGGCAACTTGACGAAGATCGGCACTGGAACGCTCAATCTCACCGGTGCCAGCACCTACACTGGCCCCACGACTGTTAGCGCGGGAACGCTGGCGGTCAATGGCTCGATTACCAGTAGCGTGACCAACAGCGGTACGCTCCAGGGCAGCGGCACCATCACTGGCAACGTCTCGGGCAGCGGCACCTTCTCGCCGGGGAACAATCCCACCCCTGGCATCCTGACCATCAACGGCAACTTCACACCCAGTGGCACCCTGGTGTTCAAGGTGAACACGCCGTTCGCCACGGCGGGAACCGACTACGACCAGTTCAGTGTCAGCGGCATCGTCAACCTCACCGGCTCGACACTGACGTTGACCAACAACATCGCCGGCACGTTCCCGCCCGTGCCAGCGTTGGTCACACTGATCAGCCACGCGGCGGGCGGTGGCCTCACCACGGGTGGCAGCCCCGCTGACGGCTCAACCCTGTCGCTCGGCTCGAATACCGTCAAGCTGTTCTACAACGGTAATACTGGCAACGAGGTGGTGCTGGTCAACGCCATCGCACCGACGATCGGCTACACATCGGCCAGTTTCGGAGGCGATACCAACGGCACGTTGATCACCGACGCGGATCTCGGTACGGCCGGCAATCAGCCGGCCATCTATGGGGTCAACGCCTTTTCCAGCATCGGCGCTTCGTTGGGGGCCATCACCAGTTCGGGTCAGGTCATTGTCAACAGCGGGACTTATCCCGAGTCGGTCAACCTCACGGGGACGCAGACGCTGACGATCACCGGGGTGAATGTGCCCGGTGCGGTGACGATCAACTCGCTGACGACAGCATCGGGGACGATGGTGCAGATCCAGGGCTCGTCGTCGCTGACCGTGGGCAACGCGACCAACACCACCGTGGCTGGCGTCATCAGCGGCGCCGGTAGCCTGACGAAGATCGGTTCCGGAACCCTCACTCTCAGCGGTGCCGACACCTACACCGGCGCGACGACGGTTAGCGCAGGCACCCTCGCGGTCAACGGCTCGATCACCAGCAGCGTGACCAACAGCGGTACGCTCCAGGGCAGCGGCACCATCACGGGCAACGTCTCGGGCAGCGGCACCTTCTCGCCAGGGAACAATCCCACCCCTGGCATCATGACCATCAACGGCAACTTCACACCCAGCGGCACCCTGGTGTTCAAGGTGAACACGCCATTCGCCACGGCGGGAACCGACTACGACCAGTTCAGTGTCAGTGGCATCGTGAACCTGACAGGCTCGACACTGACGTTGACCAACAACATCGCCGGCACGTTCCCGCCCGTGCCAGCGTTGGTCACACTGATCAGCCACGCGGCGGGCGGTGGCCTCACCACGGGTGGCAGCCCCGCTGACGGCTCAACCCTGTCGCTGGGTGCGAATACGGTCAAGCTGTTCTACAACGGTAATACTGGCAACGAGGTCGTGCTGGTCAACGCCAGCCCAACGACGATCTCCTACACATCGGCCAGTTTCGCAGGCGACACCAACGGCACGTTGATCCCTGACGCGGACTTCGGTACGGCCGGCAATCAGCCGGCCATCTACGACGTCAACGCCTTTTCCAGCATCGGCGCTTCGTTGGGGGCCATCACCAGTTCGGGTCAGGTCATTGTCAACAGCGGGACTTATCCCGAGTCGGTCAGCCTCACGGGGACGCAGACACTGACGATCACCGGGGTGAATGTGCCCGGTGCGGTGACGATCAACTCGCTGAGCACCGTTTCGGGGACAACGGTGCAGATCCAGGGCTCGTCGTCGCTGACCGTGGGCAACGCGACCAACACCACCGTGGCTGGCGTCATCAGCGGTAGCGGCAGCCTGACGAAGACTGGTTCCGGAACCCTCACGCTCACTGGCACGAACACCTACACCAGCACCACAACGGTGAACGGTGGCACGCTGTTGGTGAACGGGAACGACTCGGCAGCGACCGGGGCGGTTGCGGTGAACAGCACCGGCACCCTCGCGGGCACCGGCACCCTTGGTGGGGTCGTCACCGTCAACAGTGGCGGCTTTATCTCCCCGGGCACGGTTGGCACGGTCGGCACGCTGACTGTTGGCGGACTGAATTTCAACGGCGGAACCTACCTGGCCGACTTCAGCGGTAACACCTCGGACACGATCGTCACAGCTGGAACGATCAATCTCGCGGACGGTCTCCAGGGAGTCTTCAGCGTCAACAGCCAAACCGGGAGCACAACCGCAGCCAACATCTACACGCTGCTCAACAACACCGGGGCCGGGAACATCAGTAACCCGCCGCTGTCGGGAGCGACCGAAGGCGGGACGGTCACGATCAACGGCGTGACGACCTTCGTCACCTACGCAGGCGGAAACGGGAAGAGCTTCACCCTGACGGCGATTGGGAGCCCGACTCTCAGCGGGTCCGGCACCCTGACCGTCCGCAAGGACACGACGAACGGGGCGAGCAACATCGAACTGCTCCAGGGTTCGACGATTATCGACGAGCGGCCGCTCGCGAGTATCCCGGCGAACGGCGCCTATAGCGTGACCGCCACCGGGGCATCGACTCTGACGGTGGACTACACCAACAGCCCGCCGACTCCGGCTGGCCAGTTCCCCACCAATATCAACTACACCGGGTTCGGTTCCGACACCATCACGGTCAATAACGGGACATTCGGGAAGATTGTCTACAACCCCTCCAGCACCACCGCCGAGACGATCCAGGAGTACACGAACTCCGGCGACACCACCCCAGTGACCACGATCAACGCGACCGGGGTGAGCACGGTCAGCGACACGAGCGCGAACACCGGTATCGCTGTCGTCAACCTGCCGAATCTGCTTCCCGGCACCGGAAGCACCACGTTCGGGACAGCGTTGTCCGGGGCCGGGATCACCCAGTTCGCCAGCACTTTCTCCCCGACAACCGGGTTTGGTGACCCGGCCACCAACCTTGCCATCAACCTGGGCGCAACTGGTAGCCTGACCCTGGGCAAGATGGATGCTGGGTTCAACCCATCGAGTGGGGTGCAGGTCACCGGAACCAGTGGAAACGACACCTTTACGGTCAACTGGATCGCGTCCCAGGCTGTCACGATCAACGGCAACGGCGGGACCGACTCCGTGACGGTCAACTCGGGCAAGTCCGGCGGGGCGCCAGGGTCCACGGGTGCCGGGGAGGTCGTCCTGACTGGCACCAGTATCTACCTGGGCACGGTCACAGGAGTCGGCAACGACATCATCGATGTCAACGACCAGAACCAGGCGGCCACCAGCCCGCCGCCCGCCCCGAGTGGCGCTCCGGTCAACGGCACGCCCGCCATCACCACTGGCTCCGGCCCCGCCGCTGTTGCCACCAACGGGGTCGATGTCCTCAACTACAGCTCAGCCAACCTGACCACACTGAACCTCGTCGAAACGACCGGTACCAACACCTACAACATCCAGTTCACCAACTCCGGAACCTCGGGATCGAAATTGCCGCCCACGACGAAGATTCAGACCTCAACGAAAGCGGACACTGCCAACCTGTTCGGCACGTCGAGTATCGACACCTTCGATGTGGGCTTCACTACTCCGGGCACAACCACCGATGCTGGCAAGTCGGTCACCTACCCGGAAGGTGGGGCAGCTTACCTGAAGACACTGAACGTCTACGGCGAGGACGAGCCGAACACGGTCGGCAACACTCCGGCCGTTGGCGACACGTTCAAGGTATTCCCGGATGCCTATACCGCGGTGAATATTGAGGGCGGTCTGCCGACCGACGGTTACGGCAACACCCTCATCCTCAATGCCTTCGGGCTGACCAACCCGCAGATCGTCCCGCTGTACGGATCGACCTCGCTGCCGAATGGGGAAATCACCAGTACCAACAAGGCAATCACCACCTGGAACTCGATCGAGACGTTCCCGGTGCCGCTGGGGTTGGGTGGGACGTTCGACTTCCAACCCACGACCTCGGCGACACAGCAAGGGTTCCTGCCAGTATTCCCGACGGATACCCCCACCAGTGGCCAGTATGCCAACGCCGATGATGGCTGGCTCAACCCGGGTGCGGGTGCCTACGATCGGCAGGCCACTTATGGCGCATCGGGCGTGCCGGACTCACCGACCCTGGCGACACTGCTTGAGACCGCCGAGTGGGGTGACGAAGGGGGCGGGTCCAACGATGGCCAGTTCCAGGTGACCGTCGCCCCGAACCAGGCCGTGCAGGTCACCGCTTACATCGGTGATACCTTCGGCTCTGGTCGCGATCTCATCAACGTCTATGTCGGGACTCCGAGCAACCCTTATGAGAGCCTGCTCAACCCGTCGTCCAGTACGTTCAATACCTTTGCTTCGACCTCGTACAAGTACGTATCGTATTCGGGGATGTTCAACCCCGGCAGCAGTTCCACTCTGGTGTTCACCATCGACAAGCCGTATGGGGGAACCAGTTCCTTCTGGACGATCAGTGGGCTGGATGTCCGACCGGTCGGACTGGTCGCTCCGCTGACACTGACCCGTGCGGATTCAGCCCCGTTCAGCCAGGCCCAGGTGGCCGATGGGTTGACCATCGACACCTACAATGGGAGCGGGGCAGCCCCATTCGCGGAGTTGACGATCAACCCGCAGTACGGCACGCTCTACGGGACCGATATCGACCCGGCGGTGAAGGGCTTCCAGGTGGAAGCGAACGCGACGGGAGACTTCACGTTCCAGATTCTGCGTGAGACTGGCAGCGGGCCGTCACTGATCAGCGTGACAGATGTGACGGGCGCGAGTGGGACCGGGCAGGTCGGCCCGACCGCCCCCGGTGGATTGGCGGTCAGCTCGGCGCCGGTGCTGCTACCGGGTACGACCTTCATCCAACAGTACACGCTGCCCGTGCTCCGACGGATCGACTTTGGCCCGCTGGGCACACCCGTTGCGTCCGACAGTGGTCCGGCCTATCTGGAGTTCGACAACTCGCCGTACATTTCGACGGCAGCGAACGCCTTGGGCTGGATCGGGACGGCCCCGACCACGTTCGACAGCGGTGGAAGCCCCAACAACCTCCAACGCGACGGTGTGTATGGGACGACCGCGACCCCGGGTGACTTCGAGCTGGACATGCCAGCAGCGAACACGGTCTACAGCGTGACGGTTCTGCTGGGTGATCCTGTCAGTGCGGAAAGCGGGATGTATGTGGAGGTGGTCGACCCGGCGACAGGGACGATCATCGAGAGCACACCAGTGACGGGAGCGAGCACAGCGGCCGGTCAATCGACCAGTTTCACTTTCCCGGTGACGACCGACTCCTCGGGTCGAATCCGATTGCGATTTGGAGTGTCGACCAACTCGGCGAATGGGTTCTGGACACTCCAGGATGTCGAGGTTCGTCCAGAGGTGGGAACAGCATCGCCGCCCGTTGGGACGGAGGCGGACTTGACCCTGAACGGGACGACGTACAACGGATCGGCAAGCGGGACCGGAGGCTTGTACACGGCAACGCTGTTGCCCGGGACGGTGACGGCCGACGGGATGACCTCGACCATGTACACGATCACCGGTGCGACGCCGAATTCTCTCATCACGGTGTCGACGAGTCTGGGGACGCTGACCACCGCGGACGCCGGCCCGACGTACACGGGAATCCAGGTGCTGGCAAACGGGAGTGGGATGGCGACCTTCGCGATCACCTCGCCGCTGTCGACATCGACAATGACCAGCACAATCACGGTGACCGAGGTGACGGGCGCGAGTCTGGGTGTGTTCACGCAGAACTACACCGGTTACAGCCCGCCGCCACCCCCCGGAAGTCCGCCCACCACGGTCTCCCAGCGGCTCGAATTTACCTACAACGGCTCGCCAGCGCAGTCGGGCTTCACCCCGGTGTCGAACACGGCGGTGTACTCGCCGACGATCGGCTACGGATGGACAACCGCGGAAGGCGGCTACGATCGTGGTGCGGGGTCTGTTCCGGCTCCGTATCCGGCCAACCTGTATCGTGCGGGAGCATGGGGTGAAGGGAGCGGGACGTTCGAGGTGTCGGTGCCGATCGGTAGCACAGACGATGTGCGGGTGTACGTGGGCGACCCGTACAACGCCTGGGCGGGGATCACGGTGAGCGTGGACGGCTCGACCCCAGTGGCGGTGGATCCGGTGCTGGATCGCTACGGATACGTGACCGTGATGGGGGTGACGGACACGCATGATACGGGGGTTGTGGATATCACCATTAACGGGGGAGTCTGGGTGGCCAGCGGTGTCGATGTGGCGACCACGGGTGGACTGCCAACACCGGCAACGGGTGCCTCGAACCCGATCCCGGCTACAGGGACACGTCTGGAGTTCGCGAGCACAGCGATCGGTGGGTTCACGAGTGTGTCGAACACGGCGGTGTTCACGCAGGGTATGCAGTACGGTTGGTCGAGCCCGGTCAA
The DNA here is from genome assembly GCA_003136315.1 of Gemmataceae bacterium. Lineage (GTDB taxonomy): Bacteria > Planctomycetota > Planctomycetia > Gemmatales > Gemmataceae > Urbifossiella. The sequence goes on along the minus strand of PLDW01000189.1, from coordinate 22,306 downwards.
CTCGTTTGTCCGCCCGGCGTCGGATTTCCCGGCGAATTCGCCGCTGACGCCGACGGAGATGCAGTTCTACGGTTCGGCAGCGTACGGTTCTGGGACAAGTACGTTCGAGGTGGCGGTGCAACCGGGAGCGACCTACTCGATTCGGGCGTATGTGTCGGATCCTTACAACGCCTGGCAGGGGATCACCATCAGTGCAGAGGGTGGCACATCGGTGACAGCGACGGCGACGAGTAACCCACCGGGGATGTATACCCTGACAGGCCAGGACGTGAATGGGGATGGGATTCTGGCGATCACCGTGAGTGCCCCGATCTGGGTGCTCAATGGGATCGACATCGTTCAGACCCCAAACACGTTGCCAGCAGCCCCGTGACCCTGCTTGTGCTGGACCAGGTCCGCGGCCAGCTTCAGGGCGAACTTGCCGGCAAACGTGCCGTTGAAGAACGCCCTGTTGTGCTCGATCCGTTCCTGGAACAGTCCCAGAGGGCCATCAACGGACGTAGACGGGGTTGGAGAAGACCCAGGGCCGCCACTCGCCGTCGAGCTGCAACCACGCCTCCAGCCGGTACACTCCGGCTTCGGTGAGGGGGTACTCGAAGGCGGCCTTCCCCTCGGCCGCCGCGACTTCCTGGCCGTGACGAACGAGTCGCAGGTACGCCGGAAGCGGTAGGTGGGCCGTCAGCTTCAGCCCGAGGGCGAGCTTCACCTCGTCGCCCATTCCCGCGACGACCGCCCCCTTCGCGTTGACCGCCTCGAACCGAAACCCGGTGGCGTCGCCCATCCAGTCGTGCGAGACGTACGCCCGCCCCGCCTTCAGGGCCGCCCGCAGCGACGGCTCGTCGAGCTTCGCCGCCAGCACGTGCGTGCAGACGTTGCGGAAGGACACAGCGTATGGGTCCAGGTCCACCTTTGCCACCACGTCCCCGGCCTTGCGGCCTTTCGTCATCTCGGCGACCGCGGGCACCAGATCGACCGTCAGCTTCCGCCACTTGTCGGCCGGGTCAACGGTCGTGCCGACGAGGACGGTGTTCGCGTCCGCCACCTTCACGACGAACACCTGATTGTGGTGGCAGTCGTTCGCGGCCACTCCGGTCAGCCGCCGTTGCTTGGTGCCGGCGTCCCACTTGTCGAGGTACACCTTCGGGTAGTCGCACTGGAACGCGAACACTTCATCGGGGTACAGCTTCACCGCCTTCTCCAGGTCGGCCAACTGCTTTGGGTCGGTGAGCTTCGCAACGAGGCCGAGGAGCGTTACGATGTCCCGCTTCGCATCGTAGTGGCGGTTGTACACCTCCAGCCCCGTGAGGCCGGCAACCGAGTGGTCCTTGCGTTCCTCAATGTGCGACAGGAAGATCATGCCCTCATCGGCGGTGACGGTGGCGACAAAGTCCGGCGTGCTCACGTCCATCCGGTCGAGAATCGACTTCATCGGGTACGCCAGGAACCCACGCACCTCGGAGCCGGGGATCAGCAGCACGCCGTCTCGCAGGCCGCGACGGCGGGTGTCCATGAAGTCGGCCGGTGGGCGGTAGTGGTCACTCAGCAGGATGGCGTGGACACCGGTCTTCTTCGCGTCGGCGATCATCTCGGCGAGGGTGCCGCCGGTGTGCGTCGAGTCCTCGGCGTGGGCGTGCAGAATGCACCGGAAGTCGGTCATGCCCGGTCGCGGCGGGTCGGCGACCCGAAGTGTCTTCAATTTCTCGACATCGGAGTGCGTCGCAGCGAGGCGCTCGAGGCTGAGCCGCGTGGCGTTCGTGTGCTTCCGCGGTAGCGGGTCGGTGGCGGCCGCGACCAGCATGGTCACGAGCAGCGTGAGAACGAGTCGTGTGGCGGTCATGCGATACCCCTGGGGGTGATCGTATCGTCCGCAACGCAGCCCGACGACCGGCAGTTTGGGAACGACTCGATGCGTTAACCTTTCCTGTGCAATAACCCGGTGCTCCATGTGAGGCCGCCCTGTGGGTGGCCCGGGGGTGGGAATCTCCGCGGTTCCCAGGGTTTCGCCGGAAGACCGGCTCCACCCTGGGCTATTTTCAGGAGCCCCATTCGGGGCTCAAATCCCCACCAACCGCTGTCCATGACCGTGGTCGATTTCCATCTGCCGCTCGCCCTACCAGGCGGTCGCACTGCCAGGAGAGGTCCACTCTTCCCCCTTTTCGGCCTATAATCCCAACAGCCGTTCCGTTCTCGTCCTGTCACGTCACGCCATCGGGTGAGGGACTGTCCATGTCACAAGCGATTGTCGATCCGGCGGAAATTCGGCGGTTCGCCGCCAACCTGAAGAGGTTCAACGCCGACTTGCACGCCAGCCTGGCCGGGTTGCACGGGCAACTGGTCTCCCTAGGGGACACCTGGCGGGACCAGGAGCATGACCGGTTCCGGCAGGAGTTCGAGCAAACGATGCGGACCCTGGAGCGGTTTGTGGAGGTATCGGGGGAGCACATTCCCTTCCTCCTCCGCAAGGCCGAACGGATCGAGGAGTACCTGTCGCAACGGTAAGGGGCTGTCGTTGGGTGATCGGCACCGACAAACCCATCCGGGTGCCCCCGGTTCCGCCGGGAAAAACCCGTCTCACCACCTGCGACCTCAAGACGCCTATTCGGCGAGACAGTATGAATGCAGACGTAAGATCGATTGATGCGTTGCGGGACTGGCACGCCAATCTGACCACCTACGGCGAAACCCTGTCTGAGGGGCTGGCAGGGGTCGAATTGGAGATCCGCCGCGCGTTCGACTGGCTCTCCGAACAGCTCGGTCGCTGGCAGCGGGCAGTTCGGGAATGCGAAGAAGATGTCACCCAGGCCAAGGCTGAACTCGCAGCGAGAAAATTCCCCGGTTGGGATGGCCGACTGCCTGACACAACTGTGCAGGAGAAGGCCCTTCGGACGGCGAAAGCCCGACTGGAGTACGCCGAGGATCAGGTTCTTCGCGTCCGGGGCTGGAGTGGCCGGCTGCCGAAAATGATCGAGGAGGTCTACCGCGGCGCGGCCCACCGACTTGGGGCGTTTCTTGAGATTGATCTCCAACAGGGGCTCGCCATACTCAGTCGCCGGATCGGCGCTCTGGAGAGCTATGCCGGGCTACGACCCGACTTCGCCCCAGCGCCAAGCAGTTCGTCAGTCGCTGCGACACCCCCGGCCCCTGTTCCGAAGACGGAGCGGGGAGAAGAGGAACCGCCCCCTTCCCCCACAAATGACGGGGAAGAAAAGAAGGCACCCACTCATCCGGAGGCAGCGCCGTGAGGTTCGGAACCACCCGTAGCCAGATCTATGACGCCCAGAAGACGGCCCAGGCCCACTGGTATGCCACCGTTGATGACTGGGATGATGGGGTCCGCCGAGAACATGACGAAGGGGTTTGGGAACCGCTCGACCGCACAGTCAGCGACGCCCTTCGGGCCATCGACCAGTTGTCCGTTTTGTTCACGCAGGTCCGCAACGAATGCGAGTTCCCAGGGTCGTTGTGATCCGTTCGGGGCGAACGCCGCCCCCGAAGGCGGGGGTTCCTGATCCACCCCTCCCCTAGCGGTGGGGTTGTCGACGCAAGGCCAACCATGTCTTCCAACTTCTTTGAACGCCAGCGCTCCGCCCTCGTCAGGCTTGCCGAAGCCATCCGCACCAGGGCTGCGGCCGAGGCCGAATTCGCTGCCACCTTTCAGGCCGTCACCGACAAGGCCGAGCGGGAGGTCGGCAGGGCTCGGAAGGCGAACGCGGCCGCCCGCGAGAAAGAACTCACCGAGATCGACACCGCCCACGACGAGGCAAGGGAAGAAATCAACGGCCGAGCCGATGCCAATCAGTTTGCAGCCAACCGTACACAGGCCGAGAAATGCGACGACACGACCGATCGCTTCGAGGCCGCTGAAAAGAAAGCCCGGACAGAGTACCAGGATCGGTTGTGGTCGATCGATTCGATTCTGGAGGCTGGGCAAAAGCGGATTCTGGACCAGAAAGACGCCCTCGAACGGGCAGCGGCCCAGGGCGAATCGAAGATCTCGGCCCTGTGGGACGACGCCATTCCACTCCTGGCTCGAGGTAAAGTGGATCGGGAGGAGATCGAACCCGACACGGTGTCGCTCCCAACCGACGACTTGCCCGGGCAGGGTCTGGAGAAAGCGATCGTGGCGGCCCAGGCTGCTTTGGCAGAGGTCCAGGCCCTGTCATTGCCGAAATTCGCTGGCTTCGGCGGGTTGCTCCTCTGCGTGGTCCTGGCCGCTGTGGTCGGGGCGACCGGGTTCGCCGTCCTGAACCCGGCAGAGGCAGCCGGAGTGACTGGCGGGGTCGGGGTGATTTTGGGGGTGGCGGGTTGGCTCGTCCTCAAGGCCGCTGCCCGACGGCAGACACTGCGGATCGGGTCGGCCCTCGGGGTGAAACTTGTCGCAGCCGAAGCCGCAGTCGAACACCTCCGCGAGTTCGCCGCCCAGCAGTACGTTGTGGAACATGCCCGGCTGGTCGAAAAACATACCCGGAAGCGCCGAGAAACCGCCGGACATTACGAGCCACTGTTCGAACGGCAAATCACACAGCGTGACGCCGAGATCGACCGGATTGTGGCCGAGCACGAGGCCACAACGGCAGCGATCGCGAAGCGCCGCGAGAAAGAATCGCGCACTGAGGACGACAGTTACCGCACACGCCGGTCGGCCGCAGTCGCCCGACTCGATACCGAATTGCAGACGGCAGAGGGAGTATTCGAAGGGAAGGTCAAGGCGGCCACTGCGGCCCGCGATGCGGCCTGGGAACGAACGGCCCACGACTGGCGTACTGCCACATCGGAGGTCGTGGCCACCTTCCTCAGCCTTCGGGACCAGGGTCAACGGCTGTTCCCGGAATGGGACACGGTGAGTGCCAGTGGCCAGGCGGTTCCGGCTGCGGTTCCGGAAGGAGTGCGATTTGGCGATCTGAGCGTGGACATGCAGGCAGTCCCAGACGGGGTATCCGCCGATGCGAGGCTCGCTCCGCCCACGGCACTCTCTGGCCCACTCCCTGCCTACCTCCCGTTCCCGGACCGTTGCTCGGTCGTCCTGAAAGCTCGCGACGAAGGGCGTGGACCGGCGGTGAGCGCCCTCCAGGCCATGATGCTCCGATTCCTCATCGGTCTCCCGCCAGGGAAAGTGCGATTCACGATCGTCGATCCAGTTGGGCTGGGCGACAACTTCGCATCGTTCATGCACCTTGCCGACTTCGATGAAAAGTTAGTGACGAGCCAGATCTGGACGGAAGGTCGGCAGATCGAACAGCGACTGACAGACTTGACCGATCATATCGCAAGCGTGATTCAAAAGTACTTGCGGAACCAGTACAAGACAATCGAGGAGTACAACCGGGCGGCCGGAGAGGTTGCCGAGCCGTACCGGGTGCTGGTGGTTGCGAACTTCCCAGCGGGTTTTAGCCCGGAAGCCGCCAAGCGGCTGGTGAGCATCGCGACCAGTGGGCCATCGTGTGGGGTGTGCGTCCTGGTGAGTGTGGATGCCCGCGCCACGATGCCCCGTGACTTCGCGCTGGCTGACCTGGAAGCGCCAAGCCTGACACTGAACTGGAAGGACGGACGGTTCACTCCCAAGGATCCGGTTTTCGCCCCCTTCCCACTGACGCTCGATGACCCGCCCGAGCAGGCGACCGTTGCTCGCCTCGTTCAGCGAGTGGGCAAAGCGAGTAAGGATGCCGTGCGTGTCGAAGTGCCCTTCGAGTACATCGCCCCCAGCCCGTCGGAAGTGTGGCGCGGAAGCGCAGCCAAGGGGTTCGAGGTTCCGGTCGGTCGGGCCGGTGCGACCCGTCGGCAGGTGTTCACTCTCGGACGAGGGACCGCGCAGCACGCACTCATCGCAGGTAAGACGGGCTCCGGGAAGTCGACCTTGCTGCACGCCCTTATCACAAACCTGTCGTTGATCTATAGTCCGGACGAGGCCGAACTCTACCTGATCGACTTCAAGGAGGGCGTCGAGTTTCAGTGGTATGCCACCTACCGACTCCCCCATGCCCGGGTGGTTGCGATCCAGAGTGAGCGCGAGTTCGGACTGAGCGTCTTGCAGCGACTGGATGGAATCCTCCGGGAGCGAGGCGAGCGGTTCCGCGATACCGGGGTGAATGACCTCGCCAGCTACCGGGCCGCCCGACCCGGCGAGATCACCCCCCGAATTCTGCTTGTCGTCGACGAGTTTCAGCAGTTTTTCATGGAGGACGACAAGCTTGCCCAGGAAGCCGCGCTGCTGCTCGACCGCCTTGTCCGTCAGGGGCGCGCATTCGGGCTCCATGTGCTACTCGGATCGCAAACACTCGGTGGAGCGTACTCTCTTGCCCGCAGTACGATCGATCAGATGGCGGTCCGCGTCGCCCTCCAGTGCTCGGACGCCGACGCCCAACTCATTCTGAACAAGGACAACACCGCGGCCCGATTGCTCTCGCGCCCCGGCGAGGCGATCTACAACGACCAGAACGGGCTTGTTGAGGGGAACGACCCGTTCCAGGTGGTGTGGCTCTCAGAAGAAAAGCGTGAGGAGGTACTCCAGGGGCTGGGTGTGCGGGCCGCCGGGAAGTACCCCCCACCGCTCGTGTTCGAGGGGAACTCCGCGGCCGATCCTGCCCGGAACCCAGCCCTCGCTCGAATCCTCGACGCCCCGGCGTGGCCAGCGGAAGCGAAGTCTCCATCTGCGTGGTTGGGCGATCCGGTCGCGATCAAGGATCCCACATCCTCGGTCTTCCGCCCGCAGGGTGCTGCCAACTTGCTCCTGATCGGCCAGAACGAGGAGGCCGCGCGGGGCTTGTTCGCTGCCGCCCTCCTCGGGCTAGCCGGGCAACTCCCGCCCACGAGCGGCCCCGACGGGTCGTTCGTGATCCTCGACGGCACCCCAGACGATATCGAAGACGCGGAATACCTTCGCCGCCTCGCGGCCCGACTCCCTCACACGACCCGCACACCGTCCCGTGCCGACCTTCCGGCAGCCGTTGCCGAAGTGGCCCGGGAGGTCGATCGCCGTCAGAAGGGGGAGACTGCCGACCGGTCGCCGCGGTTCCTGTTCGTGTTCGGGGTTCAGCGGTTCCGTGAACTTCGCAAATCCGAAGACGATTTCGGATTCGGTAGACGGGGCGGGGACCGCGAGCCGGCCCCGGCCGAGCGGTTCGCAACGATCCTGCGGGACGGCCCGGCCCTGGGTATCCATGTGATCGTGTGGTGCGACTCTCTGACAAATCTCAACCGGACGTTCGACCGGCCACTGCTTCGTGAGTTCGGTCTGCGAGTCTTGTTCCAGATGGGTCCGACCGATTCGAGTACGCTAATGGATTCCCCCGCGGCCTCGCGTCTGGGCCGGAACCGGGCGCTCTTCCTCCAGGAGGAGCAGGAGCGGCCAGAGAAGTTCCGCCCCTACGGCTTGCCTGCTGCGGACTGGCTCGACCGTGTATTAGGCGGCTTGCACGGGCGGGTCGTGGCGAAGGAAGTGGTGACATCGTGATGTCACCGGCGTTGGGCGATACAACAGGAGTCGATACCGATCCGCTGATACAGGAACCCACAGAGGCTGTCGCATCTACGCAAAGACGGTTAGACATGCAAATGGGAGGGCAAGGCCACCCCTGTGCGCAGTAATCGGAGGGGTGAATTCTTGAAAGAGTGAGTCTTCGATTCATCCCGATAAGCTGTCGTAGGTCGGGTCAAGGCTTTGGGAGACCCGACGGAGGCGGCTGGATTTCGGGTCTCCCAAAGCCTCGACCCGACCTACACTTGAGCCCCGATCCATGCATTCGCTGGATCATCGGTCTAACGGGAGGGCGAGGCTCCTGCCGAGTTGGATCACTCTCACGCTCGGCAGGAGCCTCGCCCTCCCGTTAGACCGAAGCCTGTTTCTGGAATGAGACAGCTTCAGCGGTTTTCTGTATGAGAACAGCTACGCCGGCCCCCCACCCGCCAGATTGTCAGTCTGCCTTGACGTTCTCAACGTAGTCCTGAAGTGCTTTTTCCTGCTTTGCCAACTCGGTCTTCAACTCCTTGACCCGGGCCTGGCGCTTCTCGATCTCCGTCTCCTGGTCGTCGAACTTCTTCAGATAGCGTTTGAAGGCGTCCGACTCCTTCGGGGCCTTCTCGATGTTCTTGCGAATCCGATCCTGGTCTTCGGCGATCTCCTTCAGGGCTGCATTCTCGGCCCCAATCCCGTGCTTGGCATCTGCCACTTTGCCGCGGAGATCCAGTGCCTTCACCAACACCGCACGGATGGAAGGTTTCGTCTCGTCCTGCTTCGAGTAGAAGAGAAGATCTTCGTCGTATCCGGAGAGTAAGCTCACGGTCGTGACGGTTTCAGTCATCTCGTCCACTTCCAGCCGGGCCAGATCACCCGCCTTCGCCGGGATCTCGAATCGGTACGCCTGCCGGGTTCGATCGGAGGGTTTCTCGGGTGTCACCAACTTCCACTCGGCCCGGATCGGGTGTTCCACGATCATGGCCCGATCTTGCGGATTTCTGTTTCGGATGAGATATCGCGTGATCTCATGCCCCTGCCTCCGGGCCTCCAGTTGACCTGCCCGGATACTCGTGCCCAGAAGCTTTGTCTTCACGCTCGGTCGTTCGATGACAATTTCCGTTCCCAGATCGATCGCGTAGCTGACGAGCCGGGTTTCGTTCGGTTTCAGGTCTGGCAGACGGGCGTCTCCCGCAAACGTGCCACCATCGTAGACCGCCACCGGCCCCTGAGCGAGGTGCAGTTTCGTCTTGTTCACCAGTTTCAGCCCGAGGAGGGGGTGCTTGGCGAGCACACTGCCGTTGTAGATGCTCACCCGCGCGCCCTCGACCGGTTCGTTCACAAGCGGAAGTAAAGCCGACTTCTGCCGCGGCAAGGTGACCGGCTCCTCAATGGTGTACTCAAACATGTCCCCAAGCCCGCCCTCGGCCGCCGCCAACGCTCCGGAGTTCTTGTCGAGCGGATCCTTCACAGTCGCTCGCTGCGGTTTATCTGATTCTGACTCGTCTGGCTTTCCACGGAGACGGTTCAGGTAATCGTTGTAGCTCAGGCGTGAGCCGTACATCGTGCGAAGATCCGGCCGCGGCACCCGGGAAGGATAGGCGTTCCCGCCCTGAAAGCCGAACTGCCCGTTCGGAGCGAATCCACCCTGGAGGCCGTTCTGGCCCCCCCCCTGGAGTCCCCCCTGGCCAACGCCGCCGAAAAAGGGATTGCCACCGAATCCGCCACCACCACCGAACCCGACTCCCCCTCCCTGATTCCCACCGGGTTGGTTGCCGCCGAAGAACGGATTGGCAGCCCCCCCGGGGTTCATCGCCATCCCCGGAGCCATGTTCGCAGCAGGGTTCAAACCACCCTGATACATCGGTGGTCGGAGTGATGCGAAAAGCTCCGGCTCGACAGTCGGGCGGGGCACGAACAGGGGGTCGTACATGTCCATTTCAAACGTCATCGGTCGACCGGCGACCAACCCGACCTTGACGTTGGTCCAGTCTTCATCGGTCGTATTCTCGACCGTCGCCCACCCCTGGATGCGAGCTGCGCCCTTCTCATCAACGGTGAGGCGGTAACTCGGCTTCCACAGGGGAGCCTCGGTCACGTACCCGATTGCAACCCGCCGCTTCCCGTTGCCAGAGAAGACCACCGAGACCGCTTTCTTGTTGTCGCCGCGGGACGATGCGAGCAGTTCGAGAGCCTTCTTGAAATCCGCCTGGAGTTCCGGACGCACGAATTTGATCTTCTTGAGTTGCTTTAATTCGACCGTCTGGAGTCCCTCCTCGGTGAGCAGGTTGAGGACTTCGCCCGGGTCCGGGGTTGGCGGCTGGAAGGGTTGTCGCTCGACGCTGACGATCTGCCCGGTGGTCAGCACCCCGGTTTTGTCCGCGACCTCGACCTTCTCGCCCCGGACCTGATGCATCAGTTGCCCGACGGTCGGGTTCTCGGTGACATCCACCGCAAATCCCTTGAGTGTGACGTCGATCGGCATCCGGTTGTCGTATGTCACTGCGCGGGCCTTCCCGCCGTCCTTGTCGGTGATGACCAGGCTTTTGAGCAGGTCATTCACGTCCGCCTCGTCGAAGCGGAGATCGAGCCGACCGTCGCCGGTGATCTCCCCCTCGCGGTGGAAGAAGCCGATCCCGGCATTGAAGAGCACCACCCGAGTGATCGGTAGCGTGACCCGGGGCGGGGCCTTTGGATCGGCACTGGAGGGCCTGGGTGGTGGTTGCTTGGCTCCCGGCTGGCCGTCCCCTCGCACGACAGGCGAGAAGACGAGGAGGCCGAACGTCAGTCCGACAACTGGGAGGAGGTGGGAGGGCCGCATGGAGGGGTTCCTGGGACGAATGGTTGGGTGCGAGTCCGCCGACAGACCCAACGCGAATCCAGTGAGGACGTTGGCCGGATCTTGCAGGTTGCAAGCCTGCCAAAGCGGGTCCGCCTTCCCCTTGCCCCTTCCTCCCAAGGAGCGGTAAAATCCCAACCCTGGGTGAGATCCCACGCCACGGAGGGCACGATGCCGAAAACCGAACCGCTGCGAGTGGCCATTCTGGGGGCCGGGCCGGTCGGCATTGAGGCTGCGCTCTACGCCAGGTCATGCGGACTCACTGTGTCGGTGTATGAGCGCGGCCAGGTGGCTGAGCACCTCGCTCGCTGGGGGCATGTCCGGCTTTTCACACCCTTTGGGATGAACGCCTCCTCACTCGGGCTCAAGGTTCTCCTTCGCGAAAAAGCGCCACGCGACCTTCCCACAGAGACCGACCTTCTCACCGGCCGACAGTTCCGCGAAGCGTATCTCGTCCCGCTCGCCGAGTCGGAATCGCTCCTGGATGCGATGCACCCCCAACACGCGATCTTGCATATTGGGCGGTCGGCCGGAACGAAGAAGAGTGAACCCGACGACCGTCGACCGTTCCGACTCCTGGTGCGGGCGGTCAGCGGGGCCGAGCGAATCGACACGGCCGATATCGTGCTCGACTGCACCGGAACGTACGTCACCCCGAACTGGCTCGGGGACGGGAACATCCCGGCTGTTGGTGAGACGGCTGCCCGGCCGCAGGTTGCGCACGGGCTCGAAGACATCGCCGGTGAGCGAAAAGACCACTACGCAGGCCGCAGTATCGTGCTTGTCGGCGACGGATATTCCGCCGCAACAACGATCTGTCAACTGGCCACGATTGCCGAGAACCATCCCGAGACGTGGGTCTTCTGGCTCACCCGCGGGCCGCGAGGCCAACCACTCCCACGTATCCCCGCCGACCCCCTCAAAGAACGCGACCGACTCGCAGCGAAGGCGAACGCTCTTGCCACCCGCGGCGACGGGAACCTCGAATTCCACCCGCAGACGCTCCTTGATGAGATCGTGAGCCACGGCCCGGACAAGGGCTTTCGTGTGGCGGGTCGAACGAATGGGAAGCCGGTGTCGTGGGAGGTGGAGCGAGTGATCGGGGCGGTTGGCTTCCGCCCGGACCTGCGAATCAGCACGGGTTTGCGAGTGGACGAACCGACCGGACAACCGGAGACTCGCGAGCCGGGATACTTCATCCTCGGGGCGAAAAGTTACGGACGCGAGTCCGGCTTCCTGATGCGGGACGGCTTCGACCAGATCCGGCAGGTGTTCGCGACGATCACCGGCAACCAGCGGCTCGACCTCTACGGGCGGAAGGCAGCGTAAAAATAGCTATACGATTTTACGATTTATTTATCTTATCGTCTTTCAATCCATTTCTTTCCTCCATGATCGGCTAGCCATTTACGAATATCTGATTTGATCGCTCGGCTCGGTGAGTTGTCCGTAACGGCGGCAATCACGCGGGCACGCATTGCCGCGTTTTCCCAATAAAACTGTCGAGTCATCTTACTCAGACCGTCCCACCCGACCCCGGTGTCCCACAGGATTTTCGCCATTCGCTTGAAGCCGGGATCCGCGACTGCCGCACGAGCCCGCCTCGCCTCGTGCCATAACGACAGATTCATCTGGAACACAAGAGCCTGTCCCTCCGACTCAGGTAATAGAGAGGGGTTCGCCTCCACACGACGCATGATGTCCGCAGTGAAACGCTGGGCATCCGGTGGGAGTTGTTTGAGGATATAGGCGGTGAGGCCGGCCTGCGAATCCATCAATTGATCCGACTCCGCGCGGAGTTCGTCCCAGATCTGGTCGAAGGTCCGTGGACCAAGCCATTTTTCGGCCCCGACGTCAGTGATCGTGAAGCGAATATGAGGGGACAGATCTTTTGCTGACTTCTTGGTGCGAATGGCTTCGACGACAGCGGTACGGTCTTCTGCCTTGAGTTGGCAGAAGAGCGAGGCTATTACCAACAGTTCGTCCGAAGTCAGGCTGCGATGCCATACCCCTGCGGCAAATAGTTTGAACTCGGGATCTTGGAGGGCTTTCCACGCCCCGGTGTATATGGCCCAGTTCGTCAGGTCGTAGTGGTGAAGATGTTCGATTTTAGATGGTAACACCCCATATGGGTCGGTGTCGACTTTAGCCATGATATCTTTGGCTTCTGCCAGATCCACTCCGGATAGTACCGCGAGCGAGTTGGCTGCTGCGTTTGCACGATGATTATAACAGAACTGAGCAGTTTTTAGGCACGCCGTCCACACTCGCTCGAACTCAGGGTCACTGGCCGCTGTCTCGCTCACTTTCGGAGACGGTGTGGCCGCCTTCTCCGCGGGTGGTTTGTCTTTCCCACCAGAGCTAACGTCTGTCGATTTGGTGCCGGACTTGATGGGGGAAGTGCCCGTGGCCTTGCCGGGCGGCTCTTCCCGCTTGGCATCTCGCGATGCGTTCGCCTCCACCACTGTCTGTTGCTTTTCTTTCTGGAACTTTCGGTAAGCGATGACCCCGAGTGTGACGCTCGTACAGATGATAATGCCGAGCGTCGCCACGCCGATCCAGATCCCGTGCGTGCGCATGACTTACCCTCGTGCGGCAGGATCGCCCTCTTCGCCGTCCAGGCGAGATGGTTGAGGCGTCTGCACCAGAGCAAGATTAACCGGGCGTACCGTTGTGGACAAGAGGTCAGGTGAAAATAATGCCACCATTAATCCCCAGCTCAGACAACTGTGTCTCGCACGGAGATCAGTACACATGATCAGAGCTAATCGAGACTGATCATTGTGTCGTTATCACCATATGCGTGATATATAATTTCGCATATGTCATACGTATGAATCGCGTCATGATTTGGCTGAAATCTCCTCGTTCCCACACTCCGCGTCGTGGCCTGAACGGACCGGACGCGCGACCGGGAAGCCGCCGGACATCGCCCGCAGTGGGTAGGTCCACCCCGCAGCGAGGAATGCCCGGTTCTTATGTGCAGAAGGGGAGAACGAGGGAGCTGAAGACCGACCCGGGGGGATGCTGTCGCATCTGGCGAGAATTCTTATGATTTTTTGTGCTTGGAATTTCTTTTTGCACTCTGGGGCGATGTGGTGAATCAATTGGAATTTGTCTCATGTCAGAACGGCGGAGCGGGGGGTGGTTCGCCCAGGCCCATCCGCTGGGCCAGTGCGGCTCGATGGGGCTCCGGGATGGCAGCGAAGACCACACCCAGTCGGCCACGGCCCAGACCTGCTTCTGACACGGCATCTGCCACCCCCTGATACACCGCCCCTGCTGCCAGATCATCGGCGACCGCCGAGAACTCGGCCGCTGTGTGGAGGATCTCGGTAAGTCCCTGGGCGATTTCCACTTCGGCCCAGTCGTTGTGCGGGTTCACCCCCCGAATCACCTCTCGCGCCTGCCGACAGTAGACATCGGGAGTCGGCGGAGAAGTACCGGGAAACCCCGGAATCGGCGCGGCAAGAAGGGGCTCCAGTTCCGGTGCCCGTCGGATCAATTGCTTCACAAGCGCCACCAATTCCTCGCGACTACGACCGCGCAGGTTGGCATCGCAATCCGGGAGATCCACGAATCGGGCTGGTTCCTCGGTGTAGCCAAGAAGCACTGCCGCAACGTGCTTGCACCGGCCGTTGTACCCGACCGGACAGGAGCATTCCGCCCCAGCCACCGTCCCACTTGCAAGCCGGACGGTGACTCGGTACGGGCGGTGACGGGTGCCCTTCACCGAAGCCCGCAGGATGTCACCAGCCCGGACCCCGCCAGAGACGGCCGGCCCGTCCGCGTACGCGCGGCCCTTGCCGACTTCAAAATCGCCGACCCAGTCGCGGACGGCTTCCCGCGTCAGTTCGTCCCGTCCCATAAATTTCCCCGCCCCCTGGCAGCCCCCAACCTCAACTTCGCCACATCCAGGACCGATCCGCAAGTCGGCCAGATGCCGTTGCGGGGCGGCGCCCCGGCCCGGATAATCTACCGCAACCACACCCTGTCCGACACCGCCCATCCCAAGGTCTCCACAGGGCGTACCCTCTCATACATCAATCTGTGGTAGCGAATTTTTCGATCGTCCGCACACACCACCCCCTTAGGAGTCTCGGATGCGACTGTTTCTCTCCCTCTTCGCTGTGTTCTTCACGGCTCATGCCGCAGTTGCGGACCCACCGAAGTACCGGGTGTTGGCCCAGGACAACGGCCATGTGGCGATCGTCGACCCCGACGGCAAGACCGAGTGGCAGGTTGAGTGCAGGTACAACTCGCACGACATCCAACGACTTGCCAATGGCAATCTCCTGCTCCACACCGGCCCCGCGACCGTGACGGAGATGACTCCCAAAAAGGAGGTCGTCTGGACGTACGAGGCGAAACCGGCGGAGGGCTACAAGGGTCGGATCGAGGTCCATGCGTTCCAGCGGCTGGCAGATGGGAACACAATGGTCGCCGAAAGCGGGAACCGGCGGATCGTCGAGGTCGGGCCGGACGGGAAGATCGTCAAAACGGTCCCCCTTCTGGTGAAGAAACCCGACCCCCACCGCGACACCCGTCTGGTTCGGAAACTTGCCACCGGGAATTATCTGGCCTGCCACGAGGGGGACGGGTGTGTGCGGGAATATGATCCAACCGGGAAGGTGGTGTGGGAGTATGCACTCGATCTCAACGGCCGACCCCGGTCGGGAGGGCACGGTCCGGAGGGGCACGGGACCGAGGTGTTCGGGGCAGTCCGCCTGGCGAACGGCAACACCGTCATTGCGGGGGGCAACAACAACCGGGTGATCGAGGTCGACAAGGCCGGGAAGATCGTCTGGAGCATCGACCAGAAGGAACTCCCGGGAATCACACTCGCCTGGGTGACAACCCTCGAAGTTTTGCCGAACGGAAACCTGATCTTTGGGAACTGTCACGCCGGGCCGGACAACCCCCAGTTGATCGAGGTCACCCGTGACAAGAAAGTGGTCTGGACATTCAAGAACTTCCAGGTGTTTGGTAACAATTGTGCGGCATGCCAAGTGCTCGACGTGCCAGGAGTCATCCGGTGAAAATCGAAGACGCAACTTGACCCAAGGAAGGAATTTAGATGCCTCGTCCTCGTTCCGGCTCGCAGAAACTACCTCCACCACTTGTCCCGCTCTCCGAGGTGTACCCGGTGCTCGGGATCTCCGACAAGACGTTTTTACCGCCGCGGGTGGTCAGACACGTTCACCCGTTATTGGTGCGGAAGCCAGCGTCGGGTAAGCCTGGACGAACTGGTCGAGGCCCGCGAGAACATGGCCGGCGACAACGGGGAGAACCGGGCGAAGGCGGCCGTGTTGGCGTTGAGGAAGCAACTGGGGAGGTTGTGAAACGGCGTCCGTCGCGAACCCTGTACGCTCCCGGCGAACCCTGTACACACCCGCCCGCCCACCGGTTGCTGCTCCGTTCGATGCCGGTTGCTTGTGCGTTCGACGTGCGAGGTGCGAGTAGAGGGGGTGGAGGTAGTTGGTCGTGTTCGACGGCGTTCGACCCGTTCGACCCCCGGTTGACTCGCGGGGCAATCCCCACCGTGCATGACCATAAGGGTCACACACCAGCGTTACCTCCGTCCCTCCACCGCCCCGCGTGGCCGGCCAGTTCCTCGGCGGCCGGTCCTGTTGCTGGCCACCGGTGGCGTGTGTGGACATCTCGCCTACGCACTCCCCACGGCCTGCGATCTCCTCCCCGCCCGGGCGCTGGTTGTGGTGTATCAACACTGTGTTGATACACGCCCAGCCGACCGCAGGAACGCCGATCGGTCGCAACTGCGGTGTGGGGGTGGCTGGCCAGCGTCACACGCGGTCGCCCCCGGTCCACTGGAATTCCAAGGAACCCCCGTGGAGGTGATACTCGAGCGCAACCGCGAGGCCTGCGCTGGTCCGCGTGGCCCGCTGGTGTCCGGTTTCCCGAATCGCGTATCAGCGTTTCGGCCGAGGGCCTGCTCCGGGGGCCTGCTCCGGCTTCTCCGTCGTTGAGGTCGGTGCTTATAAGCACCGACCTCGGGCGTTCATGACCATAAGGGTCACAACCGGTTCTGATAGCGATTAGACCCAGTCATGAACTTCTCGTTCACAACAGCCCATCCCCGCCCGCCTCCCCGCTGGCCCGCATGGGGATCTCCCCCATACAGGTTCACGCCTACCATCTCCCAACTGGCCTGCATGACGATTTCCATCACGTAGCCTCACCCCTCGGCGCGGGTAGTCATGATGACTACCCGTCAACGTTCGGCCGAATGATCCGTGGTGATCATCACCACGGATGACCAGATCCGGACAGCACGGCGGGGCCGGTGAACCAACTGAACGGGCGGAGAGTAATAACCGGAATCCCGACATTACTGAACGGGCGTAAAGCAAAAACGGAAATTCCGGTTTTGCTCGGCAACGGCTAAGAGTGGTGAAAAACTCGAGAATCTCTAATAATTGTACTTGTGAACCGTCATCATCTGGGTGTTGGTTGCAGCGCTGCGGGAACTGTGCGGTCATCTCGACGGTACAGGTCCGTTCGGGCGGGCGATGTGGTGGTGTGGGATGGTTGGGGACGGATCGCTGAGCACGTCGGCCGTTATACCGGCCAACCCCCTGAGATGGAGACGTCGGCCGGAATTCCGGCCGACCCCGGCGGGAGAGAGGACGTTGGCGGGTATACCCGCCAACCTCTGGGGAGGGGGTCAACGCGTTAAAGAGCCGACCTCCAACGGGGGAGGATCAGGTCGAGCGGTCGAGGGCCGAGGCCGAGGGCATCTCCCGCCCACGTTCGGGGCTGGCCAGCCCCGGCAACCCGGTCGCCCCGTGGTCTGTGGCCCGCCGTCCGTCGGTCGGTCTTTTCCCCGCTGCGGGTTGGATCAGGATGTTGACCGGAATCCCGGCCTTTCATCAGTTCGCCGGTTTCCGGTCAACTGATCTGGGAGTCGAGTATCGAGGTGAACGGATTCGGTCACGTGGTCGGAAATGACCATCTGGCACTGGCAGGCTAGGGCGGGCCAAGGCGACAGGTGGGAAGGTGTCCGGGTCAGAAAACCTGCCGATGGATCATTCGCTTTTGGATCAGGCGTTCCCGGCAGGAACACCTGCGATGCGGTTGACACTCACCCCGAACAGGATACAACTTCAAGGTGTCAACGCTTTAGTGATAGTATCGTCCATCCACCCCGATATACTGCTACTTCCCCTTTTTCTTAAGCTCTTCCAAATGCTCTTCTAGACTTTTCCTGTCTGGGTGGTCCTTGGGCAGGATCTTGAGAAGGCTTTCCAGATGCTTCTTAAATTCGGCCTTTCCATACTTCTTGATGTACTCTGGGCCTGGGAGAAACGTGAGATTCACTGGGTTCGAATTGGCGTTGAATCTCTGGGACAGATCGCCCGACCTCGCATGTTTTAACATGCCACCTATCTTGGATAGGCCGCGCACGATGAAATCATCGTGGGGGTCCGGGAGCGGAAGGGTGTACCCACCCATCCCGTCGGGCGCGACGTATTCGCCGAACTGGGTATTGCTCTTCAAGGAAACGGCCCAGATCTTGTCTTGGTCGATTTTGACTTGAGTGCCGTCGCTGTCGAGGGTCATTCCTTGGACCGTCACATCACCACGGGCGGTGCCGGTCCCGGCGACGAGTGCGACGACCACCGCTAGACGGAGGTAGAGTGAACCATTCATCGAGTTTCTCCTAATTTCAATTATATTAACTGATTGCTAATAACGCTTCTATATTTGATTTATTAATATCAAGAGCATCACGGAATCCGGTAACATCGAATGGAAAGATAACTAGGAAGATCATGTGCGATCGTCCAGTCTTAGATTCTTTGGAAATAGCGACGAATGGATTCTCGGGGGTGACCCACCCCTGGAATTGGCCACCCGTCACCCATGCGTGATCGAACTTCTGGACGTAAACAACCAATAGTGCCCGGATATCCGGGCGGAGGCCTATTCGCTCGGGCAGCGATTCGTATTCCTGTAACTCACGTGTGTAAAACGTGTAATAACAGGGATCACTTCTGTTCCATTTGTTTTCCTTTTGCCGTTCCTGAACCTCATGAAAGTCCGCTAGTGAGGTAAACCGAGGGCATAGCTTCATCTCTTTGTCCGGAACCTCGGAAATCCCGGCGAACTCCGGCAAGTGGTGATATTTCCCGGGTCCAACTTTCCAACCTAGGGCCGGTCGCGACTGGGTTCCGGAGGCCCCTCTCTGAAGGAGCTTGTCGAGCGGCCTTGGAATATCAAAAAACGCAGACATAAATAAGAGTGCCGCCGTCAAGATCGTCAGTGTGAGGAACGACCACATCATGACTAGAGCGGCCAGCCGAACCTGCGGGCTCTTGACACCGGTAAGCGCCGCGAACACGACGAGCGCGACCATGAGTACCAACAAGATGATGGTCCCGAACACGGCAATGTTGAAGTCGATTCCGAAGCCCTTGACGATCACGAGGACGGACACGAGCCCCAGCACTGCGAGCGCGAACTTCAAGGCGGGAACCGCCTTCAGGGCCGCTTGAAAGATGGTCCAGGGGGTCAACACGACCAATGCCGTTTCCGCTTCCTGCGCCGGTGGCCGCGGCTTTTCCGGTGGGGGCGTTTCAGAGGTCGGCGTTTTTTTGGGCCTGGGCATGGCTCACCTTGATGAAGGTGGGATATCGACCTGATTGACCCCACCGCGTAGATGATTGTGATGGGACGACTGCCCGCCGTCAAGCGAATTGCCGAGGAACTCCGGGCAAGCAAGCGGTCAGGCCAGCCCAGCGGTCGGCGGGGTGGTGACCATCGGGAAACGCCCGAGCCTGGCCGGCCGATCCGGCCACGCTCGGGCGTTCGATCAGGGAAGTTGCCCGTCGTCTCCCTGCCTACTTGCCAACCTCCTCCAGCCCCGGGAACTCCTGCCCCACCATCGCCATCGCATTCCGCAGCGTCCAAGCGGCGGCGTTGATCGCGTCCAACTGCATCCCATAGCTGTACTGATCGAGGAATCGGCAGAGGTGACACCTGCAGCGCGGCCGATGGGCGTGAGCGAAGTTGGCCAGTTGAGCCTCCAACGCCCGGGCTTGCTCGACGATCCGCTGCCACTCACGAGCGGCGTCGGATGTGAGAGCGACGCGGTAGAGGGTCGTGAGGCGTTTCGACTCAGCCCGCGTCAGGCCGTAGGGCAACGAGAAGGGAGTGCGAGGGGGGCGGGGAACGCGGGCGGGAGTTGGAGTGGTGGGAGTGGGAACGGAGTCGGCCGACGGGTCGGTCGGGGAGGAACCGGTCGGGGGGGAACCGGTCGGGGGGGAACTGGTCGGCCGCGTCGGGCGAACGGTCGCAGTCGTGGCCGGCCGACTTCGGGTTGTCCGGGCGATTCGTTGCTTGGCTGGGTTTCTCATAATTCGTAACTCCTTGGGCGAGTGTGTTGGGTGCCGGTTGAGGGTCGTGAAAGTCGAGATTTGTTGAGGTTAGTTTGTTGGGGTTTATTGGGGTCGCTTGATAAGTTTTGCTAAGGTTTTTGGGCGTTCGTGGTTGCGACAGTGACGGCGTTCGAGTCAGGGGGGGCCGGCCAGTGTTTGGGGCTGGCCGGCAATGCCACGGCGGGCGGGCGGCGGGCGGACAACCGGGAGTCACTCCTCGGCGTTCGGTTTCGGATTCACCCCGATGCCGGCCAGCACTGCCCGCGCTGCGGCTGTCGGCGGTCGTTCCATTTCAACGAGGGGTCCGAACGACCAGAGGACAGCCCGGATAGTAACCAGTTCTTCGTAAACTCCCGGGAACCCACCGCCGTTCTGCCTGGCGCGGTCACAACAGGGGCATCGGTGACCCTGTGGGTGGGCGACCATGAACGCGGCAATGCGCTGTTCAAGGTTCCTCATGTCCTCGGCGATCAACAACAGGTCGTCGGCTCCCGGATCAGCGGGGCCAGCGGGTTCAGGTCGTTCAGCATCGGGTTCGCGTCGGTGGCGTCCAGGTGGCCGACTTCTTGTGTCTCGACCGGTCGCGGCCGGCTCGTCACCGGTGCGGAGTGTCGACTTCGTTACGTGGGCCTTCGGGGTTGTGGGGGCAGGTGAGGTTGTGGGGGCAGTCGGGATCATCTGTGAGTGTCTCCAGCGAGGGGTGAGGGCGCAAGGGTTCCTGACCGCACGACAAAGTGATCGTGCGGTGGAGCGTGGGCTGGGGGCGTGGGCAGGGGCAACGGTGTGGGCAACGGCAACCGCTGGGCAACGGCTGAGTGGAACTGTCCGTCCGTGAGTGGTGGGCAAGGTCGGCCTTCCAGGGCGCGACGTTGCTGTTTGCTTAGATGGCCGGAAGACGCCATCGGGTGCGGGGATCAGGGATCAGATTGGCAGGTCCAGGCGAGGTCATCCGGACCAAGTGGCGACAGACCGCAGGGTTGATCATTGACGGACGGCAACGGGACTTGATACGGTGACATCCGAACAACTCCTACAAAGGGAGTAGTCGGCCGGGATGGACAAGGGCCTGAGAAACTCCGCCCACCCCGGCCTGAGACGGTCGACACACCCGACCGCCGCGGGGTAGAATAAGCTACATAGCTTCTCGTGTCAAGCTATGTAGCTTCCAAGCGGCCGGGGAAACATTCGCATGGTTACCGTGGCGAAGGGTAAACCGAAGCCGAAGACGAAGTTTGGCCAACGCTTACGAGAACTGAGGGAAGCCGAGGGATTATCCGCGGCCCAACTCGGCGAACGGGCGGATATGGCCCCGCAAACCATCGCCAAGTACGAGCGAGGGGCGAGTGAGCCCATGTGGGCCATCGTCCAGCGACTGGCCTCGGCCCTCGGCGTCTCCACCGACGCATTCCGCGACGAAGTTGCCGAGGACGAATCCGACACCTCCTCACGCGACACCCCTACCCCCTCACCACCTGACACCCCAGCGCAGCCGGCCACAGACGAACCGCTCGACCGTCCGCCGGGTGGCCAGCCCAGAGACGGCGACAGGGCCGGCGGTGGGCCGAAGCGAACGGGGAAGAAGTAGCTTGCCCTCGTCGAACACCTCCCGGATACTGACCTCCAGCCGGAACACCCCTGCCGGAGCTAACCATGAACAACCAACCCCTCGATCCGGACGACTGGGACTCCCCACCGCCGTTGCCCGATGCCGGCGGCTCCCCCCGCTGGATCTGGCTGGCAATCGGTGCCGGCCTGGTCGGAGTCGTGCTACTCGTCCTCGGCGGCAGTGTGTTCTTCGCTCGTAATAAAGCCGTCCAGGCCGAACGGGCCGAACGCGCGATGCTGGAGGCTCAACGCGCTCAGGCCGATGCCGAGGCTCAACAGGCCGAGCGGATGCAGGGACTGCGGGAGATCGCACGGGCGGAAGAGGAACGGGCGGCAGCCAGGGCAGCGCAGCAACACGGCCAGGGGGCTCCACTCAAGGGGCCTGGCCGGCCAGAGGGTGATGCGCTGGACGAGGCATTCGAGAACGCATGGACAACCGCGTGGGTGATGGCCGAACAACTCGACCGGGAAGAGCCACTCCAGACGGCCAAGACTTCCGACACAGTCTCAGCCGAAAAGCGAGAAAACGCCCGGGCCATCGTGGCGAAGTACCGGGGTGGGGACGACGACCAGCAAGGACGGCAAGGCCTGATCATCATGAAGGATCTCGGTTACACCCACTGGGCGAACCGGCAGAGCCGGCGAGAGGCGAAAGCTGACCCACGGTTCCTCGTGGTCGCCCGGGCCATCTGGAAGCCCGTTGACGGGTCGCAAGCTGTGGTTGGGATGGCCAACGTCTGGGGAATGATCGCACCGAACATCCGGGCAGGGATCGCTGACGAGGTTGCGAACCGTACGGCAGAGGATAAGTTGTCGGCGAAGGTTGCGAAGCAGGTTGAGGAGATGGGGTGGAAGTGGCCGTATCCGGGGGTGATCCAATCGGGGAAGAAGTAAGCGTGAGTATAGACGTGAGTCTCGATTTCTCTTCAACCGCGGTCGTCCGATTGAAGCGTTGCGGGTGAACGGGACTTGGGGATCGACTTTCTCGTTCTGCTAGAAGCCTTGGCCTCAAAA
>PLDW01000410.1 GCA_003136315.1 Gemmataceae bacterium | reverse complement strand
CCAGCAAACCGCGGCGTGACCTCTCACAACGGTGCGAAAACATAGTAAAATATCGCAGTTACCTGTTCGCCGGACCAGTTACTGCCTCTTTCAGAGATGCTTGTGGGATGGAGACTTACGTCGATTTCGCAGTTGGCAGACTTCCCGACTGAAAATCGCTAGGTCCCCGGTTCAATCCCGGGTCTGCCCACTCAACACAACCCCTGACTAAATCAGGGGTTGTGTCATTTCCAGGGATGAGGTTTCCGCCCACACTAAGCCGAATTCCCACACTATTCGAGAACTTCGGGGCACAGATTGGCTCGTCTGGGAATGGCGGAAAGTGAAAAACTTAAAAGCCGGAAGACCCGTCGCCTTGACGGTATTACTTCGTTTGACTGGAAATCCCACACTATGCCCACACTATTCGGCCGCTGCCTCTGCTGCCGACTCCGCTCATGACCGTCCCAATCTTGGCTGATCCGGTTTCCTGGCAGCCACTGGCCGGACCAGCTCTTGTGTTGCGGGAGCATTCCGCGGCCGCGAACATCAGTTCGCCTACCAAGAAACTTATAATAGACAGCCTGAGATGGGGTAATCAAGCTCCTCTGAAGTCGATGAGCCCCTCAAATTAGAGGCGGATAGGCGGGACATCTCGCGATGCGCCCGCAAGATCTCCCGTTCCCCCTGCTGCCTGCGAACCTGACGACTCCGGCTTGGCCGCGGGTATCGTGGAAGATGAATTGAGGTCGAGGTTGTATGACGAACTCGCCTTTCTAGTCGCTCTTATCCATTTCTGCGACTGGCAAGGTGTTTTCGGCGACCGGCAAGCTAGGAGAACCGAATCTACGCGAGTAGGCCCTTGCAACTATGCTGAGATCGTAGTGTTAGCCTGTCACACACATGAAACTCCAATCAGGAGAGTCCCCACTCGCGGGAGTATTGCGTTGAGGAAGGACGAGCCGAGATTCCGAGTCTATGCTGGATTTCTCGTGCGAGTTCAACCGCATGTCCGCGGGTGTTATCCGTCACCACGTGTTTGGCCTTGGTCGCCCGGACGTACTCAAGGGTGCCCTCAAAATCGGCGTGGTTGGACAGGGCCACCCCGAACGAGCAATCGGAATACTCCATCACTGGATCGTCCTGCCGCGACATGTAAGCGCTGAGAGTGATCGTGCTTCCTCTCAGGAGTTGGATCGGCGGCTCGCCGTCCCCTTTGCCGTAGAGCCGAATAAAGCGTCCGCTCTTTACGTGCCACCGTCCATCTTCGGTGTTTATCCGGCAGATATCGCCGATGGTATAACCGTGGTTGCGGTAAACCTGCACTTCCTCGCACAGCCTGGCGCTGCCGAGTATCGGGCAGTTCACCTGGCCACTGAGGATGCTTAAGGCGCGTTGGAGTGTGCCACGGTGTGCTTTGACGTGGATGGGGCCGCGCATGATCCGGTTGTGGACCAACGTAAGGAATCGCTCCTCGGCTTCCGCCAGGGTGTATTCGCGTTTGCGGTCGGGGCTTCCGTAAGTGCTGTCAACGACTAGGGCATCAACCTCAATAACCTGCTCAAGCGGCCAACGGAAGTCGCCGGAGTAACCGAGACGCATTCCGAGTGGTGTTTCTACTGCGACCTGGACCGATCCGAGCATGTGCCCACTGTGGAGCAGCGTCAGCTTGTGCCCGTCTAAGTCCTGAGTTTCACCGATCCGGACGGGGTAAACGTTGTCGCGGTACGGAAGGTCGGCGTCGAACTCGCAGACGAGCAGCTGCCGCGTCGCCTCGCTCATGAACAGGTTCTGCAGCCCCTTGCTCGTCTCGAAATTGTCCATGTGGTCGTCATGGACGTGCGTCTGGACGCGGACTGGGTAGTCGCGGTGGAACCCGTCGCACGAAATTCGATCCCCCAGAGCGACCGTTCCGGAGGGGTAAACCTCAATTGGGTAGGCGATTTTCATTGTGACAATAGCCCTGCCAATGCGGTGTTGATTTTTGCCTCGAAATCTCTTCCTTCCTTGGTTAGTTCGGCGGAGACGGCTTTATCTCCAGTGACGGTGAAACGGTCCGTGCCCAACCTCCCCCCGAACCGGCCGATAACCGGGTACGCAGTCTTCACCGCAGAATGCAGGAGCTTGTCCCGTTCAGCCTGCGGGCAACGGGTAAGGTGGTCTCGCACCTTCGGCTCCGTCACGACCCCAATCAGCACATGAAGTTGCTCCACCTTAGGCCGAAGCCGAAGGATTTCCTCAATGCACTCGGATAGCGGCCGGCGGGAGCGGTTGTGGAGCTGAAGGATCTGCTTCATCTCCGCGCTACCCAGCCGGTGCTTCAATCCGGCCTGGCACAGCTCCAGCTGCGCGTCGAGGTCAGCAAGCCGTGCGACTTCAGAGGCCGCGGTAAAGCCAATGGTTGAGTCGGATCGACCCCAGTCAACCAAATGTCGGACAGACGGGGAAAGCCGCATGAGCCGGACGAATTTGGTGAGGACGCTCGTGTCTTCGAGGTGAAGGAACTCTGCCACCTCCTGTAGGGATGTACCTGCGGCTATTGCAGTCTGAACCGCCTCGCCCACCTCGACGGGTGTAAGCGGTCGGGTGTCGCGGTGGCTGCCGACCGACAGCAGCAGTCTCTGTTGAAGGTCTGGGGGTACACCGAGCACCGGTTATTCCTCAAGCAGGCCTTTGCCCGAAAGTGCTTCTTCGATGAGCGTGCGGGCAGCGTCGTCCATTGTTGTGCCTTCGTCCTTGGCATAGGTCGAGAGGCCCTTGTGTGCAGTTGCGCCAAGGGTGACGATAATCTGGGTGATCTTCTCCTGTGTCTTGGCAGCCTCAATAAGATCGTCTACAGAAGCGGCCGGTTCCTCCTCGATCTGCTTGACGAGCTTGGATTGTTGGGCCCCGCTCATCGTGGACATTTCCTTGGCCAGTTTCACCGCCTCTTCGGCTTTGATCTCGCCGCTGATTGCTGCCGCGTCCTGGGCACGCAAGGCGGCCTTCAGCTCCACCTCACCGTTATCGACCAGCTTCTTGAGTTTGGAGTCGAGGCGGTCGTACTTGACGTATTCGGACACTTTGCTGCGGGGTAGGCCCGTCTCATCGATGACGGCCTGGATCGAGCAGTACTGGCGGAAGAGTGCCGTGCAGGCATCGATCAGGTCTCGGCGGTTCAGGTCTCGGCGCACCAGGTTCTCGCTGATTGAGATGACCTTCGCGGTCGTCTCGTCCACCTTTGCGTCGAGAATGGCAGCGAGGATTGTGTCCTTCTTCAACTCTTGGTGGGCCAGGAAGCGGCGCTGTCCGGTGATGATTTCGTACTGCCCGGGCTTGTCACCGGGGCAAACCACAATCGGCTCAAGTAGGCCGATCTTGCGGATGCTGTCGGCCAGCTCGGAGACTTCCTTCTTGCCTTCGCGCAGCCGCACCGGCCCTTTGCCAATGTAGAGATCCTTCAGCGGGAGCGGCTTAACTTCTTTGATACTCGCCATCGTTCACCTCATGACGTGGGGGCGTTGCCTCCGTCGCCGATGGCTTCGAGGGCGATACGCAAGGCAACTGACTATCATAGTGGAGCCCGAAAACTGGACCGCCGGTTAAGCTATACTGGAGGCCCAGGAAAGGGGAAGCGATGGCGGGCAAGCGGAAGAGCCACTGGGCGGCGTTCAAGGCGCAGGTCGCCTTGGTGGCGGTCAGGGGGACAAGACGGTGAACGAGTTGGCGTTGCAGAACGGGGTGCATCCGACGCTGATCCACGCGTGAAAGAAGCAGTTGTTGTCCGGGGCCGAAGCCGTGTTCGCTCTGGGTCGAAGACGACCGCCCCCCGGAGGACAAGACGGCCGAGTTGTACGAGCAAATCGGGCAACTGGAGGTCGAACTTGACTGGGTGAAAAAAAATCCACCGTCCTCGGCTGACGCCCGGCGCGGCCTGATCGAGGAGGGTCACCCCGAGCTGAGCGTTCGCCGGCAGTACGAGTTGCTCGGGGTTGGCCCGCTCGACTTGGTACTATGAGCCGGCCCTGGAGAGTTCCGAGAACCTTCGGATGATGCGACTGATCGACGAGCAGTACACGAAGTGCCCGTTATATCTTGCACTGAGCGGTGAATCGGATACGCTCCGGGAAGGTACTCCCACCCAGACGTAGGAGCGGATCGATGACAACACCCGAGCAATGGCTGGCAAAGCTCGCAAAACTGAACTTCGATAAAGCGCGTGGCGACCCTGCTCCGCACAAGCCACTATTGTTGTTGGTAGTCCTTGAATACGCTGAGCAAGGACTGATCCCGAAAGACGTGCTTCCCTTAACTCCTGAACTTGCCTTCCGTTTCTGTACATACTGGAGCATCGTCGCACACCGTCGCTCGCAGCGCCCTGACGTTCGCTACCCGTTTTTTCATCTCAAGACAGATGGGTTCTGGTCTCCCTTGGATGAGTACTGCAACTCTACCAAGGAGCGATTTCGGACTCGCTACGCCGCTTTGCCATCCGACTTTGTCTCGTTCATGAACGATCCAGCCTTCCGCGATCAAGCCCGGCGAGTTCTCATTGCGAAATACTTCCAGCCCCGTGAACGACTGGCACTGTACGAGATTGTCGGAATAGCGATCCCAACTGATGAGGAGATTGCCCGCGATAGTAACTTCAAGGATCCGAATGAAGCCCGGAAACGAGGCCGCGAAGCTCGCTTCCGTCTTGACATTGTTGCCGCCTATAATTACACATGCGCGTTGACCCGATACAGACTTACAACACTGACTGGTGCAAGCATTGTCGATGCCGCACATATCCATCAGTTTGCAGATTCTCGAAACAACGACCCTCGGAATGGACTCGCGTTAACCAAGAATATGCATTGGCTGTTCGATCATGGCCTATGGTCCGTGACCGATGAATACAAGGTCATAGTCGCGCGTGGTGCCTTTGCAGAATCGGGTCCAGATCAGTATCTACTGTCGAGATACAGCGGACAATCCATTCAATTGCCAGCAGATCAGTCACTATGGCCGAGCCTAGTTCATCTCGCGTGGCATAGGAACCGCATCTTTCAATCGCGCTAATCAGTCTCTTTAATAAAGACGAGCTGAAGCCGGAACTGCGGGCCCAGCGGGTGCTCAACAAAGCCCGCATCCCAGAGATTGCTGGGTACATTCTGGGTCGCGCGAAGGAGTATGTGTTCTCGGCACTGACCGCGTCAGTGGACGGAGAGGTCCGTTTCGAACCCCTCGGCGCGGAGGAGGCGGAGCGGAGCCTTGGCCGGATGCGTATCCCGATGAGTGCAAAGTTTGTCATCAATGACGGCCAGCACCGACGGGCTGGGATCGAAGCTGCGCTCCGCGAAAACCCGGACCTGGGAGACGAGACGATCGCGGTGGTGTTCTTCATGGACCGGGGCCTGAAGCGATGCCAACAGATGTTCGCGGACCTTAACCGGTACGCCGTTCGCCCAACCACGTCTCTCAGCATCCTCTACGATCACCAAGACGAGGACGCGCTGATTACCAAGACGCTGCTGCAGAAGGTGCCGATCTTCACGGACTTGACCGAGGCGCAGCGGAGCACCATCTCGAACCGCTCGATCAAGCTTTTCACTTTGAGCGGGATTTACCACGCAACCCAAGTGCTGGTTGCTGGCCAAGAGTCGGAGCCCCTGGACGCTCGCATCGAACTCGCCGCCTCCTACTGGAACGAGGTGGCAAAGCATGTCCCCGATTGGGGACTCGCCAAGGACCGTAAGATCAGCGCGGCAGAACTTCGTCGCGATTACGTCCATTCCCACACGCTCGCGCTTGCTGCGCTGGCCAGGGCCGGATACGACCTGCTCCTCCAGCACCCGCAGGACTGGAAGCAACGGTTAGCGAAGCTGGCTTCCATCGACTGGTCACGCACCAACGCGAAGCTCTGGGAGGGCCGTGCGATGAGCGCGGGGCGGCTGTCCAAGAAAACAGTCAACGTGGTTCTTACAGGAAACGCCATCAAAAAGCATCTTGGCCTTAGGCTCTCGACCGACGAGGAGGCCGTTGAGGCTGACTACAAAAGGACGAGCAATGGCCGGCGCAAGTAGAATTCCGCTCAACTCGGACTCTGCTTTCGGAGAGTGGGGTTTCGCCAAGACGGTACAGCGTCTCGGAGAGACGATCCGCCAGCTATACCAGTGTGATGCCGTTCCGTGGGTTGTCGGCTACAGCGGTGGAAAAGACTCCTCGGCCGTTCTGCAACTCGTCTGGAACGCGATCAAAGAGTTGCCCGAAGAGGAGCGCAGGAAGCAGGTCCATGTCATTTCGACGGACACACTTGTCGAGCAGCCCGTGGTGGCCGCCTGGGTGGATAAGTCGCTTGTCCGGTTACGGGAGGCCGCGGCCGCGCAGAAGCTCCCTTTCGTTGCCCACAAGCTCACCCCTGAAACCCAGGATTCGTTTTGGGTCAACTTGATTGGGAGGGGCTATCCGGCCCCGCGGCAGAAATTTCGCTGGTGTACCGAGCGGATGAAGATTCGCCCCTCGAACAAGTTCATACGCGACATGGTCCGCCGTTATGGAGAGGCAATTCTAGTCCTCGGCACCCGCAAGGCGGAGAGCCAGGTTCGCGCCCTACGGATGGAGAGGCTGGAGGCGACGCGCATCCGTGACGGGCTCAGTCCGAACAAGAGCTTGCCTAACTCGCTCGTTTTTACGCCTATCGAGAACTGGTCGAACGACGACGTCTGGATGTACCTGATGCAGGTGAAGAACCCCTGGGGGCATGACAACAAATCTCTACTGGCGATGTACCAGGGAGCCTCGGAGGGCGGCGAGTGCCCACTCGTTGTTGATAGCAGCACGCCAAGCTGTGGCAGCAGCCGCTTCGGGTGCTGGGTATGCACCGTAGTTGATAAGGATCGTTCGATGGAGGCGATGATCAAGAACGACGAGGAAAAATCCTGGATGATGCCACTGCTTGAACTCCGCAACGAGATGGACAAGCCCGACGACCGCGACCGGCGCGATTTTCGCAGGATGAGCGGGCAAATTCAGCTGTTCCACGACAGGACCATCCCGGGCCCCTATCTCAAGCAGTGGCGCGAACACTGGCTTCGGCGCGTGCTGACGGCCCAGGAGAGCATCCGGACGAACGGACCGGAGGAGTTCGCCGGGATCGAGCTGATTTCGATGGCGGAAATGCACGAGATTCGCCGCATCTGGCTGCACGAGAAGCACGAATTCGACGACAGCTTGCCCCGGATCTATCAGGAGGTAATGCTCCAGCCATTCCCGAAAAAGGCAGACGACGGCAACTGGCTGCGCCAGGAGGATTTGGACTTGCTTCGGGATGTTTGCGGGCAAGACTCCGCGTTTTTCAGCCTACAAGTGTCCTTACTCGGCGTGGAGCGCAGGTTCCGCAGCATGACTCGCCGTTCGGGTGTGTTCGAGGCGCTGGAGGACCGGCTTCGGGCCGGGATGTTTGAAAGCGAACAGGAGGCCATCACGGTACTCTCGGAGCAGCGGGATCGCCTGGAAGACGTGGCCGGCAAGAAGCAGGATCATGCGGGGCCAAAACAGATGAACTTATTCGATGCCACCGGCACAGAGCCCGAGGGGGATCACGAATGATCCTCGAACAACTGCGGATGCGGAACTTTTGTCTGTTCCGCGGGCGGCAGACCATCAACCTGTCGCCCGGCGTACGGCACGATCGGGTACAGCCGATCATCCTGTTCGGCGGTCTGAACGGAGGGGGTAAGACTACGCTTCTGGATGCTATCCAGCTCGCGCTCTACGGCTCGCGGGCGAAGTGCTCGAAACGGGCAGGCACGGCCTACGACGAGTTCTTGCGTCACTCGATCAACCACGGCGTAAGCCCCGAGGAGGGGGCGAGCCTAGTCCTGTCATTCCGGTACTTTGCAGAGGGCGAGGAACACCTCTACGAAATCTGCCGGGCTTGGCAGGCGGTGAGTGGTCAGGTGCGGGAAGAGCTTCGCATCTTCAAGGACGGGACTCCCGATGCATGGCTGTCGGACCACTGGACACAACTCGTCGAGGAGTTGATCCCACTAGATCAGGTCGGCAGAA
>PLDW01000314.1 GCA_003136315.1 Gemmataceae bacterium | reverse complement strand
ACCGGCTAATCGCTGCGACCCCTGCGGGGTCGTTTGGGTCGGCGTGCGTACGTCATTGTCCCCGTCCCCGCCCCGGTGGTATCGCTGCGCTCAACCACCGGCTAATCGCTGCGACCCCTCCGGGGTCGTTCTGTGATCCCGAATTCCCAACCAGTCCGTCTTCTCTGAACCCGCCATTCTGACTTGGACGGGGTACTCGTTCTCAGCTACTGACCTCTCACGAAGTCCATTTCCGCAACACCACTGCTCCGCACTGCCCGAGGTCTGTGGCCGACACTTTGACCGCGTAGGGCTTGGTGACGGGTCGGGGCGATCCGGTGTGGACGGTGATCGGGCAATCCGGGGACGGGGTGTGGTTGAGTGTACCTGGCAGTTCCCCATGTAGGAGGGCCAAGACACTGCACAGGCACTCGATGATTCCCGAGGCCCCGCCCAGATTCCCAAACCGACTCAGCGGAGCGAAGACCGGGACATCCCGACCAAAAACCGCCGCGATTCCACGAGCCTCGAAGGCATCCAACTCCCGAACACCCAGTCCGTGGGCGTTCACGTGATCGACATCATGAGGCTGGATTCCGGCGTTCGCAAGAGCGTTTCGGATCACGCGGGCCAATCCGACCCCTGTCAGTCCACGATCCATCCCAGATGCATACCCGACCACTTCCCCAATGATCGTCGCCCCTCGCTTTTGGGCATGGTCCAGGTCTTCGAGCCCGAATGCACCCGCCCCTTCGCCCAAACAGGATCCTGTGCTGTCTGGGCTGAATGGGCGAACGGCCTTCTCGGGTTCCGCTCGCTCCCGCGTCAACGGGGCAAATGAGTTGAACCGGGACTGGCTCAGTGGGTTAATCTTCGACTCGGTCCCCCCGACCAGCATGAGGTCGGCCGCGCCCCGCTGGAGAATTCGGAGGGCCTCGCCGATCGCCAGCACCCCGGCAGCATCGTTTGAGATAATGGTGTTACTCGGCCCCTGAGCGTCGAAGAGGACAGTCACATGACAGGCCGGCATATTCGGGAGGTACTTGAGCATCCACATCGGGGGCATCTCGGACACGCCGTCTTGCCCCCAGGCTGCCATGTCGATCGGCTGACGTGGGCCGATTGAACTGACCTTGCTGGATCTGGCCAGATCGTTCAGATCAGTCGCCCCCATAACCGATGCGAACTCGACTCCGAATCGCTCGGGTGAGATCGATCCCCGCGGGATTGCGATGTTTTGCATCGCAAATTGCGCCGCCACGACCCCGATCTGGACCGTCCGGGACATCGCGTTCAGATATTTCCGGTAATGCTTCTCGATCAGCATTTTGGCGACAAACTCGGGAATCTCGCCGCCAATCTGGCAGGGTAGCGAGGACGGGTCAAAGGCGCGGATTGTCCGGATCCCCGACACACCGGCACGCAGTGCGTCCCAGAATGTCCCTGGACTCGACCCGATCGGGGTGATGGCCCCGAACCCGGTGATGACCGCCCGGCGGGAGTTCGTTACCATGTCAACCACTCAGGACAGAGACCCATGAACATCCGCTCCCACCTCCGGTCCAATCAATCGAAAAGGTTTGCAGGTTCCAGCGTGCAGTTGAAGCCAAGGCAGGGGGTTCAGGAATCGGTTTAAGGCCAACTGCACCAACTGTAAACCTTAAACCTGAATCGGGAGCAGTAAACGCACGAAGCCCCAGTCGGGGCCTCCATGTCGTGCGGGCTCATTGGGCGGGGGTCAACGGTGTCCGTCGGTGGGTGTGGCCACCGCCTCAGCCATCCGCAGGAGGTGGGCTAACTCCCCGCTGAACACGAACTTGGGGTCCGGAATTCCCGGGGGCAACTGCTCGGCTGTTACGTGGGCGAACATGATGTCCGCCTCGGCAACTAACTCCGCCCCGCTGTGAACTTCTCCCGATACACGGGCACCCGACATCCCGATATCGAGGATTCGCGTGGTGTATGTCAGTTGTTCACCAGCCATTGCCTCGCGGTGGAACTTGGCGGACATCTTCGCCAGCACCACGTTCTCCCGGTACTGGTTCGCTTCCCCGACCAAGATCCCGCCAGTCTGGGCCAACCCTTCCAGGATGAGTGGGGCCGGCATGACTGGGAACCCGGGGAAGTGGTCGGCGAAATGGTCCTCGGCGAGACTCAGGCATTTCACCGCCGTGGCCGACCGCCGGGATTCAAACGCCGTGAACCGGTCGATCCACGTCCATCGCATGTTCGTTCCCTTGGAATCCGCCGCCCCCAACTTGAGCCGGTTCGTCAGAGGGGGATATCCGGGGTCACTTGACCACTTGAGTTACGCCTGACGCCACCATCCGGATTCGTCCTCTCACCCGCCGAGTTTCTTCTTGAGATAGTTGACGATCAGTTCGACGGTGAACAGATCCTCCATCTTCTCCAGTCGCGGATCCTTACGGAAATCACTCAGGTCGGCGAAGGGCATCCGTTCCTGGAGTTCCTTCAAGCCCCCCTCGTTGACCTTTCCGTCGGTCACGAAATTCGGGTCGCCCTGGAAAATCGATTCCGGGAAGAGTTCCTCGCGGGGGATCTTCACCCCGAACTGTTTTTCAAGTCGGAATACGATATCGAGAAAGTCGATCGATTCGGCGTTCAAATCGCCCCGGAGACGAGACTGAAGTTTGACCTCGTCGTCATCGACGTTGAGGGCGTCGACCAGTGTCGTCCGAACTTTCTCGAAAATCTCTTGTTCCGTCGGCATGGAACGACCTCCCGGGACCGCCGCATGATCGTAAGGTGGGATGGGGTATTGAGATCCCACCGTATTTATAGCCGGCATAGGGGTCCGCCCCGTCCAGCCCCGCAGACACTATCCATCAGGCCGTGACCGCCCCAAGACTCAAGCCGCCGTCCACTGTGATGACCTGGCCGGTCACGTAAGCCCCGGCTGGGCCGGCCAGGAACACCACTACCCCGGCAATGTCCTCGGGTTTTCCCAACCGTCGCAGCGGGACGAGTTTCTTGGCGATGAAATCACCTGCTTTGTTCCGAACCGCCTCGCTCATATCGGTTTCGATGAACCCTGGTGCCACTGCGTTGACGGTCACACTGCGGCTTCCCAGTTCAACGGCCAGCGCCCGAGTGAAAGCGTTCACCGCACCCTTGCTGGCAGCGTAGTTCGTCTGCCCCGCATTCACATGGTCGGCTGCAACGCTCGACACATTGATAATCCGGCCAGATCGTTGCCTCAGGGCCATCTGTTCCGCAACCGCTCGACAGAAGTAGAATGTCCCATCCAGGTTCGTATTCAGAACCGTTTTCCAGTTTTCGGGGTCCATCCGAATGAACAGCCCGTCCCGGATCACCCCAGCATTATTCACCAGGATATCGACCCGACCCCAGTCCGCCATCACGCCACCGACGACCCGTTTTGCGGCTTCCGGGTCGGAGACATCCGCCTGCCAGGCTTTGGTGGTTCCACCTGCAGCCGTGATCTCCTTTTCTAACTCTTCGGCTGCTTGCTGACTCCCACGGTAGACGAACGCAACTTTCGCCCCCTCTCGGGCCAGCGCTTGAACGATTGCCTTCCCGATCCCCCGGCTGCCGCCGGTCACCAGGGCCACTTGATCCTTCAGAAGCATGTCGGCCGAGTCCTTGGTAATCGCTTACAGGCACTATCGTTGCGCCAGCCCAATTGGGTGACTCGTGGGGTTGGCCAGAGTCGATGCTCGTCAACTCTTGGGCCGCAACTCACCGCGGAGCAAGGCCCAGCGTGTTCTCCAATGGGATCGCAGATTCTCGTCAGTGATCGCCCCGGCCGGGCTACGGTCGGCAAGCCCGTAGCCACGCAGGGTGAACTGCGCGCTGAGAGTCGCCTGACCCGCATCGTCCGCTCCGCGCCCTTTGAATGTCGCCGTATCACCTTCCTGTTTCACCAGTTCAATCGACACATCCATCCGCCGGCCAGGTTGCATGAATGTCCCGTATTTGACGTTCTTGACCTCGCGTAGCACGATCACGGGGTGTTGGAAATCCGTCGTCGCTCGCCACAACCAGGAGGCAGCCTCAACCGCAGCCTGGAGCATCAGCACCCCGGGCATGATCGGGAACCGTGGAAAGTGGTCAGCGAGGTATTCCTCCCCCAGTGCCAGATACTTCGCAGCCTTCAAGGATTTCCCCGGCTCGCACGCTTCGATCCGGTCGATCAGGTGAAAACGCATTGGACCCCGATCCCCCACCATGACAGGGTCATCTCATATCCTTGAAAGAGAAGGAAGTATATTCGGCCGCGGGGGCTTGGGCAACCCCGGGCAGACGCGCTGGCTCCGACCTCCCTGAACTTGCAATGATGGTACTATCGGCGACCGCGACCGTTGGGCTTTGACTATCCTGCCCTTTCGACAGGTTGCCCGCAACCCGCCAATGAGGCAAACCCGGTAGAGAAGGCCAGTTCCGGCCACATTGTAGGGCTTTCAGGGGCAAAGCGGGATGCTTCGGTTGGAAGCACAGTCTTGGGCTTAAGGATTATGCCGGTCGATAATGCTGGCCGGGTCTTGCGACCGTCTGCCACCTTGTCCACCCCCCTCGGTTCCCGTATCATCACTTCTTCCCAATCATGGGACACAGACACGAATTAACCGAACCAGAGGGACGGATCATGGGTGCCCGGCGACGCGGGACCGGTCGGCGGAAAGTTGGACGGAAGAAGCGACGAATGCGCGCCAAGATCCGTCACCGGAAATGAGTTTTCGTGTGTTTAGTATTTGGTGTTTAGTGTTTAGTGTTTAGTGTTTAGTGTTTAGTGTTTAGTTGATTGGCAAAAGACTCACAGGCTGGTTGGTAGCTCATCTGTGTTTTCGCCCCGAAGGGTCTGCGGAGAATAGCCCAGGGTGCAGCCGGACTTCCCGGCGAAACCCTGGGACACCGAAACGGAACACCAAACACCAAACACCAAACACTAAACACTAAACACTAAATCACATCGTTCTTCCTCCGTCCACGACCAGCACCTGGCCCGTCGTGAGAGTGGTGCCGCAGGCGAGATAGAGAACCGCGTCGGCGATGTCGTCGGGGGAGGCAGCTCGCTTGAGAGGGGCCTGTTCGAGGTACTTCTCGATTTGGGCCTCCCGGCCAGCGAGCCAACGGGTCAGAATGGGGCCAGGGGCCACGGCATTCACCCGGACATGAGGTCCGAATGCCCGGGCCAGCGACTGGGTCATGCAGTTCAGTGCGGCTTTGCTTGCGCAGTAGGGAATCGAACTCCCCTGCCCGGATAGCCCCGCCACACTCGTCACGTTGACCACACACCCATTGCGTTCTGTCAGGAGCGGCATCGCTGCCCGTGTGCAGTAAAATGCCCCCTTCACGTTCACCTGAAAGATGTCGTCCCAGACGGCATCTGTCAGGGCGTCGAGATCGGTGTGGGCGACGAAATGGGTCGTCCCCGCGTTGTTCACCAACACATCGAGCCCACCGAACTCTTCCCGGGTCCGGGCGACCATCTCCCTCACTTGCGTATCGTCCCCGACTGTCGCCTGGTGGACCAGCACCCGTCCGCCACAGGCCCGGACCTCCTCGGCAGTCTCGGCGGCGTCTGCCTCCGATTTCGAGTAATTCACCACGACGGCGAAGCCAAGTTTCGCGAATCGGACCGCGCAGGCTCGGCCAACGCCGGTGGCAGAACCAGTCACGAGGGCGACTTTCTGGGACGCGGTCATAACAGACGACTCCGGAGGGGGTCGGCGGACGCGCGGTCCGCCGTGGAGGTGGATAGCTCGCATGATGGGACGTGAAGGATACCTGTCAATATGGGTTGCCTTTTTCCACAAGCCTGAAGCGCCAGCGAAGGAGAGCTTTCCCTTCGCTGGCGCTTCAGGCTTGTGTCAAACCTCATCACTTCTGACCGTGGTCTGACTCTGCATAACCCCGTGTGGAACCTGGCTCTCTTTTTCCTTGTCGATGGGATTGGATGGGAGCTATTGTTGACCGTGGCTCACCCGCCGGGGGTGTGCCTCAACCAACGCATCCGCGACCTCGAAACCCCAACCCTCCATGAAACGAACTCCCTACTTCGCCCTGATGGGCCTCCTCGCCCTGCTCGGTAGCGACCGGTTGGAGAAGCTGGCAGCAAAATCACCGGAGCCTGACGCCGCTGAGAAGACAGCGTCACTGGCCGAAGCGAGGAAGGGTTTCCAGACCAAGCTCCCTCCGCTGGCGGTGGAGAAAGAGCCGGTGCCCAAGCCGCCGCCCAAGGTGTTTCGCCTGGTCAAGTACGACGCTCCGGTCGGCAAGTTGGCCGCCTTCCTGACCCCTGACCCCGCCGACGGAAAGAAGCACCCGGCGATTATTTGGATCACGGGGGGCGACTGCAACTCGATCGATGACGTCTGGTCAAAGGCCCCGCCAAGCAATGACCAGACCGCCAGAGCCTACCGTGAGGCCGGGATTGTGATGATGTTTCCCTCGCTGCGTGGTGGGAACGACAATCCAGGCGTCCGGGAGGGGTATCTTGGTGAAGTGGACGACGTGATCGCGGCGGCAGAGTATCTGAGCAAGCAGTCCTACGTCGACCCGGCCCGGATTTACCTGGGTGGGCACAGTACCGGCGGCACGATGGTCCTACTCGTGGCCGAATGTACCGACCGGTTCCGGGCTGTCATCTCGTTCGGGCCGGTGGACGATGTCACAGGCTATCCCCCGCAGTATACCCCCTTCGACAGGTCGATTCCGAAGGAAGTCGAACTCCGGTCACCGGGCAAGTGGCTCGCGGGGATCAAGAGTCCGGTGTTCGTGATCGAGGGGACGCGGCAGGGGAATTTGGAGTCTCTCCAGACGATGGCCCGAGCATCGACAAACGCGAAGGTCCAGTTCTTCCCAGTCGAGGGGGCGACCCACTTCACTGTCCTCGCCCCGGTCAACAAGCTACTCGCCCAAAAGATCCTCAAGGATGACGGGGCGGCGTGTAACTTGAGTGTTACCAAGGACGAGCTGAACAAGCTGTTTCGGAAGTAAGCCACACCACGCTCTGGGCGGCGTGCCAACACGCCGGAGGCGACATCTATCCACGGAAAAAGGCAATATTCACCACAGAGTCACTGAGAAAAACGCGAGGAAACCCTGTAGAGATTCGACTTCTTTTTCTCTGCCTTTGCCTTTCTCTCTGTGTTCTCTGTCTGTGACTCTGTGGTGAATCTTCTTCTCCCTTTGTTCCACCGTTGTGCCCCGTCGTCTACTTCGCCAGCCCGAAGTCGGCCGGGAGCAGCCGCCAGGTGCTGTGGATGTGGTTGGCGGGGTTCTTGGCCGAATCGGCCTGGATGTTCAGGAACTCGACCACGAACTCCGGTCCTTGCACCCGGTAGGTGTAACCCTGACCCGGCTCCAGTGAGCCCGTGTACCCGAAATACAGCTTGTCTGGTGGCGTCCCGTTCGCCCGCTTCATCTCGGCCGTCGCCAGGTCTTCGGGCATCCGCTCGGTGTAGGCGGCCAGCAGGCTGGTCAGCGTCTTCTTTTGCTCGTCGCTCAACTGGGAGGCCGTCAGCCCGACCGGCGGTCCAACGTCGGCCCGCGGGCTCCCCTCCTTG
Source organism: Gemmataceae bacterium (assembly GCA_003136315.1). Lineage (GTDB taxonomy): Bacteria > Planctomycetota > Planctomycetia > Gemmatales > Gemmataceae > Urbifossiella. The sequence goes on along the minus strand of PLDW01000314.1, from coordinate 22,905 downwards.
ATCTCAGCGAAGTGTTTCGGCTGCTTCGCCGTCTTGTCCTGGTCCGGGGTGAGCGACTTGATCAGCGCCCGGGCGTGATCCTCGACCCCGGCGAGGGTGCGGAGTCCCTTCCGCGGGCCGTCCTTGACGTCCGCCGGGTTGGCCCCGAACGTGAGTGGGGTGGCTGCCACGACTTCGCCGCGGTCGAGGGTGTAGTTCACCGACATGTGGTGCCCCTCGAACCGCCAGCTCCAACTCCCGGTATTCGAGGGGTCGCCGAAGACGCTCACAAAATACCACGCCGGGTTGCGGGTCATCGCCCCCTTCGGCCCTTCCAGATCGTTGAGGAGATTCTCCAGGCTCATGATTGTGGTGGCCTGCTCGTACCCCTTCGCCGAGAGCCCGGTCTTGAGCAGGTTGAGCGCGGCCCCCTTTTGCTCGGAGGTCATCTCGTCCAGCCGTGCGCCAGCGCGGGTCGATTGCTTTTGCTTGTCCTGCTGGGGGGTGAAGTACCAGGCCAGTCGGTGCTTGTCATCGAATGGCATATTCGCCTTCTGCTTCGCTTCCGGGCTCAGCGCAGCGAGGAAGGTCTTGGCAGCGTCAGCCATCTTGGCCCCGGTCGGGGGGGCTGGCTGGCCAACCAGTGCCACGGTCACAAACCCGACCGCGACAACCGTGGCCAGGCAGAAGGAGCGGAGGCGTTTCATATTCCGTACTCCGGACGGCAGGGGAGACAGGGACGAACATATGGGACCGCCGGGCGGAAGGGAATCCCCCTCCAGGAACCGAAAAGGCGGTCTGTCGGCACACTCAAGGGGTAATTCGACCCGGCCTCCGCCTCCCCCTTCCTTTTTAGGCGAGCGGCAGAAAATAGCTTACTGGCCCTTGGGCCTTGCCCCTGCCGGGCCGCCACGNNTGGCGGCCCGGCCTGTCCCTGGCAGGTGGTACTCCTCCATCTGCCCCTCGCCTTAGGGAAGGGGGTTGGGCGGTTAGGTTCTGGCCGATGATCCTAAAAGATTGGTCAATTCAGGCGATTCGAGATTTGTAGCATCGAAACTCCTCTTGAGAAGGTTCTTGACATCGCGGGCAATGCGGGGGTAGCATACCGCCCACTTGCAGAAGGCACTGACGCAGAAGAGCCCCGGAACCGGTGAGATTCGATTTCACAAGGCCCGGGCTCAGTCAAGCGGCACACAATCTGCTTTTCAGACCAGCGTCTGATTGCCAGAGATGCGCCCGAGGATGACCCAAGGAGGCGACACATGCGGAACCTGAAGGCGGGGTTGGCGGTGGCGTTTGTTATCACCACGTTAGTTGTAGCGGCGGTGGTGACGGGGTTGACCCCAATCTCCGGAGCGACGGCCCGTGAAGAGCCGCTGGGAGACCACTGGCGAAACCACGATGGCCACTGGAGTTACTGGCACGAGGGCGACAAGCGGTGGTACTACACGGACGGAGTCCACTGGTTTTACCACGACGGCAGGGGCTGGGTGCTGTACCGATTCGACAAACTGTTCGGCAAGGAAAAGTTTGTGCATGGTGACTACAAGGTTCGCGAAGGAGTCAAGATCGAAGTCCCCCGGCATGAAGTGCATCGCCGCTGAGTCGAATGCAACTCACGAAGATCCCACCCCCGCTGGCCGTCCGGCGGGGGTTTTTCGTTCTTGTAAGGCAAGCGGCAGAAAAAACTTACTCTCTTCTGGGACTTGCCCACGCCGGGCCGCCACGGTGGGCGGCCCCTACGAATCCCAGGTAGGGGCCGCCCTCCGTGGNNGTAATCCTCCATCTGCTGATCGCTAACACCGACGGCCTTGGTAAGGCCGAGTATTCTATCGGGGTGAGTGCAGATCGGAGGACTGGTTCCCGAAGGATGCCTCATGAAAGTCTACGTGTTGTTCAACCCGCGGGCCGGATCGGCCGACCAGATCGAGGCCCTCCGACAGGTGCTGGCGGCCGATCCCGCGGTGACTCTTCGCGAACTCGGTCCAGACGAATCGCTGACTGAAATCATCGCGGTGGCCGTGCGGGACGGGTTCGATATCGTCGCCGCGGCCGGGGGAGACGGAACGGTTCACGCGACGATTAACGGGCTCGTGGGGGCAGGACAGGCAACACTGGCTGTTCTCCCCCTCGGGACCGGGAACGATTTCTGCCGGACGATGGGTATCCCACTCGACCCAATCGTGGCGGTCGGTCTGTTGCGGACGGGTTGCCCCCGATCGATCGATGCGGTCCGTGTGGAGGGCGCGTGGACCGGATACATGGTGAACGCGGCGACGGGTGGGTTTAGCGGGGCGGTGGCGGCCGGGGTGACGGCCGAACGGAAGGCCGCGTGGGGGTCGCTCGCCTACCTCCGGGGAGCGGTCGGACCAGTCACAGATCCGCCCCGGTTTGGGATCACACTACGCCTCGACGGTGGCCCGCCGGAACGGCTCGACGTGCTGAATCTTGTGGTTGCCAACGCCCGGACCGCGGCTGGCGGCATCCCCGTCGCCCCGACGGCAAACCCGGAGGACGGAAAACTCGACGTGGTGATTGTCCAGGCCGGAGACACACTCGACCTGTCGGTTATCGCTGCCCGACTGATGCATGGCGACTACCTGGGCGACGAACACGTTCTCCACCGACTGGCCGCTCGGGTGGAGATCGTCTCGGAGCAGTCGATCCCGTTCAGCATCGACGGCGAGCCGTGTGAGGGGAAATGCTTCACGTTTACTGTAGTGCCGAATGCTCTGCGGATTCTGACTGGCCCCGATTACCGACCCACTGCCATTGCCGAGCGAGCTGTCGAGGACGAGGAAGAGGGGGAACAGGTGGCCGTCCCCAAGGGGGTCGCCCAGCGGCTCTTTGGGTTCCTGGTGGGGATTCTGTTGCTGGTGAAGCGGGCTCCGTGGGGGGTTGTAGCGGGTGCGGCAGTCACGGCAGTCGCAGTCCTCCTGTTCGCGGGGCTGGCAAACGGGGTCGAGGGCGGCGAGTGGCGGGCGTGGAACGATTCGGTGCTGAAGTCCCAGCACGCCCGGGCTTCTCCGGAACTCGACCGACTCGCCCTCGTGGCCAGTTGGCTGGGGAACGGGTCCGGAGTGATCCTGGTGGTGGTCGGGCTGTTGGTCCTGTTTCTCTGGCGGAAGTACTACCTGACTGCGGCCACGCTGGTGGCGGTCGTGCTCGGGGTATTGACGCTGGAGGTCGTGCTCAAGCCGTTCTTCGGGATCGCTCGCCCCAACCTGTTCCCCTCCATCGCCCCGGCGATGGGGTACAGTTTCCCGAGCGGACACGCCCTGCGAGGAATTGGGATTTATGGCTTTCTGGCCGCACTGGCAGCGGTCCGGGGGTGGCAGAGGAGGCAACCGTTGTGGTGGCTCCTGGCGATTTTTTGGAGCGTCGTCGGGATCGCCATCTGCTGGAGTCGTGTGTATCTCGGCGTTCACACACCGACCGACGTGATTGCGGGCGGGCTGGCGGCCTCCGCGTGGGTCGCGACCTGCCTGAGTGCTCGCCATTACGCGATGACCAGGCCGCGAAATCGCGCCACCTGACCGGCCACTGCTCATCTCCCGAGGTCACGCCGCGGTTTGCGCGCCAGGGGCCGAAAGGCTCTGGGAATACCTGAAACCCCTTGGGAAACGGCGAAAAAGATTCCAGGGCTTCCTTCAAATCGCCCAATTGTCTGATTCCACAACTCGTTATCAAATAGCGAGTTGTGAAAATCCAACTTCCGAGAGAGTGACCTGCGCGCAAACCGCGACGTGACCTCTCATCTCCCATCCGGGTACGACTCACTTTGCCACCCTGCCTCGGGTACTGGTAAAATCTTGGCCTGACCAACGGAGAAACCCGCCATGCCGATCCACGACTGGACACGCCTCGAACCCGGTGACTTCCACCACTTCCACCAGCGCTGGATTGTGGGCATCGCCGATGCCCTGAACGGAGGGCTCCTCCCTCCGGAATTCCTGGCGATGTCCGAGCAAGTGACTGGCCGACCGATTCCGGATGTCGTTGCTTTGCAAACTCGACAACCGAGGGGCGGCTCGGGAGGTGTCGCCTTGAAGTCGAGCCCACCGAGTGCTCGCGTGATTGCTCGGTTCGAGAAGATCAACTACGCTCGCCGCGCCGACCGTGTGGTGATCCGCCACGGCCGTGGGAAGGTGGTCGCGATCATCGAAATTGTGTCGCCAGGGAACAAGGACAGCCGCAACGCCATTCGGACATTCGTCGAGAAGGCAGCGGATATTCTCAATCAGGGAGTGAATCTTCTCGTCGTCGACCTGTTCCCACCCACCCCCCGCGACCCGCAAGGGATTCACAAAGCCATCTGGGACGAGTTCGGCGATGAACCGTTCGATTTCCTTCCCGACAAGCCGATGACAGTTGCGTCCTACCTTGGCGGCGACCTCCCGACCGCCTATGTCGAATCGGTTGGGGTGGGCGACCCGCTCCCGTCACTCCCGATCTTCCTTTCAGACTCAGAGAGCGATTACGTTCCGGCACCGCTGGAAATCACCTATCAGCAAGCCTGGGATGTGTATCCCGCCATGCTCAAGGAGTTGATAGAGACAGCGGCTTCCTGAGCCGGTTTTGATCGCCATGTGGATCTCGGTTGTCGCCAGATCCGTGATCTCGGCACGAAACGCAATACCCACTCTCTCTGCGCGGCCTTATACTAGCCTTGTCCCTCCGGGGGGTGCCCCGGTCATCGACTGCACGAACTATCCAGGAGTCACGCGGATGCTGCGGACGTTGCGATTAGCGGTTGGCGCGGGTGTGGTGCTGGTTGCCAGCACAGTACTGGCCCAGGCCCCCACTCTCGACCTGTTCCCCCTCAAGGCCAAGAGCAAGTGGGTGTACAAAGTTGCCGATCAGGAAGTCGTGGTGGAGGTTACCGGGACCGAGAAGCTCAACAACGAAGAATGTACCAAACTGGACACCAAAGTCGGTGGCCAGGTCAAGGCGACCGAGTTGTACTTTGTCAAGGCTGACGGGGTGTACCGGGCGAAAGTGAAGGATGACAAGATCGACCCGCCGGTCAAGATCCTCGCCCTCCCGGTCAAGAAAGACAACAGTTGGAAGGTCGATTCGAAGGTCGGTGCCCAGACCGTCAAGGGGGAGTTCAAGATCAAGGATGAGAAGGAGAAGGTGAAGGTTCCGGCCGGGGACTTCGAGGCCGTGGTGGTCGAGGGGGCCGACTTCGACATTGCCGGCACCAAGACGACTGTCAAGCAGTGGTTCGTCCAGGGCAAGGGGATTGTGAAACTCAGCTACTCCATCCAGGGGACCGAATCGATTCTGGAACTGAAGGAGTACACGGAAGGAAAGTGAGCCGGTATCGGAAGCCGAACTGGTTGAAAGGGGTGCGATCCCCCCAGTGCGCCCAGGGAGAAAAAGCCAGTGACTCCCGACTGAAGGTGAATCAGTGGGTTGTCTTTACCTCGAAGAGGTAAGGCAGATGCCAGGAAATGACCGACCACGATCATGCAGGGTNNCGGCTTGCCCGCCCGTGGCACCCGATCCCACTGGGAGATTTTCTCTCACCAACTGCCTAAAGACATCCAACCTCATGGTCTGCACCACTGAACTTCGCGGGGTTTGCACTTGATCATGAGGATTTTTCCTCCCCCGCTTGAGAGTAGAATGGGGTAAGCTTACCATAGTGGGGCAGGCATCGAGCCTGCCACAAGGTGAGCCGAGGCCCCTGGAAGCTCTTCCTGGGATTGGGCTCGTGACAGGACTGGAAGCCTGCCCCACTGTGCCCGCCGGGGGGAGGTCGGCAAGGTTTTGCTCGCCGGTTGGACACGATACGACACACCCGCCCCACCCGCCTGCTTCGCGGTGACCTCCCCGAGGGGGGAGGCGGACCGAACGTCAGACGCATCGAGTATACTATCACCTGCCGAACCCCGAACGCCTGGGCGTAGAAATCTCACCCCTTCTGGGTGAAAAGGATTCGCAGTCTAAAAGCTGCGATTCCTCAGCCCAGGGCTACCTGGGGCGCACGACACCTATGTTGAGGCTTCCAATATGATGCGCGCTCGCTACGTTCTCCCCGCGGTGGCGCTGCTGCTCGCGGTCTCTGGGTTTGCCCCCGCGCAAGAGAAACTCCCCGACCGGGCGAAGGTTCTCAAACTCGAAGCCCGGCCGACAGGCATCAAACTGGCTGGCCCGTTTGAGTACGCTCAACTCCTCGTCACCGCACGACTTGAGGGCGGCGAGATCGTCGATGCCACCCGGATCGCCAAGATGGATGCCCCTGTCGGGCTTGTTGCCGTTTCCCCGCTCGGGCTCGTTCGTCCGGCTGGCGACGGGGTCGGCGAGATCACGATCACGTTCAGCGGGCAGATGGTGAAAGTACCCGTCACGGTTTCCGGGGCGAAGGCCGATCAACCGGTCAGTTTCGTCAAGGAGGTACAGCCGGTGCTGTCGAAGCTCGGGTGCAATGCCGGCACCTGTCACGGAGCCCAGGCCGGGAAGAACGGGTTCAAACTCTCACTCCGCGGATACGATCCGATTTTCGATTTCCGCGCTCTCACCGACGATCTGGAAGGCCGGCGGTTCAATCGTGCTGCCCCCGAGAAGAGCCTGATGCTGCTCAAGACGGCCGGCGCTGTCCCGCATCAGGGGGGGGTGCTTACCCAGCCAGGCGATCCCAACTACGAACTCCTCCGCCGGTGGATTGGCCAGGGGGTCAAGCTCGACCTCGATGCACCACGGGTGAAGGCTGTCGAGGTGTTCCCCAAAGACCCGACACTCGGCCGGATCGGGAGCCGCCAGCAGTTCGCGGTCGTTGCCACCTATACCGACGGTGCGGTCCGCGATGTCACCGCCGAAGCTTTCATCGACAGCAGTAACACCGAGATTGCCACCATTGACAAGGCCGGCTTGCTTACCAGCGTTCGCCGCGGCGAAGCGACCATGCTCGCCCGATACGAGGGGGCGTATGCTGCGTCCACCGTCGTCGTCCTCGGGGACCGATCCGGGTTCGCCTGGGAGTCGCGGCCAGTCCACAACTACATTGATGAGCTGGTCGATGCGAAATTGAAGAAGGTGAAGATCCAGCCCAGCCCGATCTGCGACGATGCCGAGTTCATCCGGCGGGTGTCGATCGACCTGACCGGGCTCCCCCCCAGTGCCGAAGAGGTTCGTGCGTTTCTGCTCGACAAACGTGATAACCGAGTCAAGCGAGACGAACTGATCGACAAGCTGGTCGGCAGCGAGGCGTTCGTCGAGTACTGGACGAACAAGTGGGCGGATCTCCTCCAGGTGAACCGCAAGTTCCTCGGCGACGCAGGGGCTGCTGGCTTCCGGAAGTGGATTCGGGACGCGGTCGCTGCCAACATGCCCTACGACAAGTTCGCCTACGAGATCCTGACCGCGAGCGGTTCCAACGTCGAACACCCGCCCGCCTCGTACTTCAAGGTTCTGCGCACCCCGGACGCGGTGATGGAGAACACCACCCAGCTCTTCCTCGCCATCCGGTTTAACTGCAACAAATGCCACGATCACCCGTTTGAGCGATGGACGCAGGACAACTACTACAACCTCGCGGCGTACTTCGCCCAGGTGAAGTTGGCCCCAGATCCGAAATTCAAAGGTCAAATGCTCGGCGGGACCGCAGTTGAGGGAGCCAAGCCGCTTGTCGAGGTCATCGCCGACTCCAAGGGTGGGGAGGTCACGCATGTCCGGACCGGGGAGATCGCCCCGCCGAAATTCCCGTATTCCGTGAAGGCCGACCTCCCGTCAGCGGACCTGCGGCGGACACAGGCGGCCAAGTGGATCACGTCCCCGCAGAACCCGTACTTCGCCCGGAGTTATGCCAATCGGGTGTTGGCGTACCTCCTTGGCGTCGGGCTGATCGAACCGATTGATGACATCCGGGCCGGGAACCCGCCGACCAACCCCGAGCTGCTCGACCGGCTGACGACTGAATTCGTGAAGAGCAAGTTCGATGTTCGTGCGCTGATCAAGACGGTGTGCAAGAGCCGTACATATCAGCTCGCGCTTACCACGAACAAATGGAATAAGGACGACGAGATCAATTACTCGCACGCGATCGCGCGCCGACTGCCAGCGGAGGTTCTCTACGATGCGATCCACAAGGCCACGGGGTCGATCAGCCGGCTCCCCGGGCTGCCCCCAGGAACCCGGGCCGCGCTGCTGCCGGATAGTAACGTCGACCTGCCTGGTGGGTTCCTCGACCTGTTCGGCAAGCCGGTCCGGGAGAGTGCCTGTGAGTGCGAGCGGAGCGGTGGGATGAACCTCGGGCCAATCCTGGCGATGGTCAACGGACCGATCGTCGCGGACGCGATCAAAGATCCTAACAATCGGATCACCAAGATCGTGACCAGTCAGGCGGACGACGGCAAGGTGATTGATGACATCTATCTGGCCATTCTCAACCGATTCCCAACGGCCAAGGAGAAGTCGGCCGGGGTTGTCGCACTGCGAGCGGCTGGCCCGGACCACGCGGCGATGCTCGCGGAACACCGCACCAAGGTTGCTGCCTTCGAGGCGTACAAGGCAACAGTCGACGCCAAGCAAAAGGCGTGGGAGGCCGGGTTGGTTGCCCAGAAACCGACGAAGTGGGTCAATCTTGATGTCGAGAAGGCCGAGTCGAAACAGGGTACGTCCCCGAAAGAGGGAGCGAAACTGACAGTGAGCAAGGACGGATCCATCCTGGCGAGTGGAAAGACGGATGCCGTGGATGTGTACACTGTGGTCGGAAAGGCGTCGCTGACCGAGCCGATCACGGCTGTCCGTCTGGAAGTGCTGAGCGATCCGAGCCTACCCGGGAAAGGGCCGGGTCGGGCTATTAACGGTAACTTCGTACTCAACGAGTTCCGGCTGAGCTATCGTGCGGCCACGAAGCCGGATGAGAAGCCCAAGCCGATCAAGCTGACCGGTGCCCAGGCCACGTTCCAACAGGATCAGTTTCCCGCTGCAAACGCGGTGGACGGGAACGCGGTCACCGGCTGGGCAATCGCCCCGCAATTCGGCCGAGACAATGCCGCGCTCTTCCGATTCCAGGCACCGGTGCCAGTTGTGAAGGAGGGCGTGGCGTTCACCGCCGTGCTCGACCAACGCTTCGGGACAGACCACGTGGTCGGGAAATTCCGGATCTCGGTGACGGCGGACAAGAACCCGAAACTCGCAGGAACTCTGGCTCCGGATCAGGTGGTCCTGCTCGAAACACCCGAGGAGAAGCGGACGCCGGACCAGAAGGCCCGACTCCGCGCGATGTATCTGGCGCAGGACCGGGAATACGCCCGGCTGGCGGGCGAGGCTGCGAATCCCCCACCGTCCGATCCGCGGGTGCTCGGCGCTCAGGATCTCACCTGGGCCTTGATCAACAGCCCGGCGTTCCTGTTCAACCACTGATTTGTTGGACGATCGGCAGAATAAAACTGACTGGTCTTTTGGGACTTGACCTCACCGGGCCGTCCGCTGTGGCGGCCCGTCTATCCTTTCCGGGTGATTGCCCGCCATCTGGAGGTTTTGGCGTTGTGAGCTTCTGCCTAATAAGCTTTGCATCTTGTAAGAATTATTGGCCGAGCCTTTCAACCGCAAAACAGACGCACTATGATTTATTTGCTACCAGATTATGCTGAAGCTGCTCGGTGAGCCGGGCAAGCAAGGTGGACATTTGATGCAGATAGTTCAAGTTGCCAACAGTTTGGTGCAAATACTCCTTCGCCTCATCACTCAACTTTTCCCACACGTTGCCAAATTCAGGAAAGTGACAATTCCGGGCGTGCTCAACTAAAGCAAACTCACCCGACAACTCGACCGAGTCATACCAGGCAGGGTGATCTCTCATCTCGGATTCACTGCGATCATCCCAATCCCCTCGGTGAAGGAGCATTTCGTAGAGCAGGTGGGTATTCAGGTGGGCATACCGCAGTGCATCTTGCTCGCAGATTTGAAGAACCGACTTGGCGATCTGGACATGATGTACGCCAAAAGCCTCTTGAAAATAGGACTGGATGAGGCCATACGTTCCGGCATCATCGCCATGCCAGTCAATAATGTCCATGATCAGCCGAGAGGGAGTCGCCCCAGACATAAATCGTCTTCGCAACTCGGTCACGACATGCGGGTCTACCTTCATCATGCTACTCCAAATCCATCAGGGACCAGCTTGTGGTCTCGCAAAGCGAGCTAGAACATCCGTATATCGACCAGCCGCTTTTGCTGGGAGGGCACGAATGTAAACGACTTCAGTCAAGCCGACTCGCGCAGCCAGTCGTCCTGTTGCCGTTTTGGTCGCCGCAACCTTGTCGGTATCACCGGCGGCAGTCGCTTTGTTAAATGCATTGATGTTGGTGGCCAGGTCGGGATCACCAGTGGTCCACTCCCCTTCAATGGACTTGATGTTTGCAAGCCCAAAGTGATCGATCATAGTCTGGAAGAATTCGCCCCCTCGGACCGCTCCCCTGGTCCCGTCAGGCAACTCCGCAACAACAGTCAACTTCACGATCCCGCCCGAGAGCGACCCGGAGATGAAGAAGCGATTATCGGTGCAGTCCACGGCCTCATAATTGGTAGTGGTAACTTTGCCTACAACCTCCTGGATATTCGGATTCGCTGACACATCATGCACCTGTATCCGCTGCTCCACGACCACGAATCAGTGGTCGGAGTCGACTTCGAGGTTGTCCACCGGCTCGTCGACAACCTCCCGCCACAAACTCCTGCAGGACATGGCTTAAGGATATGACCCAGGATAACTTCCCGATATCGGGTAGAACTCGGCCCGAAACCCCCCACGGAGGTGTCCACTGCGGGAAGTTATCCTGAGCCATATCCTAAACGCCGATCTTGGCCGAGTTCAATCCCGCATCTTAAACGGGCTTATGATGCCAACTCCACCTCTGCTCTCCCCTTCCCCCTGGATTCGATTGATGAGGAGAGTCGGTGAGGACGCGCTCATCATACACGAACCCGCCGGGGTTGTCCCATTCCATGTGCATTTGTCGTTAAAACGGGAGTACGAGGCTTCTGCCGAACGGCACACTTCACGCTCGGCAAGAGCCTCGTGCTCCCGTTTGTGCGTTCAGCCCATTTCCCGCTATGGTGAGAGAAACCCCGTCGCTCAGCCGTAGTCCGCCGAGAATGAGAAAACACGGAGAGGCAAGAGTCGAGAGGGAGGCCTTCAGGTATATCGAGCCTTGCGCCCGGGTGCTATGTTCTCTCGGTTTGGCTCTCCTCTGTGTCCTCTGGTGAATTATGACAGACCACCCCCCCACGACAGTTCCGCATCAGCTCCGCGAGTGGCTGGAGTGGGCTGTCCGGTGCGAAGCCTCCGACCTGCACCTGATCGTTGGTTACCCCCCGGTCTTCCGACTCCACGGCGACCTGACCGAATACTCCGGATCGCCGCTGCTTGCGGACGACGCGGAGACTTTACTCACTGCGATCTGCCCGCCCGGCGCGACCGAGCGTCTGAATGATCAGAAGAACGTGGATTTCTCGTTTGATGTCACAATCGACGCCCGGCGGGTCCGATTCCGGGCAAACCTGTTCCACTCCGGACGACAACTCGGGGCCTGTTTCCGGGTCATCCCGTCAGCCATTCCCGACCTGGATTGGGCCGGGTTCCCGGTCTCGCTTGCCCTGCGGCTTTCCGCTTTACGGGATGGGCTCGTGATTCTGACCGGGCCAACGGGTTCCGGGAAGACGACCACACTGGCCATGATCGTCCACAGTCTTAACCGACAGGGCGGATACCGGATCATCACCATCGAGGAGCCGGTCGAGTACGTATTCCCACGGGCGGCGAATTCTGTCGTCACGCAGCGGGAAGTTGGTGTGGACGTACTCACGTTTGCCGACGGGCTCCGGTCCGGGCTGCGGCAAGATCCGGACGTGATCCTGGTGGGGGAGATTCGGGACCGTGAGACCGCCCAGATCACGCTCAGCGCGGCCGAAACCGGGCATCTCGTGTTCACCACGCTGCACACCCGGGACGCAAAAGGAGCAATCACCCGCTACGCGGACCTGTTTCCACTCGATTCCCAGTCACACGTCCGGGCGCAATTGGCGCTGAGCCTACGAGCGGTGGTGAGCCAGCGACTGCTCCCTGGGGTCGAACGTGGGGAGAAACGCAACCTTGCTGTCGAGGTGCTGTGGAACACCCACCCAGTTGCCAGCGCCATCCGGTCTGGGAAGGTGGAAGGAATCGACAACTATCTGGTCACCGGTCGGGCCGAGGGGATGGTGACGTTTGACGAATCCGTCCGCCAGTTGCTGCTCGCCGGGAAGGTCACCCGGTCCATCGCCGAGCAGAACGTCAGCGATACGTCACTTCTGTACCGGTGACGACTCGCGACCAGGAGGGGGAGAAGCAACATCCGCTGGCTCGGCTGGTTGGTGATCCCGCTGAATCCGCTCGACGTCCCCTTTGAGGACAGGGATCATCACCTCGTTGAAGAAGAGGATCAGGGCCAGCCCGGCGACGAAGATTCCGACGAGCCGGATCACGACCCCAGCCCAGAATCTCCACCCGTCGTGCGTGGCTGTCGACATGGGCCACCCCCCATCACGCCCCTCGCCTCACTTCCGCCCCTGACCCTGGATCACGCGTGATTCGGTGAGAACCAGGTCCATGAACACATCGTGCGGGGCGACGGGGATCTCGTCGAAGATCTGGCAGTCGAACGCAAGTGCGATAAGCGGAGCGTCAAGCCTGGCCCGGGCAAGGAGGCGGTCGTAGTACCCCTTCCCCTGACCCATCCGCCCGCCGCGGGGGTCGAATGCCGTCCCGGGAACCATCACCAGATCGAGCTGCTCGGGCTGGACATTCTTGGTCGGGAGATGCCGCAGGTCGTCCTTCGGCTCCAGGATCTTGTACGCTCCCTCGACTAACTCGATCATGTCTTCGAGCAAGAACAGTTCGAGTTCGTTCGTCTCGACCACGCACCAGGGGACAACGACCCGCTTCCCGTGGGTGAGGGCTTCGGGAAGGGTGTGACGAGTCCGAACTTCGCTCCCCGCATCGACATACCACATGACCGTCTTGGCTGCCTGGTAGGCGGGCAGGGCGGTGAAGGCAGCACATATGCGCCGGCTAACCTCGTCCTTGTTCTTCTGGGCGACCCGATTCTTTCTGGCCTGTCCCCGGATCGCAGCCTTGCGAGCTTGGGGGTCGGTCGGGGTGTCGTCGGCCATGACGGATCTCCAGGGGGCGCATCCGACTCGCACAGAGGGATGGATGGGGCTCAGACGCCCGCTCAACGATTCAGCCAAGTCGTTGGGGGCGGTTTGCTGAACCGTCGTGGGGTCGGGTAGGTGCAGTCTACCGCGAGAAGGGGCTACCGACATCGGGCCGGGAGCCAGGATCGGGTAGACTCAACCTCATCACACGTATAACCCACACAATCCATTGCCATGATTCTAACACCAAAACCATCCTTCGCCCTCATTACTCTTATCCTTCCCGGTCCGGATCGGAAGCGGACCCTCTCCCCGTACCATTTCCGGATCACCTATCGCAACCCGGAACCCGCTGACCCTGGGTGCGTGATGACCTGGGACGTTCTGGGTGGTCGGGAGACGTATCAGATTGCGTTGGAACGAACCCCTGGTGGGGAGCATGTCTGGCACTGTTCTTGCCCGGATGCCATCTACCGTGAGCAGGACCGCCTCGCCCACCGGTGCAAGCATGTTCGGGGTTTGATGTCCCTCTGCGAGACAATCGGAACCCCTGTGCGGCGCCTGCCAGCGACCGCGGCTTGATTAGTGTTTGGTGTTTGGTGTTTGGNNTTGGTGTTTGGTGTTTGGTGTTCCGTGTTCCGTGTTCCGTTTCGGTGTCCCAGGGTTTCGCCGGAAACCGACTTCACCCTGGGCTATTATCCGCCGACCCTTCGGGGCGAAAACACGGATGAGCTACCAACCTGTAATTCTTTTGCCAATCAACTAAACACTAAACACTAAACACTAAACACTAAATACTAATTCCGACAACACCATTAAAGGAACCGATCCTGAAGCGCAACGACTGTCAATTCACCTTCGCGAAGGGCGCGGCAGGCATCGACCGCGGCAAGCGCGGCGGACATGGTGGTGATGCAGGTCACACGGTTGGCCACTGCCGCTGCCCGGATCTTCCCTTCATCCGACGAGCTGGCCCGCCCGCTCGGTGTGTTGATCACCAGCGCCACCTCACCGTTCTTCATCTTGTCCAGTAGGTTGGGCCGCCCCTCCGCAATTTTTGGCACCATCTCCACCGGAAGGCCCCGCTCCGCCAAAAATTTGGCTGTCCCGCGGGTGGCGATCAGCCGGTAGCCCATCTCCTTGAACCCCTTCACGATCGGCACCAGCACATCTTTATCCCGGTTGGCAACGGAGACGAAAACTGTCCCCGAGGCTGGTAGTGGAGCACTGGCTGCCATCTGGGATTTGGCGAACGCCATCGGGAGCCGGTCGTCGATCCCCATGACCTCACCGGTCGATTTCATCTCCGGCCCGAGGATAATGTCCACACCAGGGAACTTGTTGAACGGGAAGACACTCTCCTTGACCGAATAGTGGACCGGGTCGGGGCGGTCGGTCACGCCCAACTCGTCGAGCGTCTTCCCAGCCATGACGAGCGCAGCCAGTCGGGCGAGCGGCACCCCGGTTGCCTTCGACACGAACGGAACCGTTCGGCTGGCTCGTGGGTTGGCTTCCAGGATGTACACGACGGGAATGCCGGTGGCCACCGACCCATCCGGCCGGAGCCCACTCACAGCGAACTGGATATTCATCAGCCCCTTCACGTTCAGGGCCGCAGCGAGTTTGCGAGTCTGGTCCTTGATCTCGGCGATCACTTCGGCTGGCAGGGAGTGCGGAGGGATCACGCAGGCCGAGTCCCCGGAGTGGATTCCGGCCTCCTCGATGTGTTGCATGACCCCACCGATAACGGTCCTGGTGCCGTCGCTGAGGCAATCGACATCGACCTCGGTGGCATTCTCCAGGAACTGGTCGATCAGAATGGGCCGGTCCCGAGATACGTCCGGGGCGACCCGGGTCATGTATGCTTCCAGTTCATCCTCGGAGTAGACGATTTTCATATCGCGCCCACCAAGGACAAAGCTCGGTCGTGCGAGGATGGGGAAGCCGATCTTGCGGGCCGTGTAAATGGCCGCTGCCACGTCCACGGCCGTCCCGTTGGCCGGTTGCCGGAGCCCGAGTTGCTCCACCAGCGCAGCGAATCGTTTTCGGTTTTCGGCGATATCAATGTTGTCGACGCTCGTGCCGATGATCGGCACACCAGCCGTCTCAAGCGGCTTGGCCAGATTCAAGGGGGTTTGTCCCCCGAACTGGACGATCACTCCGTCGGGCTTCATCCGGTCATGGATGTTGAGCACATCCTCGACAGTCAGCGGTTCGAAGAAGAGATGGTCAGAGGTGTCGTAGTCGGTACTGACCGTCTCCGGGTTCGAGTTCACCATGATGACTTCGTACCCGGCGGCCCGCAGCGCGAACGCAGCCTGGACGCAGCAATAGTCGAACTCGATCCCCTGACCGATTCGGTTCGGGCCGCCGCCGAGGATCATGATCCGCTGCTTCCCGGTCGGGGGACGGACCTCGTCTTCGGAGCGCGGAACCGCTTCGGAGCGCGGAACGCGGAACGCGGAACGCGGAACGGAAGAATCATCTTCCTCTTCGTTCCGGGTTTCGTGCTCTTCGTTCCCCGCTCCGCGTTCCGCGTTCCGCGCTCCGAGTCCGTTCCGCGTTCCGAGTTCCGCGTTCCGCGCTCCGAGTCCGTTCCCCGTTCCGCGTTCCGCGCTTCGCGCTTCAGATGCGGGTGCTTCATATGTCGAGTAGTAGTATGGGGTGTACGCCTCGAACTCGGCAGCGCAAGTGTCGACGGATTTGAACACCGCCTCGATCCCAAACTCCTTCCGGACCCGTCGGACTTCGCCCTCCGGGCAGTTCCAGATGGTCGCGAGTTGGCGGTCGACGAACCCGTGTTGCTTCGCTTTCAGCAGTAACTCCGGAGTTGCCTTGTCCAGCCCCAGGCAACTCTGCAACTCTTCCTCCATCTGGATCAGGTCGGCGATTGCGGTCAGAAACCAGCGGTCGATCTTGGTCCGCTGGTGGACCTCCTCGACGGTCATCCCGGCCTTCATCGCGTAGCGAAGGAACCACACCCGCTCGCTGTTTGGCCGGGCCAGCTTCTGGGTGATCTCGTCCGGGGTTGGGTGGTCGGTCCCACCCCAGCGGTCGCGGCGGTCGCAGCCGAGCCCGAACCGCCCGACTTCCAGACCCCGGAGAGCTTTCTGGAGCGATTCCTTGAATGTCCGCCCGATCGCCATCGTCTCCCCGACCGACTTCATCTGGGTCGTCAGAATCGGGTCCGCTTCGGGAAATTTTTCAAATGCGAATCGCGGAACCTTGGTGACGACGTAATCAATTGTTGGCTCGAAGCAGGCCGAGAGGAACGGTTCGGTGGCGGTGGTCGATGAATTTCCGCCGGCCCCCTCGCCGCGTGGCGAGGTGATGTCGTTTCTCAACTCATCAAGTGTGTACCCGACGGCCAGTTTGGCAGCGATTTTGGCGATCGGAAACCCGGTCGCTTTCGAGGCCAGAGCGCTCGACCGACTGACCCGCGGGTTCATCTCGATCACGATCATCCGGCCGTCGGCCGGGTTGACCGCGAACTGGATATTCGAGCCACCCGTCTCCACCCCGATTTCGCGGATGACGGCCTTGGCAGCGTCACGCATCCGCTGGTATTCCTTGTCGCTGAGTGTCTGGATCGGGGCGACGGTGATGCTATCGCCGGTATGCACCCCCATCGGGTCGAGGTTCTCGATCGAGCAGATGATGACCACGTTATCGGCGTGGTCACGCATCACCTCCAACTCGAACTCTTTCCACCCGATGACCGATTCTTCGATCAGCACCTCGCCAACCGGGCTGAGCTGAATTCCCTTGGTGATCAGCTCGACAAATTCCTCCCGGTTGTAGGCAATCCCGCCGCCACTCCCACCCATCGTGAAGCTCGGCCGGAGGACGCACGGGAGGCCGACCCTGTCAACGATGTCGAGTGCCTCGCCAAGCGACCGGGCGACCCCACTCGTCGGAACCGCGAGTCCGATCTTGAGCATCGCATCCTTGAATTTCTGGCGATCCTCGGCCTTATCGATGACATCGGCCCTGGCCCCGATCATCTCGACGCCGTACTTCTCAAGCACCTTGTGCTTGACGAGGTCCATCGCCGTGTTCAGGGCGGTTTGCCCGCCGAGGGTCGGGAGCAGGGCGTCGGGTCGCTCGGCGGCGATGATCTTCTCGACCACCTGCCAGGTGATCGGTTCGATGTACGTCCGGTCGGCGGTCTCTGGGTCGGTCATGATGGTGGCCGGGTTGGAGTTCACCAACACGACCGAGTAACCTTCTTCCCGCAGGGCCTTGCATGCCTGGGTGCCAGAGTAGTCGAATTCGCAAGCCTGCCCGATGATGATGGGGCCTGACCCGATGAGCAGAATTTTGTGGATATCGGTGCGTTTCGGCATGGTGTGCAGTGCGTCTCGCGGGGCACGACAGCCCGGGGTAAGTCCAGCGCAAACTCCGCTTAACTTATGGACCTCCCGGCTGGTGGCTACCGACCTTCGACATGGTCGGCCGGTCCGTCTCCCGGTAAAGTCGGTTCCACGCCCCGACCGGTGCCCACGCCGGCCGATACCAACCCCCCACGACGAGCCGATCGATGCCTGATCTCCCCCCCGACCCGGCCGTGGCCCTGCTCCTCCATCTGATCGATGAGGCGTTCGATCAGAAAGCGTGGCACGGCCCGAACCTCCGCGGGCCACTCCGCCGTATCAAAGCCGCGACTGCTGCGTTCCGCCCCGCCCTGGGCCGGCACAACGTGTGGGAGCATGCCGTCCACGCGGCCTACTGGAAGTACACGGTCCGTCGCCGGATCACCGGGGAGGACCGCGGCTCCTTCCCACTGAAGGGATCGAACTGGTTCACCCGGCCCGATCCGGCCGTCCACCCAGACGACTGGGAAGTGGCCTGGAAAGCCGACTTGGCCTTGCTAGACGACACCCACCGGCGGCTCCGGGCCGCGGTCGCGAGCTTCGACCCATCCCAGCTTCACGTCATCCCGGAAGGGGCGAAGCTCTCCCACCTCCGGACGATCTCCGGGATCGCTCTTCACGACGTTTACCACGCCGGCCAGATCGCCCTCTTGAAACGGCTCGCCGCCACTGCCGCGGGGCCAGCTGCTGCTCCGACACGGAAGCGGAAGGGGTAGCCAGCTAGCGGGGCTGCTCCGTGACAGAGGCGTTTCCTGTGTCCATCAGCCAATCGAGAGCGTGTTCGCAACGCAACTGGCGATGAGACCTGGGTGGCCTTGTAGGAGTACAAC
Organism: Gemmataceae bacterium; assembly: GCA_003136315.1. Classification (GTDB taxonomy): domain Bacteria; phylum Planctomycetota; class Planctomycetia; order Gemmatales; family Gemmataceae; genus Urbifossiella. Next base: position 4,577 of record PLDW01000314.1, on the reverse strand, counting down.
ATGGCCACAGATCACTACTGTCAAACCACTCGGTGCTCAGCGAGAACGGTGATCCCGCCATCAATTGTCGACTCGATTGGGGTTGTTGCTGCGCGGCAAACGGGTAACAATGAATCCGGGTGTAACTGGTTGGCCTCGTACCCCATAAGGACACCGATTCGGTCGCTGACCGCGTCCGACCGGTTAGACCCAAGTGATTACTACGTTGACCGTTCCACACCCTGCCCCACGGGTGTCGTATGCCGCCTGAACCCGATGTCGTCCTGGTGGATGGGCCGTCTTTCCCCGCGGCCGATTCGTTCTGGCATTCCCACTGCCAGAGGCTCCCTCTTGACCAACTCCAGTTCGTCGGTCTCGACTTAGACTTCTGGCTCCAGGTTGGCCAAAACTGGGTCAGTATGGCGGACTGGGTCAAAGACCTGCGCGAATGCCTTGCGACCAAGTCGAAGCCAGAACGTGTGTTCGTTACAACTATTATCGCTCTCATGTGGCCGATCGACCCGAAAACTTACGAAGAACTCGACGCTTCGCGACCAGTGGTAACGGCGGGAGCCAACCTGCGACTGAAGTGGCAACCGGTTTACGATCGAGGAAGGCCCGTTCAGCTCGATCAGTTCAAACTCGACCTCGAGTTATTCGGGTGGCTCCGACCGGCAGACGATCGTCCCCTGCCGATCCCGCTGCCGGAACCGTCGTTCAACACTGTCGAGGATGAAACCGATTACAAGAGCCGACTAGAGTTCTATGGGGATCCGCCGTTCCGGTGGCCTCGTGCCGAAGTGGAGGCCCTTTTCCGGAAGAAGCCGCCCACCCCCTGACCCCTGACTGGCCCCGCCCTCGCTGGGTTGAACTTTACCCCATGCGCACCACAGACGCCTTTCTCAATGCTCACCTGATCGATTCCTACCTGTTCTACATCGGCGGCCGCCTGTGGCCGATCTCGATTCGGGACCAAATGCTCCGCGGGCAATTGATTGTTGATCGGGCGATCGAACAGGGGCTCATCCACATTGCGAGCCCGCTGGCGATCGTCGGTGCTGGGGCCGCCGGGGTAACCGCCGCACTCCGTGCTGCCGACCGGGGTGTGCCGGTGACCCTGTTTGAGAGGGACCGGCTCTTCTCCCGCCACGCCCAGTGTCAGACCCGTATGGTCCACCCGACCCAGTACGACTGGCTTGTCGGTCACTGGGACGCCGGCGCGTTCCCCTGGCCCGGGACACCCGGGATGCCGCTCGAGTGGCCGAGACCCCATTGGGCTTCTTCCCTCGCGAGAGAGTGGGAAATCCAGTTCATCCGCCAGTACCCTCGTCTGCAGGGGCTACTGACGATGCGGTTGCCAGCGGATGTCATCGTGCCCCCCACCCCACCTGCCGCAGCGTTCAATGCCGCCGGCAACAGGAACCCGATTCTGGTCGATTGGACGGACCTGCAAACCGGGCAGGTCCGCCAAGACCCGTTCGGGATTGTGGTGCTGGCGATGGGGTTCGGGGAGGAGAAGACTTACCTTGCGCCCCCCAGCCCCTACCGCGGGTTCGAGTTCTGGGCGACCGATCCGTTCTCTCTCCCGAACTTGGGGTGCCCCAACAACCCGCCACGGGTATTGATCTCGGGTGGCGGTGACGGCGCGTTGCAGGACTTCTTGCGGGTCACGACCCGGTGCGAGACCGCCGTCGAACTGTGGAAGAACCTGCCCGCGACGGCCCTCGCGGCAGTGGCAGACCTCCGAGATGCCGAGGATCAGGCACTCCGGGCGTTTGCCTGGGGTCCAGGATACGATTCTCACTTCGATCACGCGACCTTGGAACGGCTTCACCGGGAACATGATCGGGTCGCGACCGCCTTGCTCGCCTACCCCCGGGTGGAGGCTGCTCTCCAAAGACTGATTCGGACGGATTTCCATTCCGTCACCCTCGTCCACTCCTGTACCCACTTGAGCCAGGGGTATGGCCTCAACCACGTCCTTGTCCTGCTGGTGGCAAAGTACCTCCAAGCGACAAACCCAGCCTGTCGCCATATCTTCACCTCCGGTATGGCACTCAGCGCTATTCAGTGCCTTCACCCTCCTCCGATCAGCCCCGCGGACTGCAACGGTAAGCCCCATAATGTCGATGTCCGGCCCCAGCCGACCTGTGCCCGGCCTGCCAATCCCAACAACCTCCCTCCCGGAAACCTTCTCGGGACATTTGACGTACTCATCCTGCGCCACGGTATTGAGCCGACGCCGCTTCGAGCGAACAAGGGAAATGGGGCCGCACTCCCCCCACTCCGTCAACTGCTCCCCTACCACCTGCCGAGTTGACCGGGGGTGGAAATCGGCGGAGGTGGGGCGTCCGTCTCTCGTCACTCCAAAACCAAGTCCGGATGCATCAGGCAGACATTCCGGACCTCGACCGACGCGCTGGGTCGGTCCCAGGAACTAAACCTGTGACCGGCATGGATGCCGGTTGCGGAGGTCAGATCCATGCTCGCGGTACGGATGCCGCTCTCGTCACTCGCTTCCCTCGCACGATTCACGGCGCGGCCCGACACCGACACCGAGTTGCTCGGTCGGTTCCTCGCCGACCGGGATGAGGAGGCGTTTACCGAACTCGTCCGTCGGCACGGTCCGGTTGTCCTCGCTGTCTGTCGGCGAATCACCGGTAACCGCGACGATGCGGACGATGCGTTTCAGGCCACGTTCCTGGCTCTCGCCCGCAGGGCGAGCCTGGTTCGGTCGGGCTCAGCGCTGGGCGGGTGGCTCTACACGGTGGCAGTCAGGGCAGCCCGAAAAGCCCTGGCGCGAACGTGTCGGAGGCGGTCCAGGGAGTCTCTGGTCGCTGAACTCCCGGATGTGCCCGCCAGGCCGGGTGACGCATCCGACCCAGACGACGCCCATGCCGTTCTGGAGGCGGTGGCGGGGCTGTCGGATGCCTACCGCGCGGCAGTGGTTCTTTGCGAGCTGGAGGGACGCTCACGAGCGGAGGCGGCTCGTGAGTTGGGCATCCCCGAGGGAACCCTCTCCAGCCGGCTCGCCGCGGCCAGGCGGGTGCTCGCGGACCGTCTGCGCGACCGTGGCCTCGGGGCGGCAGTGCTGGGAGCGGTCGCCAGTGTGGCCGCCTGCCCGGCTGTGGCTGTCGAGGCCCGTCGGTTGGCTCGCTCCTCCGCGATTCCTTCCCGCGATGTCGAGTTATTGATGGAGACGATCATGAAGACCAAACGCCGAGGATGGCTGCTGGCGGCGAGCGTGGTTCTAGTGACGACCGCGCTGGTGGTTGCCGGGGATCGGCCGCCGAAGCTGGAACCGGAAGCCGCGCCGGCACCGAAGCCGGTCGTGCGAGAGGATACGTCCCGACTGATCTTCGCCTCGCCCCGGGAGATTGTGGTCCTGACACCCGAGGGTCGAGAACTCGCCCACCTGAGTGCGACGGATGTGGCCCGGATCACTGCCGTAAGCCCTCAGAGCCTTGTCGCCACTGGCAAGTCGAGCGTCCTTCCGATCGGCCGCGCCACACCGGATGGCCGGCTTCCACTTCACGCTCGCAACGGCTTCCAACTGCTCACACTCGGCCCGCCGACGAGCGCGCAGCCGGTGAAGGACACCAGCACCAATCAGATCTTGTTTCATGGCAAGGAGATGCCAAGAATCGTGGCCTGGTCCGCTGATGGCAAGCAAGCCATCGGAGTTCACGCGGACAACTGGCTTCTTCTCCCCACCACCTGCAGGTATACCGTAATCGATGTCCGGTCCGGCAAGGAGGAAGAGTTAGTCCTGCCCGCCGGCCATCGGGTGGCAGACTGGTCGCCAGACGGGACATGGTTCCTGACAGTCCGGAGTGAGGAATCTCTGTCATGGAGTGCTCGAACCTCCCGGTCTAGCCTCTGCCAGGTCTCCCGGGACGGAAAGATGGTAAAAGAACTGATTTCCCCATGCTCGCCCTGGGGAACTGTTGCCATCTCTCCCGACGGAAAACGAGTTGCGTTTTCCGAGTTTTTGGTGAGTGGCGTCGCCACTCCGAACGGTGCTCGGATGATAACCGGCTTTGAACTGGTGGTGCTTGACCTCGCAAGCGGGGTGAAAACGGTGGTCGCTTCGGAGACGGGGGGTGAAGCACCGGACGGAGTTCTCCACACCAATTTCAACTTTGGTATCCGCTGGGCACCAGACGGAAAGCACTTGGCGTGCGGAAGCTGGCACGCCAAGTGGGAACAAAGGCAAGGACGCGGCAACAAGTTGTTCCACATCGAATGGCAGGTGAGGGTGAGTGGGGCGGATGGCGGCGGAAGCCGGACGGTATTTGTCCGGGAGGGGATCAACGACTTGAAAAAATGGGGTGAGGATATGGAGAACACGTTCCTCGACTGGCGTTAAACCGCTCTCGCACTGGTCCAGGAACACCCCCGAGATCGGGTGTGCGATTGGATTCAGGCGTAACCGGTCGCGCTCGCCCTCTAGCGGACCCGGCGAAGGCGGGTGGATCAAACGACCCCCTTGGGGTCGAAGCGATTAGCCGGTGGTCGGGCTACGCCCGACCACCGGCGGCGTAGGCGAGCATCCCGACGACCCCACCAGGCGGATCCGCCCGTTCTGGACCGAGACG